>JAJDVM010000222.1 GCA_022826125.1 Defluviicoccus sp.
AGGTGGCCGGCGCCCTGCTCGTTTCGCGTGGTGACGAACCGGATGCGGTCGCCCTCGCGCGCGAGCGCGTCGGTGAAGTGGTACATGTGGGCGCCCGGAATGCCGAAAACGGTGTCCACGCCGTGCAGCAGGAGCGACTTCGCGATCGCCTCGCCGGTAGTCAGTCTCGGGAGTTCGTTCACGCTCTGCCTTTCCAAATCCATTTACCGAAGACGACCGTCGCCCGGGGACGAGACCGCTCTTTCGCGCGCCGCCGCCGGACTCCCGCTAAAGCGAGATTCCCCCGAGGCTCGTCCCGCCGCAGACGAACAGAACCTGCCCGGTGACGAAACCGGCCTCCGGGTCGGCGAAGAACATCACGGCGCGGGTCACGTCCTCCGGCTCGCCGATGCGTCCGACCGGCATGTTGTCGGCCAGCCGTTGCTGGCGTTCCGAGCCCTTCGGGATGATGCCCCAGAAATTGTCGGTCAGGATCGGGCCGGGCGCGACCACGTTGACGGTGATGCCCTCCGGCGCCAGTTCCAGCGCCCAGGTCCGCGCCAGGCCGTGGACTCCGGCCTTGGTGGAGGAATAGGCGCTGCGCGTCGGCATGCCCATCGAGGCCCGCGAGGTGACGAAGACGATGCGGCCGAAGCCGCTTTCGCGCATCTTCGGCAGCACCGCCTGGGTGAGCAGCAGGGGCGCCGCCAGATGGATGTGGGTCAGCTTCTCCAGATCCTCCGGCGCGACGTCGGGCAACAGGTTGGGCCGGATCAGCCCGGCATTGTGGACGACGTGCGTGACGTCGCGGCCGGCGATTTCGGCGGCGGCATCGGCAGTTTCCCTTGGGTCGAGCAGGTCGGCGCAGACCGACGAGACGTCCGGGTGATCGATCGGCGAAGGCCGGCGCGCCACGCAGATCACATGCCAGCCGGCATCCAGCATGTCGCGGCACAGCCGCTCGCCGATGCCGGCGCTGCCGCCGGTGACGACCGCGGTGTAGCGGCCCGATTCCTCGTTCATCGCGTCTCCGTCCTTCCGCCGTCCCGCGACCCGGTCGGGCGGCCTCGCGTTACATAAAAAGCTGGATGTTGCCGAAGGGCGCGTCGAGATTGACCAGATCGATGCGCTTCAGGCGGATTTTCAGCGCGCCGTCGACCCGCATGAGGTCGTGGCGGACCCAGCCGTCGAAATAGTCCCGCTCGTCGCCGCGGGCCTCGACATAGTGGAACGGGGTCCAGGTCCGATAGCTGTTCGCCGCGTGATCCGTCGCCTCGACCGCAGGCTGCTGCAGGACATGGACGCAGCGGCTCTTCGGTTTCTGGCTGTAGGTGCGAGCGCCGCGCAACCGGCGGATGCGCACGTCCAGCATGAAGCGGTCCTCGTACATCAGCGAGGGCTGCATCACCGGGTCGGTCTGGTCCCACTCCGCCGGGATCCAGTAGCGCCCGTCCTCGGCGAACAGGTCGAGCCAGTCCTCGTAGCGGCGTTCGTCGAGCAGCCGCGCCTCGGCATAGACGAAGGCCGCGATGTCTTCCCGGGTCACCGGGGCGCCGGCTCCCGCTCCGCCCGACACCGCCATCAGGCGCCCTGCAATTCGGCGCCGGCCGGCGGGGTCATGCTCCGGGTCATGTACCGCGCCCAGGCATTGAACTGGTTGCGCATCTGGCGCTCGGAGGTGCCGTTCACCACGGCGGTCGCGTCCGGCTCCTCGTCCTCGTCGTAGAGGCGCTGGACATTGACCCACTCCAGACCGTTGGCGCGCAGGCCGGTCTGGATGCGCTCGTACATTTCCAGGTCGTCGTGACCGACGATCGAGGTCGGCGAGTTGATCGTGCGGTTGTAGAGCAGGGTGCGGGCGAATAGCTGGTCCGGCGCGCCGACCAGACGGAAGGTCCAGCTCTCGACCAGCGTCCTGTCGGCGGCGAGCGGATGGAAGACGCGCAGGGTCTGGATCGGGCCCTTCACCATGATGTTCGGGAAGTAGACCGTGTTATGACGGATCTCGCCCAGGATCGCCCCGGCCCGCTCCTCCCCGTAGGCGTCCACCATCTTCTCCCAGTAGCCCGGGATCTCCGAATAGTCGGCATGAATCGAGTCGGTGACGCCGGTATGGCCGTGCCCGTTCGGCCAGACCCGGATGCCCATGTCGCCATAGAACCCGTAACTCCTGGAGAACGGCTCCAGCAGCTCGACGAGCGGGTGCCGGTCGTTGCGGTCGGCCTCCTCCCACACCGCCACCGCCGTGCCCGCGCTGCTCTCGTGGGCGACCATCGGATGGCAGGTGTCGGTCTGGTTCTCGACCAGCATCTTCCAGTTGCAGCGGTGCATGTAGCGGAGCGGCGCGCCCTCGACGACCAGCCGGCCCTCGGGCGAGCGGTCGACCATGTTGTCGATGGTCGACAGGCTCTCGCCGAAGAAGCTCTCGAAGTCCGGGCCGCCGTCGTTCAGCTTGACGAAGATGAAATCGCGGTAGACCGCGACGTTTTTCACCGGCGTCAGGCCGCGCGTCAGCGGCATGTCCTCGAAGCCGGTGCCGTCGTACCCCTTGCGCAGCGGCACCGACAGCAGCGAGCCGTCGGTCCGGAACGCCCAACCGTGATAGGGGCAGGTGAACATCTCGCCCGCCTTGCCGCACGGCTCGCCGGCGATGCGCGTGCCCTTGTGCGCGCAGCGATTGTAGTTGACGTAGATCTCGCCATCCGTGTGGCGGGAGATCAGCAGCGGCTGACCGCCGATCTCGCAGGTGATGAAATCGCCCGGTTCAGGCGCCTGGCTCGCGTGGCCGGCATAGACCCAGGTGTTGGCGAACAGATGTTCCATCTCGAGCTGGAACACCTCCTCGTCGATATAGACGTCGCGGTGCACCTCGCGCGGGCGGACCAGCGCGCGCACCGCGTCCGGGTTGTCGCGGTAGCGGTATCGGGGCGCCTGCATGGCCGGCGGCTCCTTCTGCGTTCCGGGGGGATTCTATAATGCAGACACGCCCGATTTGCGAGAAACGACGAGCGGCGGTCGCCGCGCGGCCGCTCCCCGCCGCCCGCGGGGTGGCACCCCGATGTCCCAGCCCCTAAGCTTGCCGCCGCCGTCGCCGGATCGATCCCCCGCCCGCCGTGACGCAGCCCATGCTCCGCACCGGAAACTCGAACCGATAATGTCGTCGATCGCCAACCTGGTTTCCGAACTCCGTGCCGACATGCGCGTGGCCAAGATATTGCCGGCGATATCGGTCGGAGTCGTCATCGGCGTTATTCTCGTCTTTTTCGGAATCCTGTTCGGAGTTCTGGTTTTTTCCGGTCCCCTGGAGCAATTTCTTTCCCGGGGCATCGGCATGATGGTGTTCGGCGCCTTCGCCATATGCCTGACAATCGCCCTGACCAGCGGTTACCGAGGGGCGATCTCGATCGAATCGACGCCTTCCATGATGGCGCTCGCGACGATCGGCCCCGCGATCGCGTTGGAAGGGAAGGCGCTGTTCACGACCATGGTTGCGATCGTGGTTGTCGGCGCAGTCGCGACAGGTGCGTGCTTTGTGGCGATCGGGCAACTCCGGCTGGCAAGTCTGCTCCGGTTCATTCCGTATCCCGTCGCCTGCGGAGTACTCGCCGGCACGGGCGGGCTCTGCTTCCTGGCCGCGTTGTCGATGATGGAGGTGACGCCGGACTGGCAAGTGGCTGTTTCCCTCCTTGAAACCTCCGCTCTGTGGAATTGGGGCCCCGGCGTGGCCTACGGTCTCGGTTTGCTCTTGATTGCCAAGCGCTGGAGCAATCCGTGGATACTGCCGTCGAGCTTCGTTCTTTGCTCGACGGTTTTTCACCTGGGCCTGTCCTTCTTCGGTGTCTCGGAAGAAGAGGCGAAAGCGTGGAGCCTGCTGTTCGCGGACGTAATGGAAGGGACGATATGGCCTCCGTTACGGCCAGGCGATCTGGTGCATGTGGACTGGATGGCGCTGGTCGCTCAAATTCCCGAAATACTGGCTTGGGTGGTGGTTACCCTGTTGTGCGGAGTCATTTACTTGAGCAGTTTCGAATTGGCCGCGAACCGGGAGCTGGAGTGGAACAGGGAATTCAAGGCGACAGGCGGGGCCAGCCTGATTTCCGCTCTGGGCGGTGGCCCGGCTGGAGGCATGAGTTCCCCATTGTCGATGCTGAACCTCAGGTTCGGGGTCGAGACGCGGTTCACCGGCATTGTCGCTGCCCTCACGGTGGGCTCCGTGCTGCTCTTCAACGATTTGGCCCTGACATTGATCCCGGTTCCGTTGCTGGCCGGGATGTTGTTGTTCGTGGGTGTCGGTTTGTTGAACGAATGGCTGGTAAGCAGTCGCAAGCGGCTCCCTTTGACGGACTACGCCATCGTCCTGGCGATCTTCGTGACCGTCGTGTTTGTCGGCTTCGCCGAGGGTGTGGGCGTCGGAATGGCGATCACGACGGTTTTTTTCGCGGTCCGCCTCAGCCGCGTGGATCCGATCGAAACGGAATTCACCGCACGCGAGCGGCATAGCAACCGGTCCCGCCCCATCGCCGATCGTGCAATCCTGCTCGCGGAAGGCGACAGGGTCCACGGATATCGGCTGCGCGGCCATCTCTTCTTCGGCGGCGCGTACGCCCTGGCCAGCCGACTCAAGCAGTCGCTGAGCCTCGACCCGCCTCCGGCCTGCATCCTGGTCGACTTCGAGGCGGTCTCGGGTCTCGATTTCTCGGCCGTCAGCTCCCTGTGCGGGTTCGTCCGGGCCTCGCATGACGCGGGAGTGCCGGTGGCCCTCGCCGCCGCGCCCGAGAACTGCCGGTCGGGGCTAGAACGCAATCTTTCCCCGCCCATGTTCGCCGCGCTGGTGTTCGAGCCCGACTCCGACCGCGCTCTGGAGCGATGCGAGGATATGGTCATCGCGGCGCGGAGGTCCGATCTCCGCCGCGAGGACGGCTCCGGCGACACGGTGCTCGACCGCTTCGCCGGCGATATCGAGAGCCAGCTGGACCGGCGCATCCTGTTCGAGGACATCGCCCACGAGCTCCGGGAGTGGCTGGAGCATCGCGATTACGACCCCGGCCGGACCATCGTGGCGAAGGACGCGCCGCTGGATGGGTTGCAACTGCTGCTGCTGGGCCGGGCGTCCGCATACGATGACAGCGGCGCGCGGTTCCGCCAGTACGGCCCCGGCGATGCGATCGAGATACGCGCGGCTTTCGAAAGCCATACGGCCTCGGCGACCGCGGTCGCGGACGAACCCTGCCGGACCCTGGTGCTCACCCCCGCCGTCCGGCGGCGGCTGGAACGGGACCGCGGGCAACTCATGCTGGATCTCTACGGGTACCTTCTCACCGCCGATGCGGGTGCCGCGGACTTCCTGCTCTCCGACATGCGCTAGCGGTTCGCGCCGCGATCCCGGCGGGCGGAACGACGCGCGGCCGGTCGTCCGGCCGCTTCTATTCGCTCTCCGGCTCCGGCCGCTGCCGGTCCAGGCAGGCGCGGACCCGGTCGCGCAGGTGGGTCGGGTTGAACGGCTTGGTCAGGTAGTCCTCCGCGCCGAGCTCGACGCAACGGGCGACGCTGTCGAGCTCGTCCAGCGCCGATATCATGACGACCGGAATGCAGCGCAGCGCCGGATCGGCCTTCATCGTCTCCAGCACTTCCAGGCCGTCCATCTCCGGCATCATCACGTCGAGCAGCACCAGATCGAAACGACGCGCGGCCATCAGCTCGAGCGCCTGCCGCCCGTGTTCGGCGGTTGCCACGTTGTCGTAACCCTGCCGCTTCAGCCGCCGGGTCAACGTGTAGCGGTTGTCGTCGTTGTCGTCGACGACGAGAAGGGCGGGGCCTCCGTCGCTCACGCTCCGGGTCCCTTCGACAACAGCGTTTCGATCTTCGCCAGCAGCCGCGCGAAATCCACCGGCTTGGTGTCGTAGTCGTCGCAGCCCGCCGCGATCGCACTCTCGCGGTCGCCTTCCATGGCGTGCGCCGAGAGCGCGACGATCGGGATGTTCCGCGTCTCCGGCGCCGATTTGATCCGCCTGGCCGCCTCCCAGCCGTCCACCACCGGCAGGCTCAGATCCATCAGGATCAGCGAAGGCTCGGCCGAGAGAGACATCTCGACGCCCTTCTCGCCGTCGGTGGCGACGACGACGTCGTAGCCTTTGCGCCGCAAGCGGCGCGTGAGCATGTAGATATTGTCGTCGTTGTCCTCGACATACAGGATTCTAGTCATCGGCCCTCGCGCCGGTTGCCCGTTTCCGGTCGTTTCCGCTCGTCTGCGCCAGGTCCAGCGTCGACGGCAGTCGCGCCGTAAACGTACTGCCCACCCCCGGCTCGCTGATCACCTCCATGTCTCCGCCCATCATGCGGCAGAGTCGGCGGCTGATGGGGAGGCCGAGCCCGGTGCCGCCGTATTTTCGGGTGGTCGAGCTGTCGGCCTGGGCGAACTCTTCGAACACCCTGGCCTGTTGCTCCAGCGTCATGCCGATGCCGGTATCCGAGACCGCGAATTCGACCCAGTCCTTGTCGCGGACCCTCCGCCGTTCGACGGTCAAGCCGACCTCGCCGTCCTCGGTGAACTTGCAGGCGTTGCTCAGCAGGTTGAGGACGATTTGCCGCACCCGTGTCGCGTCCCCATGCATCGCGCCGAAGTCCTTGGGATGACGAACCGCCAGCCGGTTGCCCTTCTCCCTGGCGAGCGGCTGCGCCGTCGTCGCCAGCTCTCCCATCAGCCCGGCGATGTCGATCGCCTCGATATGGAACTCGACTCTCCCCGCCTCGATCTTGGAAAGATCGAGAACCTCGTCGATCAGGTGCAGGAGGTGCCTGCCCGCGCGGGAGATCCGTTCCAGGGGCTCGATATAGTCGTCCTGGCCGTCGTCCTGCGCGTCCTCCTCCAGCAATTCGGTGATGCCGATGATGGCGTTCAGGGGCGTGCGCAGCTCGTGGCTCATATTGGCGAGGAACTGGCTCTTGGTCCGGCTGGCCTCCATCGCCTGGTCGCGTGCGACCGTCAACCGGTCGACCAGGTCGGCGAGTTCGGCCTCGCGTTTTTTGGCGTCGGTGATATCGGTGTAGATGCCGACGACGCTGGCGTCGGGGGACAGCCTCTCGTCGATTCTGACCCAGACGCCGTTGTTGAAGCGCATTTCCACGGCGTTCATCGGGTAGTCCCGCCACTCGGCCAGGAATTCCTCGGTGGTGCCCCCGCTGTCCGGGAACATGCCGCGTTCGAAGGCGGCTCTGTGGATCGTCTCGCGATCGGCGCCCGGCACCAGGAGCGCGGCCACCTCCTCGCCGACCGCGTCGCGGTAGTATCGCTCGTAGTTGCTGTTGCATATGACGAGGCGGTCCTCCCCGTCGAAGACGACGAAACCCTCGGAGATCGCCTCGATCGCCTCGGTGAGCTGGGCGCGCGCTTGCAACGCCTCGTCGCGGGTCTTGCCGAGCTCCTCGACAAGCTCGCTGAGCCGTTGCTCGCGCCGCTTCATCTCGGTGATGTCGAAATAGGTCAGCATACGGCCGCCGTTCGGCAGCGCGATGCATTGGTATTGCAGGACCATGCCGTCGGCGCGGGTCCACTCGAAAGGCGGGATGGCGCCCGCGCGGACGGCCTCGACGCGGCTCCCGAGATAATCGTCCCACTCGTCGTCGGGAACGCCGTAGATCCCGGTATGCCGGTTGTAACCGATCATTTCGGTCAGGGTCGGACGACCGTCGAAGAAATCGTCGGCAAAGCTCCACATGTCGCGGAAGGCGCGATTGGCGATCCGTGCCCTGAGGTCGGATCCCATGAAGCAGATTCCGTACTCGATGGTATCGAGCACGGCGTTGAGCTCCGCCTCGCGTTGCTTGACCTCCGTGATGTCGACATAGATCGAGACCGTACCGCCGTCCTGCGTGCGGCGCTCGGTACTTTGCAGCCAGACCCCGCTGGACAGATGGAATTCGACGGGTGCCGCCGCGTCGTCCCGCCTTTCGCGTCGCTGTTTCAGATGGAGGTCGACGTGGAGCGTCGCGCCGGGGAACAATCCGCGCTCGAACAACGTGCGGAGGATCTCCTCGTACGATGCGCCCGGCACCAGCCGCTCCGCGGCCTCCTCGCCCGCCGCGTCGGCGTAGTAGCGCCGGTAGGTTTCGTTGCACAGAACCAGGCGATCGTCGGCGTCGAACAGCACGAAGCCTTCGGAGATGGTCTCGATCGCCTCGCTGAGCTGTCTCTGCGCCTGTTCCAGCTCTTCGGCCAGATGTTTCTCTTCCGTGGCATCGCCCATCGACCCCATCAGATGATGGGCCCGCCCCGTCTCGTCGCGCCGCGCGAGGCCGTGTTGGCGCAGCCAGCGCCAGACCCCATCGCCGCCGCGCCAGCGGTACTCGAATTGGAAGCGGTCGGTGAGCCCTTTGAAGTGTGCGGTGAGCGCGTCGAGGAATCCCGTCCGATCGTCGGGATGGATGCGGGCGAACCAGTCCTCTCCGGTCCGGAGTTGTCGCTCTTCGGACCCCAGCGCCTTGTAGAAGCCCGGCGAGCAGGTAACGGTGTCGTTGGCGATGTCCCAGTTGTAGACGCCTTCTCCGAACGCCTCGACGGCGAACGCATAGCGCGCTTCGCTCTCGCGAAAGGCCGACTCCGCCTCGGCACGACGTTCTTCGTTCGACTCGAGCGCGCGTTCGGTTCGCCGCGTATCCGTCACGTCGCGGCAGGTCATGAGCAGGCCGCCGTCCGGGATCGGATCGTACCGGAAGAGGATGCGTTCCCCGTCCGGCATGTCGCGCTCGAACCGGGAGCTTCGATGGGCGCTCGCCGCGATCTGCTCCTCGACGTCTGCCGGTCCGCGATCGCCGAGCGCCGCGCCGTGCCGGAGCAACGCCTCCAGCGGCGTCCCCGGCCGGCAAAGATCGTCGGGCAACCCGGCAAGCGTGCAAAACCGTTCGTTTCGCGCGACCAGCGTCAGATCGCGGTCGAAGATGCCGAACCCGTCCTCGAGCAGATCGAGCGCCGAGTGCAGCAGGGCGTCGGGGTCCCGCGGCGGCGAGTCGATCCGGGTTCGTTCAACGACCGCCTTCTCCGCCATGGTTCGACCCTGCCCTCGTCCCGGTGTGCGTCGATGCGCCATGCTATCCAGCGCGCCCGCCGGTTTCCACCCGGCCCGCTCCCCGGGCCGGGCCTCCGCGCGATCCCGAAGCGGCGGGTGGCGTCGCGGTTGCGGTCTGGCACCCCGATGCCCGAGCCCGTAAGCTTGCCCGCGCGGGCGTCGCGGTGAGGCGCGATTTCCGCCCCCGATGGAGATATCGCCGGCCGTGCCCCGCCCCTTGCAGCGCACCGAGGACCCCGAAGCCGCGTTTCACGCGCGGATCGGCGCGGAGAATCTGGGCGCGCTCTGGGTCGGGCGGAGGGGCGTCGATCTCACCCGTCCGGGCACGCCGGCGGTGCCCACCCTCTGGCGCTTCGAGGACGTGCGGCCCCGGCTGCTGGAAGCCGGCCGCCTGATCGGCGCAGAGAACGCCTTCCGCCGCGTGCTGGTCCTCCGGAACCCCGGCTTCGGCGGCGCGATGCGGGCGACGCAGACCCTCTATGCCGGCATCCAGATCGTTCTCCCCGGTGAGATCGCGCCCTGCCACCGGCACAGCCAGACCGCGATCCGCTTCGTGATCGAAGGAACCGGCGCGCTGACCACCGTCGACGGCGCGGCGACGGCGATGGCGCCCGGCGACATGGTGGTTACCCCGCAATGGACCTGGCACGACCACCGCAACGAGGGCGAAGAGCCGGCGATCTGGCTCGATATCCTCGATACGCCGCTGATCGACGCGCTGGATACCGTGTTCCGCGAAACGCACCGCGAGACCCTTCAGCCGCTCACCCGCGCGGAAGAGGACGTGCGACCGGCATTGAACCGCCGCGCCGCGCCCGCCCGCGCCGCTCTGGACCGTCTCGCGCGGGAGACCGCGCCCGACCCGTGCCTCGGCTGGCGGTATCGCTACGACGATCCGGGCCCCACCATGGCGGCGTTCCTGCACCGCCTGCCGCGCGGATTCGACGGCGCGCCCCGGCGCGCGAGCGACGGCGGGGTCTATTGCGTCGTAGAAGGGGCGGGCGCGACCGAGACCGAAGGCGGCACCCTGGAATGGGCCGCGAAGGACGTCTTCGTCGTGCCCGGCTGGTGCCGCCACCGGCACGTGGCCGATGACGGGGCCGTTCTTTTCCGCGTCAGCGATCTCGCGCTGCAGGAACGGCTCGGCCTGTGGCGCGAGCAACGTGTGGAAGGAGAGGTTCGATGAACGGAGCGGAAAGGCGGGCCTTCGTCCGCGGGCACCGGACGGCGGTGTTCGGCTATGCGCGCAAGGCGGACGGGCCGTCGATGTCGGTCTGCTACTACGTCATGGACGGCGACGACATCCTGGTATCGACCATGATCCGCCGCGCCAAGGCGAAGGCGGTCAAGCGCGACCCCAAGGTCTCGCTCTGCATCCTCGACGAGAACTGGCCGCCGACCTACCTGTTGGTCTACGGCAACGCGGCGATCGAGGAGGAGGGGGGAGACGATCTGCTGATCCGGATCTGCGAGCTGATGGCGGAGCAACCGATGCCCGAGGCCGAACGGGTGGACCTTCGCAAGATGGCGGCCGATGAGGGCCGCGTGGTGGTCCGCATCGAGCCGTACGCGACGTTCGAGACCCCGCCGCGCCACGTCTACAACCCGGACGACGTGAAGACCCTGACGCACGGCTACGGCGCCACCCTGCCCTGGGACGCGGCGTAGGGACGATGGCCATGGTGCAGGCGGAAGAGCTCGTGGCCCGCGCCCGGGCGATGGTGCCGACGCTCCGCGAGCGCCAGGACCGCACCGAGGCCGACCGGCGGGTCTCCGACGAGATTTTCGGTCAGATGATCGACGCCGATCTCTACCGCCTGCTGCTGCCCAGGCGGTTCGGCGGCTTCGAGCACGGGCTCGACACCTATGTCGACGTCGCGTTCGAGATCGCCCGGGGCTGCGGCTCGACGGGATGGGTCTATTCGGTGACCGCCAAGTACCACCTCTTCCTCGGCATGTTCGGCAAGGAGGCCCAGGACGAGGTCTGGGGGGACGATCCGAACGCGGTCCTCGTCGTCTCCATAGCCCCCGCCGGCACCGCGGTGCCGGTCGAGGGCGGCTACCGGTTGTCCGGCCGCTGGATGTACTGCTCCGGCATCGACAACAGCGCCTGGACCGTCGTCGCCACCACCGTTCCCGACCCCGACGGCGGCGAGGGCATCAAGGGCTATGCGCTGGCGCCGACGTCGGATTTCGGGATCGAGGACAACTGGTCGGTCGTCGGCCTCGCCGGCACCGGGTCGAAGACGGCCTACAGCGACGATCTTTTCGTGCCCGCGCACCGCTTCCTGCCGCTCGCCGATACCATGTCCGGCGATCCGCCGGGCGCGGCGGTCAATCCCGGGCCGATGTTCCGGATTCCCCTGTTCTCGATGATCTCGATCAGCCTGTGCGCGCCAATCCTAGGCATGGCTCAGGGCGCCTACGAGGAGTTCGTGGACGCGACGCGCAACCGCGTGACCCGCGGCGCCGCCCTGTCGCAGCCGGTGCCGATGGCCTCGCTCCCCAACATCCACATGAAGGTCGGCGAGGCCGCCGCCTCGATCGACGCCGCCAGGCTGCTGGTCGACCGCGACTGCAAGGCGCTGATGCGGACGGTGTCCGCCGGGGACGAGCTCACCGTCGAGGCGCGCGCCCGCAACAAGCGCAACCTTGCCTTCGCCGCCCGCCTGTCGACCCGCGCGGCGGACCTGATGTTCGAGGCCGGCGGCGGCGGCGGGCTGTTCACCGCGTCGCGGATGCAGCGCTACTGGCGCGACATCCACGCAGCCGCCATGCATATCAGCATGAACTTCGACGCGGTATCCGCGCTCTACGGCCGGATCGCCCTCGGCCTGCCGCCCGGCCCGGCGCAGTTCTGAAAGTCGGGCGGCCGCCCGCTTCGAGCGCTCCCGCATTTCGCGATTCCGCGGCCGGCGGGAAGCCCGGTCTACTCGTATGGCAGCCCGACATATTGCTCGGCCAGCGTCGCCATCGCGTTCTCCGAACGGGCGACATAGTCGAGCTCGTCCTCGCGGGTTCGCTGGTCGAACGGGTTGTCGTCGGGGAACAGATGCAGCAGCCGCGTCAGGTACCAGGACAGTCGGGCCGCGCCCCAGACCCGGCGGAGGGCGGTGTCGGAATAGCTGTCGAGATACGTGTCGTCATGCTGCTTGTAATGCCGGATCAGCCCGCGCGACAGGTAGTAGACATCCGAGAAGGCGAGGTTGAGGCCCTTGGCGCCGGTCGGCGGCACGATGTGGGCGGCGTCGCCCGCCAGGAACAGCCTGCCGTAACGCATCGGCTCGGCGACGAAGCTCCTGAGCGGGGCGATCGACTTTTCGATCGTGGGGCCGGTCTCCATGGCGTCCGCTATGTCTCCCGGGAAGCGCGCCTTGAGCTCCTGCCAGAACAGATCGTCGGGCCATTCCTCGACGTCGTGGTCGAGAGGACACTGGATGTAGTAGCGGCTCAGCCGTTCGCTGCGCTGGGAGGCCAGGGCGAAACCGCGCTCGCTATTGGCGTAGACGATGTCCGGAAGGGGACGGGTCTCCGACATGACGCCGAGCCAGCCGAAGGGATAGCTCTTGTTGTAGGTCTTCAGCACCGATCGCGGGATGCAGCGCCGGCTGACCCCGTGAAACCCGTCGCAGCCGATCACATAGTCGCAATCGATCTGTTCGGTGTCGCGGTTCTTGTCGAACGTGACGAAGGGGGCGTCCGTCGTAAGGTCGTGAAGCGCGACATTGGCCGCCTCGTCGACGACGATCCCGTCCGCCGCGTCGCGGGCCGAATAGAGATCCTCGGTGATCGCGGTCTGGCCGTAGGCCAGCATCTGCTTGCCGGTATATTTGGCGGTATCGATCAGGATTTTCCGCTCGCCTTTCCAGACGATATAGGCGCCGTCATGGGGATGGCCCTCCTCGTCCATCCGCTTGCCCAGCCCGACATCCCGCAGCAGCGCGACGGACCCGGCTTCCAGGACGCCGGCGCGAATGCGCCGCAGCACGTGCGCGCGCGAATGTTTTTCGAGCACGATGCTGTGGATGCCCTCGAGAT
Organism: Defluviicoccus sp.; assembly: GCA_022826125.1. Lineage (GTDB taxonomy): Bacteria > Pseudomonadota > Alphaproteobacteria > MPNO01 > MPNO01 > MPNO01. Next base: position 13,080 of record JAJDVM010000222.1, read on the forward strand.
GGAGAATATGCGACAGCATCAGCCCCGCCGGGCCGCCGCCGATGATGGCTATCTGTGTCCGCATCCCCGATCCCGCAAACGTCCCGTCCCGCCGGTCGCCTGTGTCAGCTTATGGGTCGCGTTCGAGCATGCCGTCAAGAACCTCCGCTTCGACCGCGGTTCATTCCAGGACGGACAGGCTCTAATCGAACACCGTATCGTCGTAATGCGTCGGGTCTACGAAGGCCTCGATGACGCGCGGTCCGTCCGCCGCGAGCGCGTCGGCGAGCGCGTCGGCGAGCGCCTTGGGGGTGCGGACGCCCGTGGCCGGCACCCCGAAATAATGCTCCGGCGTCGATCCCTCGTCCGGTCCCGAGGCGGTGCCGAGCGCGGTCCCGACATAGGCGTATTGGCGGCGCATCTGCTTGACCTTGATCAGGCCGAGCCAGCCGTCGTTGAGCACCACCACCGGGAGGGCGAGCCCCATCCGCCTCGCCGTCGCGAGCTCGCCGCAGGTCATCTGGAAGCAGCCGTCGCCGATCAGGCAGACCGCCGGGCGGCCGGGCTCGGCGATCCTGGCGGCGATGACGGCGGGCAGGCCGAACCCCATCGACGACCATCCGTTGGTGATCAGGAAGCTCCGCGGCCGGTGCGCCGTCCACTGGCTCGCGATCTGGTGGGTGTGGGCGCCCACGTCGAAGGCGAGGATGCCGTCGGTCGGCAGCGCGCCGCGGACGACGTCGATCGCCCGGTGCGGGGTAAATCCGGGCGCGTCGGGCCGCAGCGAGGCCTGGAACGCCTCCCGGTGGGCAGCGATTTCGGCCTCCGTCCACGCGTTCGCGGCGGGCGCCGCCCGGTTTAGATCGTTTAGAGCCGTATCCAGATCGCCTATCGTCTGGTGCACGATGTCGACCGACCCGTCGGTATCCGCCGGCTCGATGTCGACATGAACCAGCGGCGTGTCCCGGATCCACGCCTCGTATTCCACCTCGATCGGGTCGTAGCCGAGCCCGACGACGAGGTCCGCGCCGGCGAGGAAGCGCCGCTGGATCTGGCGGCAGCCCCGCTCGATACAGCCGATGGAGAGCGGGTGATCCTCGTCGATCGTTCCCTTGGCCATCGTCGTCGTCGCGAAGGGGAGGTCGTGCCGCTCGACGACGGCGCGCAGCAGGCCGGGCTCTCGCAGCCGCATCGCGGTGGCGCCGATCACCGCCACGGGGCGCCTCGCCCCGGCGATCCGCGCGGCCGCTTCCGCCGCCGAGCCCGTCGCCGGCGCGTCCGGAGCGGAAACGTCGTCCAGCGCCGGCACCCCTTCCTCCGCCGGGGCGAGGGCGACGTCCTCCGGCAGGTCCAGATGTACCGGACCCAGAGGCTCGGTCAGCGCGATCCGGATCGCCGCCGCCACGGTCTCGCCGATCCGACCCGGGCGCAGCGCGAAGCTCGCCTTGGTGATCGGCCGGAACAGCGTGTGGTGGTCGATCAGCATCTGGATCCGCCGGCCGAGCTGGTCGCGGTTGAGGTTGCAAGTGATCGCGATCATCGGCGAGCGGTCGAGGAAGGCATCGCCCACGCCGGTGGCGAGATTGGTCGCGCCCGGCCCGAGCGTCGCGATGCCCAGGCCCGGCCGGCCGGTCTGGCGGCCCATCACGTCGGCCGCGAACCCGGCCGAGCCCTCGTGCGCGGTGAGCACGAATTCGATGCCGCCCTTGCGCATCGCCTCGATCAGCGGCAGCACGTTTCCGCTCGGGATGCCGAAGCCGTGGCCGATGCCGGCTTGCTTCAGGGTGGCGACGATCAGGTCGGCGTTGTTCATGCCCCGGACCTTGGCCGAGCCGGCGATGTCTGGCAAGGTCCGCACCCCTGCGGAAACGAGAGCGCGCGCGATGGCGGACCCGCGGATTCAGACGATGCTGGTGGGCTCCTACCCCTGGCCGGAATGGCTGCACGCCCACCCGACCGCCGAGGCCATCGACGACGCGACCCGGACGGTGATCCACCTCCAGGAGAAGGCCGGGATCGACGTGGTCTGCGAGGGCGAGTTCGTCCGCTTCGATCCCAACCATCCGCAGACCAACGGCATGATCGAGTATTTCGTGCACCCAATGTCCGGCGTGCGCGCGCAGATGGCGTTCGAGGAGATCGTCGCGTTCGAGTCCCAGGCGACGATGGGGTTCAGGACCCGCCCCGCTGCGGTCGCCGAGGGGCCGATCGGGAGCGGCACGCTCGACCTCGCCGCGCCCTGCCGCCGGGCGAAGGAACTGGCGACGAAGCCGCTCAAGTTCGCGCTGACCGGCCCGCACATGCTCGCCAAGACGCTGATCGACCGGCATTACGGCGACACGGTGGCGCTCGCCGAGGCGATCGCGCGCGTGCTGGCCGAGCAGGTCGCGCGGCTCGATGCGGATGTCGTCCAGATCGACGAGGCCAACCTGCCCGGCGCGCCCGAGGAATGGGAATGGGCCGCGCGGGTGATGAACATCGTTCTCGACGCGGTGCCGACAATTCCGGCGGTCCATCTCTGCTTCGGCAATTACGGCGGCCAGGTGTCGCAGAAAAACGCGCACTGGGAGCCGCTGATTGCCTATCTCAACGCGCTCCACGCCGACCATGTGGTGTGCGAGAACGCCCACCGGCCCATCGAGGAGCTGATGCATTTCCGCGCGTTGCGGCCGGAGATCGGGATGGGGCTCGGCGTAATCGACGTCAAGGCGACCGAGATCGAGAGCGCCGAGACCGTGGCGCGGCGGATCGAGCACGCCGCGAACGTCATCGGCGCCGACAGGATTCGCTACGTCCATCCCGATTGCGGCTTGTGGAACCTGCGCCGCTCGATGGCCGATGGGAAAATCGCCGCGATCGTCGCCGGGCGCGACCTCTACGAGGGGCGCGCGACGCAATCGGTCGCCTGAAAAGGGGAAGAACTATGGCGAGCATCAGCGGACTCAGGGAAGTCGGCCATATCGACTGCGCCGGCGGCGGCCAGATCCGGGTCGACGGCACGACCGCCTATGTCGGGCACATGGCCGCGCCCTTCGGAACGTCTATTTTCGACATTTCCGATCCCTCCGATCCGCGCCTGCTCGCCGAGATCGGCATGCCGCCCGGTAGCCATTCGCACAAGGTGCGCGCCCAGGACGGGCTGATGGTCGTCAACCACGAGCGGCTCGGCGGCCCGCAGACCGAGGGCTTCGAGGGCGGACTCGGCATTTACGATGTCGAGGACCCGGCAAATCCGCGGCACATCGTCAACTGGGAGACCTGGGGAAAAGGCGTCCACCGCTTCGATTTCGACGGGCGTTATGCCTACATCTCGCCGACGGTCGAAGGCTATGTCGGCAACATCATGATGATCCTCGACCTCAAGGACCCGGAACGCCCGAAAGAGGTCGGCCGCTGGTGGATCCCCGGCCAGTGGGAAGCGGGCGGCGAGGACTATCCCTGGGACGGCGGCCCGGCGCCGCGCTGCCACCATCCGCTGCGCATGGGCGACCGGCTCTATACCAGCTACTGGCACCACGGGGTGTTCATCCTCGGGATCGAGGACATGACGAAGCCGCGCATGATCTCGGAATACGGAATCAGCCCGGCCTACCCCCACCCGCAGCACACGGCGCTTCCGATCCCCTTCCCGGTGCAGGGCAAGCGCCTGATGGTGGTCGCCGACGAGGACGTCGCCAAGCTGCGCCCCAGCGCGCCCGCGATCGCCTGGGTGTTCGACATCACCGACGAGGAGCGGCCGATCCCGATATCGACGTTCCAGGTCGACGGGGTCGATCCCGACGGCGCGCCCCAGGTGCCGATGACCGGCTGCCACCAGCCTTCCGAGGTGGTGACCGGCACCGAGATCCCGTTCGCCTGGTTCGCCCAGGGGCTGCGGGTCGTCGACATCGCCGATCCGCGAAAGCCCGTCGAGGTCGCCCACTTCCTGCCCGACCCGCCGGAGGGCGCGGACCGGGTCTGTGCCAACGACGCGACCGTCGACGAGCGCGGCCTGATCTACCTGATCGATCGGGTTCGCGGAGTCCACATTCTCGAACGCGTCTGATGTGGCAGGGCGACGGAAAACCGCCGCCCGCGACGTGGACTCTGTGACCTTGGCGCGGATCGGGCTATTGTTTTCCGGCGACGGGGTCTTAATTCGTTGCGGCGCATGGAAAATTTGCGGACGGGGTCGGCGAGACGCGAGATGATTGTGGGTGTCCGGCGGAACGGGGCGGGGCTGTTGCCTCTGGCTCTCGTGGCGGCGCTGTTCGCCGCGGCGGCGGTTCCCGCGTGGGCGCAGGACAAGCCGCCGCCGCTCTCGCCGCGCGCCCAGGCCGCCGACGCCAACGGTAACGGGGTTATCGACCGGGACGAGGCCGGCGGACCCCTCGCGGCGAATTTCGACGAGATGGACTGCGACAAGAGCGGCTCCCTCGACGCCAACGAGATCCGCGCCTTCTTCACCGGGGCGGGGTGTAAGTCCATCGCGGCTGCATCGGCCGGCACGGCGCCGGCGCAAGCGAAACCGCCTCCGCCGCCGCTCTCTGGGCGGGCCAAGGCGGCGGACGCCAACGGCAACGGGGTGATCGACCGGGACGAGGCCGGCGGGCCTCTCGCGGCCAATTTCGACGAGATGGACTGCGACAAGAGCAATTCCCTCGACGCCAACGAGATCCGTGCCTTCTTCACCGGCGCCGGGTGCAAGTCCATCGCCGCCGCCGGAAAGCCCGCGCCCGCCGGCGCTTCCCCGAACCGGCGGCAACCCGCCCCGCCCCGTGGCGGCGGTCGGCCCCCGTCGGCGGTGACGCTCGACGACGTGATCGCCGAGCCGCTCGCCAAGACCGTCCCGGTCATCGGACGGCTGGTCGCGCGCCAGTCGGGCGTGGTGGCGAGCCAGGTGCGCGGCGCGGTGGTCGAGATGCGGGTCGATGTCGGCGACCGGGTCGAGCGCGGCCAGGTTATCGCCGTGCTCGCAGACGGGCGGATGAAGGCCGCGCGCGACCGCTCCGCCGCTTCCGTCGCGCGCTTTCGCGGGCTGGTGGCGGCGGCGGAAGCCGAGTACAGAAAGAAACAGGGCGAGTTCAAGCGGCTCGGCAGCCTCCGGAAATCGGCGGCGTTCTCGCGGGCCCGCTACGAGGATCTGCAACGCGACGTCCAGGCGCGGCGCGGCGCACTGGACGACCGGCGCGGACAGCTGCGGGAAGCCCGGGCGCAGCTACGCCAGGCGGAGATCGACCTGGCGGACACCGCCATCAAGGCGCCGTTCCCCGGCGTGGTGACCGAAAAGCACATCGACATCGGCACCTATCTCAATGTCGGCGCGCGCGTGGCGAGCATCCTCAACGACACCGATCTCGAGGTCGAGGCGGAGGTCCCCTCCGACCGGCTGGGTGAGCTATCCACCGGCGCCCTTGTCGCGCTGACGCTGGACGACGGTTCGCGCCATCGGGCGACGGTGCGCGCCGTCGTCCCGACCGAGAACGTCCGGACCCGGACCCGCCCCGTGCGCTTTACCCCGAATTTCGGCAAGACCCGGATGCGGCTGGCCGCCGACCAGAGCGTTACCGTGCTGATCCCCATCGGCAGCGGCCGGGAAGTGGCCACGGTGCACAAGGACGCGGTGGTGCGCGGCGGCGCTGATGCGTTCGTCTTCGTGGTCAAGGACAATCTCGCCCGGCGGGTGAAGGTCATGCTGGGCGACGGCATGGGGTCGCGCTTCGTCGTGCTCGACGGGGTGAAGCCGGGCCAGAAGGTCGTCGTCCGCGGCAACGAGACGCTCGGGCGCGGCGGGCCGGTGCGTATCCGGGGCGGCGCCGGCAGCTGATCGGATGAAGGGCGGTCCGGCATGAATCTCATCCGCCTGTCCATCGAGCGCCCCATGGCAGTGGTCGCCATGGTGTTGATGATCATCCTGTTCGGCTATGTCGCGCTGCAGCGGATCCCGATCCAGATGGCGCCCGACGTGCGCCAGCCGGTGCTTATCGTCACCACCAACTGGCGCGGCGCGGCGCCCGCCGAGGTCGAGCGCGAGATCGTCATTCCGCAGGAGGACGAGCTCAAACGGCTCGAAGGGGTCCAGCGGGTGCTCTCCGAGGCGAGCCACGGCAGGGCCAAGATCACCCTCGAATTCTCGCCCGGCGTCAATTTCGACCGCATGCTGCTGCTGGTCTCCAACCGACTCGACCGGGTGACCAACTATCCCGAGGAGGCCGAGGAGCCGACGCTCGGGACGTCGGGGACCGAGGACAACGCCATCGCCTGGTTCCTCTTCTCGCGGGTCGAGGGCAACGACACCCCGATGCTCGAATACGGCGACTTCCTGCGCGACGTGGTGCAGGAGCGGCTGGAGCGCGTGCCCGGCGTCGGCGGGGTGAACATTTTCGGCGAGACCGAGCGCGAGATGCGGATCGTCATCGATCCGGAGCGGCTGGCGCGATACCGGCTCACCGTGGGCCAGGTCGTCGCCCGGCTGCGCGCCGCCAACGCGTCGATCACCGGGGGCGACATCGACGAGGGCAAACGCCGCTACACGGTACGCACGGAAGGCGATTTCGCGGCGACGAGCGAGGTCGAGGCGGTCGTCCTCAGGTCGAACGCGCAGGGCGCCGGGCTGGGCCGGGTGACGGTGGGCGACGTGGCGACCGTCACGCTCGACTACAAGGAGGCGCGCGCGCGGATGTCCTCGAACGGCGTCCCGGCGCTCGCCCTCAACCTGACCCGCGAGCAGGGCGCCAACGTGATCGAGACCATGAAGCTGGCCCAGGAGACGATGGCCGGGCTTCGCGACGGCCCCATCAAGGAGAAAGGGCTGAAGGTCCGGCAGGTCTACAACGAGACCGACTACATCAACTCCTCGATCGCGCTGGTGATGCAGAACATCTATTTCGGCGGCGTTCTGGCGATCGTCATTCTGCTGGTGTTCCTGCGGTCGTGGCGCCCGACCATCGTCGTCGGTTTCGCGATCCCGGTCTCCGTGGTCGGCTCGTTCGTCGCCATGGCGCTGCTCGGGCGCTCGATCAACGTGATCAGCCTCGCCGGCATCGCCTTTGCCGTCGGAATGGTCGTCGACGCCGCGATCGTGGTGCTGGAGAATATCTACCGGTTGCGCCAGAGCGGCATGAGCCGCACCGAGGCCGCCTATCACGGCACCGCGCAGGTGTGGCCGGCGGTGCTGGTCTCCGCGCTCACCACGGTGATGGTGTTCATCCCGATCCTGATCATGGATCTGGAGGTCGGCCAGCTGTTCCGCGACATCGCCGTGGCGATCTCGGTCTCGGTGCTGCTGTCGCTGCTGGTATCGGTCACGCTGATCCCGGCGCTCTCGAACCGGCTGCTGGCGGGGCGGATCCCCGCGCGGGGAACCCGGACGCGCCTGTTTCTAATCGACGGGACTGCGCATCGCTTCAGCTCGTTCTGGCGCTATTTCGCGCGCCTCGTCGTTCGCTCCAAGGTGCTGGCGCTGCTGGTGGTGGCGGCCATCACCGCGGCCGCCAGCGTGTTCGCGGCCACCTTCCTTCCCAAGCTCGACTATCTGCCCATCGGCAACCGCAATTTCATCATCGGGTTCGTGCTTCCGCCGGCGGGCTACAATCTCGATACGACCGAAACCATCGCGCGCGGCGTCGAGGAAAAGACGCGCAAGCACTGGTCGGACGAGGCGCTCGCCGAGAGCGGCCGCACGCACCCGCCCGGAACCGACGAGGCGCAGAAGGTGATCGACCGCTTCTTCTTCGTCGCGCTGCGGGGCCGCGCCTTCATCGCCGCGCGCCATGTCGACGACCAGAAGGCGGCGGAGCTGATCCCGATAATGCAGACTCCCGCGCGCGACGAGCCGGGAACCTTGGGATTCGTCTTCCAGCCCTCGCTGTTCGGCCGGTCGATCGGCACCGGCCGGTCGATCGGCATCGACATTTCCGGCCCCGACCTGGAGACGATTTTCGCGACCGGACGGCAGGTGTTCTTCCGCACCATGGGGGCGCTGTCGCCGCGCGAGGGGAACCGGATCCGGCCGCGGCCCGCGCTCACGCTGGGAGAGCCCGAGGTCCGGGTGCTGCCGGACCGGGTGAAGCTCGCCGATAACGGCCTGTCGGCACGCGACCTCGGCCAGGCGGTCGACGCCTTCAACGACGGGGTGCGCATCGCCGAGATCAACGTCGACGGCAAGCGCATCGACCTGACGCTCAAGGGTCCGGATCAGAGCGACGAATCGACCCAGTCCATCGGGGTTCTGCCGGTGGTCACCGCCGACGGGCGCATCCTGCCGGTGCGCAGCCTGTCGGATGTCAGCGTGACCACCGGGCCGACCCAGATCCGGCGCATCGACCGGGTGCGCACCGTGACGATGTCGGTGTCGCCCGCGCGCGACATGCCGCTCCAGGCCGCGATGGACAAAATTCGGGACGAGGTGATCGAGCCGCTGCGAAAGAGCGGCCTGCCGGACGGGGTGCGCATACGAATGTCGGGTTCGGCCGACAAGCTGACGACGACATGGAACGAAATCGTGCTCGACCTCGCGCTTGCCGTCATCATCGTCTACCTCGTGATGGCGGTTCTGTTCGAGAGTTTCGTCTATCCGCTGATCGTGCTCCTGTCGGTGCCGATAGCAGCGGCCGGCGGGCTTGCCGGGCTGGCGGTGCTCAATCTCTACGTCACACAGCCGCTCGACATGCTGACCATGTTGGGATTCGTCATATTGGTCGGCATTGTCGTCAACAACGCGATTCTGCTCGTCCACCAGACGCTTCATCACATCCGCCACGAGGGCATGACGGCCGGCGACGCGATCGAGGCCGCGACCGACAACCGCATCCGGCCGATCTTCATGTCCACCCTGACGTCGATCTTCGGAATGCTGCCTCTGGTGGTCTTCCCCGGCGCCGGTTCGGAGCTCTATCGCGGGCTCGGATCGGTCGTGCTCGGCGGGCTGTCGCTCTCCGCGGTCCTCACCATGGCGGTGGTGCCGCCGATGATGTCGATCACCGTCGGCATTCTCGAGCGCCGGGCGGGAAAGAAGGCCGATGCGCTCCGGGGAGACGTCGCGCCGGCCGAGTAAGCCGCTTGGCGCGGGCCTCCGACGGCCCTTATAGTGGCTGGCCGCTTCGTCGAAGACACCCAATCCGGAGGCCGCAACGCATGACCGACCAGACCCCACGCGCCCTCGACGAGATCACGGTCAGGACGGACACCAGGGAGGTCCTCGCCCACGCCGCGCGCGAGGCGAAGAAGCATCGCTTCGACGAGATGATGATCGTCGACGTCGACGCCCACATCACCGAGACCGCGTTCTGGGGCGAAATCGTCGACCGTATCGACAGCGACGTCTATCGCCATATGGCGGCGTCGTTCCGCGACCGAGTCGGCTCTCCGCCGGGTCTTCTCAACGCGACCCCCGGGCTGCTCTATCAGGACGTGTTCGGCCGCATTCCGCATCAGCAGAGCCAGGCCGAGGCGATCGAGGATTCCGACGTCCACCGCCAGGTGACGCTGACCCGCCGGGCGATGGATTCGATGAGCATCGACTACATGGTCGTCTTCCCCACCCCCATGCTCCTGCTCGGAACCCACCCCCAGCCCGAGGTCGAGGTCGAGCTGGCCTGGGCGTTCAACCGCTGGCTGACCGAGGAGGTGCTGCCCGAGGAGCCGCGGATGAAGGGGCTGCTTTACCTTCCCTTCAACACGCCGGAAGCCTGCCCGCGCTTCGTCGAGGAGTTCGGCGACAAGCCGGGATCGATGGGCTTCACCGTCACCTCGACGCGTCACAGGGCGGTTCACCACAATTCCTACATGCCGCTCTATGCCGCGCTGGAGGAGCGCAACCTGCCGCTCGCCTTCCATGCCGGGTTCAACTGGGAAGACGGCTCGATGGCGCAGCTCAACCGGTTCCTCTCGATGCACGCGCTGAGCTTCGTCCACTGCAACCTGATCCACATGACCAACTGGGTGATCAACGGCCTGCCGGTGCGTTTCCCCAACCTCAAGGTGCTCTGGATCGAGAGCGGAATCGCCTGGTTGCCCTATCTCATGCAGCGGCTGGATTCGGAATACATGATGCGTTCGTCCGAGGCGCCGCTGCTGACCCGCAAGCCGAGCGAGTACATCAAGGACATGTACTTCTCCAGCCAGCCGCTCGAATCCCAGCATCCCAAGCTGATGGAAGCGACCTTCGAGGCGATCGACGCGGAAACCCAGCTTCTCTGGTGCTCCGACTGGCCGCACTGGGACTTCGACTCGCCGTCGGTGATCTGGGACCTGCCGTTCCTCAACGAGCGGCAGAAACGGAGGATCATGGGCGAGAACGCCGCCGAGCTGTTCGGCCTCGACAACCCCTACCTGGCACGCCAGGCGGCGGAATAGGGCGCGTCCGGTCCCGTCGGAATCCCGGCGGCCTCCGCGGCGTGCCGGCATCGACGGCCGGTCATCCCTCTTCTATTCCCGCCGCCCTCAGCCCCTTGAAGCGCTTGAAATCGCGATCCTCGGTGATCAGCCGGGAAACACCGCCCTCGCGGCAAAGCGCGATGATCTGGGCATCGAATACGAGGTTGCCTACGGCGTTCGCTTCGCGGATCGCCTCCGCCAGGAGGACGGGGTATTCGGTCCCGGGACTGAGCACCGTCACGCTCGGCGAGGCGAGAAGCCTTGACAGCGCCTCACACGCTTCCTCGGCCGAGTGCGGGGAATGGAACAGCCGCGGGTGCGTGATTACACGAACGAACTCGCCGATGCAGAACACCGGAATCGCCCAGCGGGAAGGCGACTCCGCCAGCGCCACGACACGCGCGTGAGCCGCAGCGTGCTTCGGCGAGTCATGACGATGCGCATGGACGAGTACGTTGGTGTCGACCGCGATCAATCGCGCCCGTCCATTCTCTCGTAAAGCAGGCCGCGATCGTCGAGGTCCACGCCGGCGACCGCCCGGCCCCGCTTGGTCAGCAACTCAGCGCGGAAATCGCGTACGGGGCCGCGCGCGGGCCGGAGATAATCCCGCAGGGCGCGCTCGATCAGGCGGGTCAGCGTCTCGCCGTCCCGCGCGGCGCGCGCCTTGGCTTCGCGAATCAGGCGATCGTCGAAGTTCAGCGTCGTCTTCATACAGAAATATGTATGCCTGACTTCGGGACAGTCAACGCCCTCACCGGGGCAACCGCCATCCGGACCGGATACGGGGCGGGCGGAGCTGGGCCGCTTTCAACCGCGACCGGTGGGGCCCAGGAAGTCCTCGACCGAGGCGAGGAACGCGTCGGGCCGTTCGGCGTGTACCCAGTGTCCGGCGTCCGGGATTCGGACGTACCGCGCGTTCGGGAAATATCGTTCGACGACCGGCGCATGGTCCGGACGGATGTAGTCGGATGCGCCGCCGCCGATCAGCAGTGTCGGCCCGTCGAACGTCGCCGAGGGCGGCAGGTCCGGGAAATCCCGCAGCGTGTCCCGGGCGGCCGCGATCGCCGCGAGGTTGAGGCGCCAGACATAGCGCCCGTCGCGCAGCACCAGGTTCTGCAGCAGGAAACCGCGCAGCGCCGCCTCCGGCACCGCATCGGCGAGCCGCTCGTCCGCGTCGGTCCGACGGTCGATGCCGTCGAGGTCGAGGCCGAGCAGCGCATCGACCAGCGCCGCGAAACCCTGGCGGTAGCGGACCGGCGCGATATCCACCACGACGAGGCGGCCGATCCGTTCCGGCGCGAGCAGCGCCGCCGTCATCGCCGCCTTGCCGCCCATGCTGTGCCCGATCGCGGTCGGCCGCGACAGGCCGTGCATCCCGACATAGCGCAGCAGGTCCTCCGCCATCGCGAGATAGCTCATCTCGTCCGTCCATGGCGAGGCGCCGTGGTTGCGCATGTCGAGCGCGTGCACGGCGTGGCGTTCGGCGAGACGGCGGGCGACGGAGGTCCAGTTCCGCGCCGATCCGAACAGGCCGTGGGCGACGACGACCGGCGGGCCCTGCCCCGACCGGATCGCGTTGAGTTCGACCGCCGGCATCAGCGCGCCCCTGTCCGTTCGCCGCTGCGCCCCGCTTCTTCGTAGAGGCGCGCGGTCTCCGACTCGATCCGGTCGCGCAACAGGTCCATGAACGGTTCGCGGTCGAGGCCGGGCGCGATCGCGGGCAGCATCGTCACGACGATCCGGCCGGGGCGTTTGGCGAATTCCCGCCGCCCCCAGTAAAGCCCCGAGTCGAGCGCCATCGGCACCACCGGAACGTCGAGCGCGGCGTACAACGCGGCCACCCCCGGACGGTAGGCGACCCGTTCCCCCGGTGCCGTGCGCGTCCCCTCGGGGAAGACGACGATATCCCGCCCGGCGGCGAGACGCTTCCGAGCGGTTCGCACCATCCGCCTCAGCGCCACGGCGCGGGACCGGCGGTCTATCGGGATCATCCCGAGCCGAATCAGATACCACCCGACGAACGGCATCCAGGCCAGCTCGCCCTTGATAACGATCGTCGGATCGCGGAACAGCCGCAGCAGCACCAGCGTATCCCACGCCGACTGATGCTTGATGGCGTAGATCGCGGGACCATCCGCCCGGTGCGCCTCGCCGCGGACCTCGTAGGTCAGGCCCGCCACGCTGGACAGCAGCCAGAACGTGCCGTCGATCCACAGTCTGGCGAGGCCCAGCGCGACGCGGCGAGGCAGCAGCAGCACCGGGAGGGTCGCCAAGCCCAGCCCCGCGGTCCAGACGTAGAACGCCGCCTGGAACGCCAGCGAACGGAGCCAGATCATCCGCGCGCCGCGCCGGGGGAGGAGAGTCCGACGAACGCCGCGAGGTATTTGTGAAACTCACTCGCCACCAGAAGCGCCGAATTGCGCCCGCACCACCAGCAGTCCAGCTCGAACGCCTCCGGGAACACCGGATGAGGAACGATTCTGATGTCGGGGAGCGCGCGGCGGAATTCCAGCAGGCTTCGCGGCATGTGGTAGTTCGCGGTGACCAGGCGCAAGGACCGGTTGTCCGCCGAGCGCATCCATTCGGCGGTCTCTCTCGCGTTCCCCGCCGTGTTGTCCGCGGCATAGCCGATGGTTATGCAGCACGCCACGTCGTCCGGCTTCTGCCGCGCGAGCTGCAGCAGGGCATCCACGTCGATGCCGCGGTAGACGCCCGAGACGAACAGTTTCTCGCCGCGCCTCTCGGCAAGAAGCTTCAGCCCCTCGGACAGGCGGCCCGCGCCGCCGGTGAGCACCACTATGGCGTCGGTTCGCTCGCCGGCGTCGGGCGGCTCGGCCGGGATCCGGTCGGCGTACCAGAACAGCCCCGCGAGCCAGGCGCCGAGGACCGGCACGGCCAGCGCGACAAGCCGGGCCAGCCCGCGCGCGGCGCGGCGCTTCCTGCCACCCACCCGGGTCGGCCGGAAGAACATGAGCCCCGCTTCACGTCACCCGCGACAACACGCGCATGGCCGTCAGGTGCGCGGTTGCCATGGCGAGGGCCGTCGCGACCAGCGGCAGGCAGGCCAGAACGGCCCACTGGATCGGCGACAGAGTCATCTCCGGCACCATAAACGCATTCCCGTCGGGCGCATACCGGTGCAGGAGGATCAGGGCCCCGGCCGCGAGCGCGCAACCGGCGACACCGCCCTTGATCGAGAAGTTGCGGGATCTGGCCATGAGTTGGCGCGCGATACGACTGTCCTCGGCGCCGATCAGTTGCAGGATTCGGATCGCCTCCCTGTGGGCCGAGAGCCCGGCGCGGGTGGCGAAGACCGCGGCCATCGTCGCTATCAACCCGGATATCGCGGTGACTGCCGCGCCGAAGACCTGTAGCGCCAGGGCGAACCGCAAGATGTTCGCCAACCGGATGCCATGGTCGTCGATCCGCGTGCCGGGGACGGCCGCGTCCAGGGCGACCTCCAGAGCGACAGTGTCCAGCCCGGCATCCGGCCGAAGCCGGACGTCGATCAGCGTCGGCAACGGCAGGGATTCGATTTCCGCGCCGGTGCCGAGCCAAGGCTCCAGCAGCGACCGGGCGACCGCCGCGTCGATCGCTTCGGCTTCGGCGATGGCCGGTGTCGCCCGAAGCAGCGCGACGATTTCGGCCGCGGCTTCCCCGCCGGACCCCGGCGGCGCAGGAACCTGGACCGATATCTTACCGGCAAGCGCGGTCCGCCAGCCATGTTCCGCGTTCCGGATCGCCAACGTCGCCGCCAGCGCGAGGGTCGCGACGAAGAGCGCCGCCCCGACGATCCAAGGGCCGTAGCGGTTCCCGGCGTCTCCCTTCAGGGGCAAGACCCTCGCCGCGCGGGTGCCTCCGGCCGTCATGCTTCCGCCCGCTCGGCGGGCATGCCGTTCACGGGACCGGTGCGGACCAGCTCGCCGCCGTCCAGAGCGAATGCGGCGTGGGCGAACCGGCTTGCCAGGGACTCGTCATGGGTGGCGACGACCACGGTGGTACCGACCTTGTTCAGCTCTTCCATCAAATGTATCAGCCGCATCGCGACGGTCTCGTCCACGTTCCCCGTGGGTTCGTCCGCGAGCAGGAGATCCGGGCGGGCGATGACCGCGCGCGCCACGGCGACCCTTTGCTTCTGCCCGTCAGAGAGGGCCGCCGGTAGCTCGTCGAGCTCCCGCCCCAGCCCGACCCAACGCAGCAGCTCGGTCACGTGCTCGCGGATTTCGCCGGCGCTCGCCCTCGCGATGCGGAGCGGCAGCGCCACGTTCTCCGCCGCCGTCAAATGGGAAATGAGGCCGAACTCCTGGGACACCACGCCGATCCGCCGCCGAAGCGCGGGCCGTCGCTTGCGAACCAGCCGCGAAACGTCCCGGTCAAACAGTCGCACCGTACCCCGGGTCGGGCGCATCGCCAGATAGAGAAGCCGCAGGAGCGAAGTCTTGCCCGCCCCGCTCGGGCCGGTCAGGAAATGGAAAGACCCCGTCGCCAGCGACAGCGAAATGTCGCGCAGGACTTCCGGGCCGGAACCGTATCGCAAACCGACATTCTCAAGCTGGACCAGCCCTGTCTCCGCCGTCAAAAATGGCCTCCGCCTTCGAGATGGTGGAAATTCGCACGAGCGGGCGCCCTGCGCAAACTCTCCGCTTGCCTTGCCTGCCAACCCGGCGCGGTCCTATAAATCGCGATGCACCAGCAGGCTGAATTTGCATGATCCTTGCCTGCCCCGACTGCTCTGCCCGGTTCCTGATCCCCGACAGCGCCATCGGCGCGGACGGACGGACGGTGCGTTGCGGGCGTTGCGGTCATGTCTGGTATGCGCCCCCGCCGCCGGAGACCGCTCCCCCCGCCGCGGAAACGGAGGTTCCCGGGTCGCCCACGGGGTCCGAGCCGGCGGGTGCGCCGGGAGGCGCGGCGGACGACGAAGATTCCGCGCCTCCATCGGAGAGCTCGGAGGAGGCCCGGGCCGCCGGGCCCGGCAGGCCGCCCCAGCTCCCCGTTCTGCGGCGCGAGCCGAGCCGGTGGCCCGCACGCCTCGCCTGGATCGCGGCGGCGGCGATCGCGATCGCTCTCGCCGCGGCCGCCGCGTGGCAGTACCGGGTCGAAATCGCCACTCGCTGGTCCGGCGTCGAACCGTTGTACGAAGCCTTCGACGCGAACCCGCTGCCTCTCGGGTTCGGCCTGCGAGTGACGATCGAGGAAACGATCAACACTGTGAGGGACGGCAAACGGGTTCTTTCGATCACCGGTCGCATCGAGAACATGACGGCGCGCGGCCGCAGGATCCCGGCTCTCCGAGGCACGCTGTTCGACGAGACGCGGCGCGTGCTGCGGCACTGGGCCATCCCCGCTCCGGCGGCCAGTCTCGCGGCCCGTCGCGAGGCCGAATTCAAGACCGAGCTGATTGACCCGTCTGAGGACGCGGTTCGCATTTCCATCGTTTTTCACGAGTCCGGGTAACATGTCAGACACCAGGCCTGCCATCGACACGTTGATCGGCGAAGGGGACATCGCGGGCCGCGTCGCCGGCCTTGCCGACGAGATCTCCGAATCCGCCGACAAGAACCTTCTGATCGTCGTCATCCTCAAGGGCAGCTTCGTGTTCGCGGCCGACCTGCTCCGCGCGCTGGAACGCGTCGGGGTCGAGCCCCAGGTCGATTTCATGACCCTGTCGAGCTACGGCACCGGGACCGAGAGCTCGGGGTCCGTCGCGCTGCTCCGCGACATCTCGGAGGATGTTGCCGGGCGGGACGTGCTGATCGTCGACGACATTCTCGAATCGGGTCGGACGCTCGCCTATGCCCGCGACCTCATGCGGGAGAGGGGGGCGTCGACGGTCAAGACATGCCTTCTGCTCGACAAGGCAGGCAAGCGGGCCGTGCCGATCGAGGCCGATTATTGCGGCTTCGAGATCGGCGACCGCTTCGTCGTCGGCTACGGTCTGGACTACGCGCACCACTATCGCGGACTGCCCTATATCGCCGTCGTCCGGAGTTGAGCGGAAGGAAACGCCGCGACGCTTCCCGTTCAGAAGCGTCGCAGGAGCCGGTCGATATAGTCGAGCTCTGGCTGCGGCCGGTGGCGCTGGCCGGCGCGATGGCGCAGCTCCTCGAGGATCTTCTGGGCCCGCTCGACGGCGCTCTCGTCCGGAATGTCGACATCCCTTGTGTCGATCCCCAGCTCGTTCGGCATGAAGCGGCCGAGCGGATCGCGGCGCAGCTGCAGCGGCCGGAACTCCCGGTTCAAACCGATCCCGGTGCCCTGGTCCGCCTGCTGCATCATCTGTTGAACGATGCCTCGCCCGGCGCGTTGCAGCGCGTCGATGGCGCGACCCTGCGGCCCCACGGATTCGCCGGGCGCGTTGCGGTCGAGCGCGTTCGCGGAATCTCCCATGTTCCGTTCCGCCTCGTCGAACGCGCGTCCGGGCGCGCCCTGCCTGCCCTGACCCGGCTGCATGCCCATCCTGCGGAGGGCCTCCCGCAAGCGGCGGAGCGCCTCGCGTATATCGCGCTGCGACGCGGCGCCCTGTTGGGAAGACCGGGAGTCCGGACGACCGCTCCGGGGCTGTGCCTGACGGAAGCTGCGGTCCATCAACGCCTTCTGCCGTTCGATCAGCTCGCGAAGCTGTCTCAGCGCCTCGCTGCCGGCCTGCCCCGGAGGACTCATCTGCGGCGCCCGGCCCGCGCGAAGGTTCTCCAGCAGGTTCTGCAACGCCGCCAGCATCTGCCGCGCCGCGTCCCGCGCGCCCGAGCGCATGAGGTCGCGTATCTGGTCCATGACACGCTGGAGGTCGGTGCTCTCGAGCAGGCGCTGGCTCGGGTCGAACGGCAGTGCCTGCTGACGGTCCGGCCGGTTCTGCATCTGCCGCGCGAGCTCGCTCAGGAACCGGTCCATCGCCCGCTGCAACTCGTCCATCAGCCGCTCCAGCTCTTCGTCCGGAGCGTTGCGGGCGAGCGCTTCCATCAGGTTTTGCTGCGCGCGCCTTAGCTCGCGCTCGGCGATGGAGACCTCGCCGTCCTCGATCCCGAGCGCCGTGTCCCACAGGAGGTCCCTGACGCTGTCCAGCGCGCCGTCCCCCGGCTCGTGGGCGAGCCGGCGATGGGCGGCGGTGAGCGCGAGGAAGGTGACGATCCTGTCCTGATAGGCGGCGGGATGGAGCGCGATCGCGCGCAGCGCCTGCGCGATCGCCTCCCTGCGTTCGGGCTCGGTGGTCAGGCGCTTGCGCTGCTCGACGATCTGCCGAGCGACCGGGTGGCGGAAGGTGCGCTCGGGCAGCGTGATCCGCGCGTCCTCGCCGGTCGCGGTCTGTCCCGCCCCATCGCGCGCGGCGAGCCGGATGGCCACCGGCAGGCCCGCCCAGCGATGCGGCGTCAGGTCGTGGTAGCTGGCCGCTTCCGCGGCTTTGGCTCCCGGACGCGGAAGGGCGAGGTCGATGGTCTCGACCTCCTTGCCCATCACCGTGCCGCGCTCGTAGGTCCGGCGGATCTCCGCCCGGACGCGTTCGAGCCCGTAATCGTCCTCCGATTTGTAGACCAGCATGAGCGCTTTTCGCTCGGTCGCCTGGGGCGGTTTGGCGAAGGCGATCGTCGGCGGCCGGTCCGGAATCGCCTCGATCCGCCAGTCCGCGAGAACGTCCCCGTCGATTTCCACGGCGAGGCGGCTCGACACCTCGATCGGCACTTCGACCGACGCGTTCCCGGCATCGACGCGCTCGAACGCCTTGCGTGTAACGCCGAGCACCAGCTCCGCATTGCCCGGCGCATTGGCGAGTCGCGCGGTAAGGAGGCTGCCGGCCGGAACCCGGATCGGCGCCGCGGCGGCCGTCGCGGGCTCGGTTTCGCTCCCGTCCCGCTCTGTTCCGGCGGCCGGAACCCGGGGGAAGACCGGTGCTTCGCCGGTATAGTCCGGCGGCGTGATCCACACTTCGAGGGCCGGTCGCGGGACCGCGGCGCCGCCCGAAAAGGCGGGGGTCACGGCTTCGCGCAGCCGTTTGCCCGCGTCCGGCCAGGCGACCGACACGGCGACGACGGCGAGCAGGGCCGCGGCGAATCTCAAGGCCATCGGATCGCGCGCCGCGACCTCGGGGCTGGGAAGTCCGGCCCTGATGTCCCGGGTCGACTCCGCTACGCGGCGCCTGTGCTCCCGCCAGAGCGCTTCGGCATCGGCGTCGCCGAGACCCTCGGCGAGGTTGTCCCGAAGCGTTTGCAGCGGACGATGAGGCAGCGCGTTGACGCGTTCCAGCCGGCGGCGTCCGGCGTCGGCGTCCGGGAGGGAGATGCGGCGAACCCCGTTCCACAGCAGAAACGCCGCCCCGCCCAGGAACGCCGCGAGCGCGATGGCGTGCAGCCAGCCCGGCAGCAGCGGAAGGACGCCGAAGAGCGCGAGAGCGAGGAACAGGGCCACGACCGAGAGCGCCGGCCAAAGGCCGCGCCAGATCTGTTCCCAGACCATGGACGCGCGGGCGATCAGGAGCTTGCCGCCGTAACGGAGCGGCTTTGCGTTCTCGCTTCGGTCCTGTTCCGAACGACGGGCCATCGAACCTCGTCCTTGTCCGCGCTCTCTGCCCCGGCCCTCTATTCGAGCCAGCGCGGCAGGCGGTCCAGCGCCTGGAGAATGGCAGGATCCTGAAACGGCCGGATCACCGCGTGCGCATCGCCGCGAACTATAACCTCTCCGACCAGCCCGCGGCCATTATATTGGGATGCCATCACGGCGCCGTACGCGCCCGCGCTCTCGATCGCGACGAGATCGCCTTCCTCCAGCATCGGCAGCTCTACCCCCTGCGCGAGATAGTCCCCCGTTTCGCAGACCGGTCCGACCACGTCGACGCGGCGTTTCTCCTGCCCGTCGGCCGGCGCCGTGACCGGGACGACCTCGTGCTCGGCCCTGTAGAGCGTCGGTCTCAGCAGGTCGTTCATCGCGGCGTCGACGATCAGGAACCGCTTTTCCGGCGTTTCCTTCGAATAGAGAACCCTGCTGAGCAGAAGCCCGGCATTGCCGACGAGGCGCCGCCCGGGCTCGACCACGAGTTCGCAGCCCAGCGAGCCCACCGTGTCGCGGACGATATCGGCGAAATCCCCCAGCCCGGGCGCGGTTTCGCCGATATAGGAGATGCCGAGCCCGCCGCCGAGGTCCAGACGCTCCACGGCCGAACCCGCGCGCCGCAGCCCGCGCACGCTTTCCGAGAGAGCGGCGAAGGCGCTCCGGTAGGGGGAGAGATCCAGGATCTGCGAGCCGATATGGATCGCGAGCCCGACCATGCGGATCCCGGGCGTCCGCGACCCGCGCCGGTAAACCCGCGCCGCGTCCTCGATCGGGATACCGAACTTGTGCTCATAGCGGCCGGTTGCGATCTTGTCCGTCGTGTCGACGGCGACATCGGGGTTCACGCGAAGCGCGGTGGGCGCGCTCGCACCCAGCCCCTGCGCGACCTCGCCGAGCGCGGCGAGCTCGGCTTCCGACTCCACGTTCAGCTGGCCGATTCCCGCCGTCAGCGCCTGCGCCATCTCGTCGCGGGTCTTGCCGACGCCGGAGAACACGATGTCCGCGGGGCGAATGCCGGCCGCCACGGCGCGGGCGAGTTCCCCGCCGGAGACGACGTCCGCGCCGGCACCGAGCCGGGCAAGGGTGCGAATGACCGCGAGGTTCGCGTTGGCCTTGACCCCGTAGCAGATCTTCGCGTTCAGACCGTCCAGGGCGCCGGCGAACTCGCGATAGGCGTCCTCGATCGCGGTCTGCGAATAGACGTAGACGGGCGTTCCGCAGGTCTCCGCTATCGTTTCCAGCGCGACCCCTTCCGCATGAAGCCGCCCGTCCCGATAGGCGAATGCGCTCATGAGGGCGGCGGGCCGGAGGGATATTTGCGAGGATACGAGTCCTCCTGCCCTTCCGGCAGTTCCGGATCGCCCTTCCTGCCGCAGGCGGCCGCGAGGCCGGCGGCCAGCGCGCCGGCGAGCAGCCGGAGAGTGTGTCTCCGGCTCACAGGAACCGCTCCCGCGCGCTCCGCACGCCGTCGAGCACGCGCTCCGGCGCGGTGCCGCCCGGGCTGTTACGCGCCGCCACCGCGCGGTCGATACTGAGCACGTCGTAAACCTCCCCGGTCAGCCCCGGCTCCACGGACTTCAGCGTTTCCAGCGGAAGACCGGCGAGGTCGCACCCGGCTTCCTCCGCGCACTTTACCAATGCGCCGGTGACCCGGTGCGCCTCGCGGAACGGCATGTCGCGTTCCCGCACCAGCCAGTCGGCGAGGTCGGTCGCGGTGACGAACCCCTTTTCCGCGGCTTCGCGCATCGCGCCGGTGTCGAACTCGGCACCCCGCATCATTCCGGTCATCGCCGAGATCGCGAGGCCGAGCGTGTCGGCCGCGTCGAACAGCGGCTCCTTGTCTTCCTGCATGTCCTTCGAATAGGCCAGCGGCAACCCTTTCATGACGATGGCGAGCGTCGTCAGCGCGCCCACGATACGGCCCGTCTTGGCCCGGACAAGCTCCGCCGCGTCGGGGTTCCGCTTTTGCGGCATGATCGACGAGCCCGTCGTGAAGGCATCGCCCAGCCGCACGAAACCGAACTGCGCCGAGCACCACAACACCAGCTCCTCGCCGAGCCGCGACAGGTGGGATGCCGCGATCGCGGCCGCGGCCAGGAATTCGAGCACGAAATCGCGGTCCGACACGGCGTCGAGCGCGTTCGCCGCGGGCCGGTCGAAGCCGAGCGCGGATGCCGTCCTGTCGCGGTCGATCGGGTAGGGCGTGCCGGCAAGCGCCGCGGCGCCCAGAGGACATTCGTTGAGCCGTCTCCGCGCATCGGCCAGCCGGCCGCGGTCGCGCCCCAGCATCTCGACATAGGCGAGCAGATGGTGGCCCAGCGTGATCGGCTGCGCCGCCTGGAGATGGGTGAGGCCCGGCATCACGCTGGCCGCGTGCTCTTCCGCCCGGTCGATAAGAACCGCCTGCAGCGCCCGTAGCGCCACGTCCGCATCGTCGATCGTGTCACGCAGCCAGAGCCTGAGATCCGTCGCGACCTGATCGTTGCGCGAACGCGCCGTGTGGAGCCGCCCGGCCGCCGGGCCGATCAGCTCCGTCAGCCGCGCTTCCACGTTCATGTGGATGTCCTCGCGGCGGCGCGAAAATTCGAACGAGCCGGCCTCGATTTCCGCCAACACCCTGTCGAGGCCGGAAAGGATCGCATCGCCGTCCGCCTCGTCCACGATTCCGCAGGCGACCAGCATCTCGCAATGGGCCTTCGAAGCGCCTATATCGTGTGCGTAGAGCCGCTTGTCGAAGTCGATGGAGGCGTTGATCCGCTCCATGAGCTCGCTGGGTTCGGACGAGAAGCGGCCTCCCCAGAGCGCCGAGGAGCCCCCGGGACCGGTTTTCCGATGAGATCCTGTTTCGTTCATGGACATTCGAGACACATCAGTCTTCGCGCGTTCGGCGCCGCCCTCGCGGGCATCGCCCTATTCCTTGCCGCGGCCGGTTGGTCTCTCCTCCCCGACCAAGCCGTGGCCGCCCCGCCGCCCCGCACCGGCTGGATGGAGAGTTTTTCGGTCGCCGAGGCGAACCCGCCGGCGCCCACCTCGGAGTTCACCGGCCGGGGCGGCAAGAGCTATACGCTGGAAAGGTTTCGCGGCAAAGTCGTTTTGGTCAATTTCTGGGCCACCTGGTGCGGCCCCTGCGTCCGCGAGCTCCCGTCCCTGAAGCGCCTCAACGCCCGGATCGGCGGCGAAGAGTTCGTGGTGCTCGCACTCTCGCAGGACCGGGGCGGCTGGGCCCGGATGACGCCGTTCCTGGAGAAGCACGGTCTCGACGGGTTGCCGGCGTTCCACGATCCCAAGGCGATGGCGGCCCGCGCCGCCAAGGTCCGCGTGCTGCCGACTTCCGTGCTCTACGGTCGCGACGGGCGCGAGCTCGGCCGCCTCACCGGCCATGCCGAGTGGGATTCCGACGAAGCCCTGGCCCTGATCCGGCACTACGTCGAAAGCTAGGCGCGCCACTCCGCCAGACAGCAGCCGATCAGCGCCTCGGGCATCGGGATGTAATCCACCATGTCGAAACCCTTGCTGCCCGCCGCGGCATGGGAGATCACCCAGGCGCGAAGCTCCGCTCCTCCGTTGCCAGTGTTCTCCAGCATCGCGTCGAGCTCGGTCGCGAGCCGGTCGTCGGGAGCGTTGCGGAACAGCTCGATACAGGCGTGATCGAAGGGCTCGTCGATCCATCCCATGGTGGTTTCGCCGATCGAATGGCTGAGCCCGCCGGTGCCGAGCACCGCGACCCGGATGTCGTCGGGGTAGCTCTCGATGGCCCGGCGCACCATCCGGCCCCAGGCGAGGCACCGCTTCGGCGACGGGAAGGGCTTTTCCACCAGATTGATGAAGATCGGCACGATGGGCAGCGCCGGGTCGAGGCCGAACTGCCAGATCGGCACGCACATCCCGTGGTCGAGCTTGAGCCGCATCGAATAGGCGGGATCGAAGTCCGCGGCGAAGGCCCGTTCCAGGATGTGGCGGCCCAGCCCCTCATGCCCCGGCAGGGTCTCGTGGGGATAGACCGGCTTCATGAAGGGCTCGGGCGGCCCCTCGTGCTCGGCGCCTATGCCGACGCAGAACGCGGGCATCACGTCGAGGAAGAAATTGACCCAGTGATCGGTCGAATGGATGACGAGGACGTCTGGTTCCGCCGCCTTCAGGCGGTCGCCGAGCTCACCGAAACGGGTGACCACCCAGTCCCGGGTCTCGTCCTTCAGCGTCTCCCAGTTGCGTGCGATGTTGGGTCCGTGCGAGGCGGCGAAACTGCCGACGAATTCAGCCATTGGCCGCGGCCTCCCGGGTTTCCTTTCCGGCGTCCAGCGCGCTCAACGCCTCGATGGATCCCGCATCGTCATAGCCGCAGATCAGCAGGTAGAACCGCAGGAGATAGGGGTTGGCATGCGGCTGAATCTTCGCCAGATCGTCGTCGATCAGGGCCTGGCGCATCTCCGGCGGGAACGGGTAAGCGTCCAGCACCGCCTCGCGGTCGTCGCGCCAGCGCTCTTTCCCGCCCGGGCCCTGCAGGTCGAACATGAGCTTGTTGAGCCAGTAGTCGGTCATCGCGGCCTCCGCGTCGCGCTCATCGTCGCATCGGTCGGATTGTAGACGCCGCGGGCGGCGTTGCCGACCGGAAATCGACTCAGCGGGTCGGAACCGGATGGTCGCCGGAATAGTCGTAAAAGCCCCGCCCCGACTTGCGGCCGAGCCAGCCGGCCTCCACATACTTCACCAGCAGCGGGCAGGGCCGGTACTTGGTGTCGGCGAGCCCCTCGTAGAGCACTTGCATGACCGCGAGGCAGGTGTCGAGACCGATGAAATCGGCGAGCTGCAACGGTCCCATCGGATGGTTCGCGCCGAGCCGCATGGCGTTGTCGATCGCCTCGACCGTGCCGACCCCCTCATGCAACGTGTAGACCGCCTCGTTGAGCATCGGCAGCAGGATGCGGTTGACGATGAAGGCGGGGAAATCCTCCGAGTTCACCGGCGTCTTGCCGAGCGCGAAGGTGAGCGCCTCGATCGCCTCGAAGGTTTCCTTCGCGGTCGCGATCCCCGGGATCAACTCGACCAGCTGCATCGCCGGCACGGGGTTCATGAAATGCATCCCCATGAACCGTGCCGGCCGGTCCGTCGCCGCGCCCAGCCGGGTGATCGAGATCGACGAGGTGTTGGAAGCGATGATTGCGTCGTCCCTGATCTCGTCGACGATGCGCTTGTAGATCTCCCGCTTGACCTCCTCGTTCTCGGTCGCCGCTTCGATGACCAGGTCGCAGTCCGAGAAGACGCTGTATTTCGAGCCCGTATCTATGCGGGCCAGCGACTCGGCCTTTTCGGTTTCGGTCATCCGGTTGCGCCGGATCTGGCGATCGTAATTGGCCGAGATCGCGCTCAGCGCCTTGTCGATCTGATCGTGCGAGATATCTCCGAGCACGACATCGAAGCCGTGCGCCGCGCAGACATTGGCGATGCCGGTGCCCATTTGGCCGGCGCCGATGACGCCGACCTTGCGGATTTGCAGCGCGTCGATCGACACGGGGTCTGCCGTCGTGGCGTTCATCGCGGCTTTATTCCCGCCTTGTCCAGCGCTTCGGCCAGCGCCGGCAGCGCCTTGAACAAATCGTCGACGAGTCCGTAATCGGCGATCTGGACCATCGGCGCCTCCTCGTCCTTGTTGATGGCGACGATGACCTTGCTGTCCTTCATGCCCGCCAGATGCTGAATCGCGCCCGAGATGCCGACCGCGACGTAGAGTTCCGGAGCGACCACCTTGCCGGTCTGACCGACTTGGAAATCGTTCGGCCGGTAGCCGGCGTCCACCGCGGCGCGCGAGGCGCCCACCGCGGCGCCGAGCCGGTCGGCGATCTCCTCCACGAGGTGGAAATTCTCCGACGACTGCATGCCGCGCCCGCCGGAGACCACCACCCGCGCGCTGGTGAGTTCCGGCCGTTCGGACTTCGAAAGCTCCTGGCGGACGAAACGGGAAAGCATCTGGGCATCCCCTGCCGCGACCGGCTCGATCGGGGCGTTCCCGTCCTGCGCCGCCGCGGGAAAGGCGGTGCCGCGGACAGTGATCACCTTGATGGCATCGCGCGACCGGACGGTCGCCATCGCGTTGCCGGCATAGATCGGGCGCACGAAGGTGTCCGGCCCGACCACCTCGGCGATGTCGGAGATCTGCGCGATGTCGAGCAGTGCCGCCACGCGCGGGGCGAGATTCTTGCCGGTCGTGTTGGCGGGGAAGAGAATTTCGGAGTAGTCCGCGGCCAGCCCCACCACCAGCGGTGCCACCGCCTCGGCGAGCAGATGGTCGTAGGCCGGGTCGTCGGCGTGACGGACCCGGGTGACGCCGGCGACCCTGGCGGCCGCCTCGGCGACCGTTCCGGTTCCGCCGCCCGCCACGAGCAAGTCGATATCGCCCTCGAACCGGGCCGCCGCGGAGACCGCGTTCAGCGTCGCCGGATCGAGCGCCGCGCCGTCGTGATCGGCGATGACGAGAGCCGCCATCAGATCACCCCCGCCTCGTTCTTGAGCTTGTCCACCAGCTCCTCGACGCTCGCCACCTTGCGCCCGCCCGCCCGGGCCGGCGGGTCCTCCACCTTCAGGGTCTCGAGCCGGGGGGCGACGTCCACGCCGAGCTCGTCGACCGCGATCTGGTCGATGGGCTTCTTCTTGGCCTTCATGATGTTGGGGAGCGAGGCGTAGCGCGGCTCGTTGAGACGGAGGTCGGTCGTGACCACGGCCGGGACCGAAAGCCCCACGGTCTCCAGCCCGCCATCGACTTCGCGCGTGACCTCGGCGCCGTCGCTGCTCAGCACGATTTCGGAGGCGAAGGTGCCCTGCGGCCAGCCGAGCAGGGCGGCCAGCATCTGGCCGGTCTGGTTGCTGTCGTCGTCGATCGCCTGCTTGCCCAGGATCACCAGGCTCGGGCTCTCGCGCTCGACCAGCGCCTTGAACAGCTTGGCCACGGCCAGCGGCTGGAGCTCTTCGTCGGTCATGACGTGAATGCCGCGGTCGGCGCCCATGGCGAGCGCGGTCCTGATGGTCTCCTGGCACTGCCGGACGCCCATCGATACGGCGACGATCTCGTCCGCCGTTCCCGCTTCCTTCATGCGGATCGCCTCTTCCACGGCGATCTCGTCGAACGGGTTCATCGACATCTTGACGTTGGCCGTTTCGACGCCCGTCCGGTCGGCCTTGACGCGGACCTTGACGTTGTAGTCGACGACCCGTTTGACACCGACAAGTACCTTCATGGAAGGGCTTTCCCGAATCCTGAAAGGGTCATGGAGGAATGCCGGGGCGGCGCCGAAGCCGGCCCCGTCACCGGGTTCCAGACAGGATGCCGAAACTATGTCCGGCGTCTCGAACTGTCAACGAGCCCGCCGGGCCAGTCACTCCCGTCCGAACAGGACCGCGATGGCCAGCAGAGCGATCGCGCCGAACTGGAGGATCACCCGGGCCTGCATGAACTTGTTGCCGTATTTACGGTTGAATTCGCCGCCGCGCGCCATGCTGAACAGGCCCATGGCAAGGGCGCCGAGCACCGCGGCAAGCGCGACGCCCAGCAGGATCGAACCGGCGGTTGACATGGGTGAGATATACGGGCCCTGGCGCGTCCCGGCCAGCGGAAACGGGGCCGGCGGGGGATGCTATAACGCGGCCATGAGCTATCTCGACCGCATCGCCGAGTGCAACGCGCACGATCTGGGCGGGTTCCTGCCGTTCCGGATCGGCGGGGCGCAGCCCGGCTGGGTGAAACCCGGTTTCGCCCGCCGCCTGGCGGATTTTCCCGATGTCTTCGCGGTCGACGAAGGCGGCGTGCGGACGGCGCCCGCGCTGGACGGCTTCGAGGTCCGGACGGAAGCGGTCGGGTCCGTTCTGCGCGCTTTGTCGGAAGACGGGACGATCGGGCGGTGGCGTGACGAAGCCTATCCCGTGGGCGGGCCCTTGTTCGGACCGCATCTGATGTGGATGGACCGGTCGGCGGTCTCGTTCTTCGGCGTTCGCGCCTACGGCGTCCACGTCAACGGCTTCGTCCGCGACGGCGGGGGGATCCGGATGTGGATCGGCCGCCGCGCGGCGGACAAGGCGACCTACCCCGACATGCTCGATAACTTCGTCGCCGGCGGGCAGCCCGTCGGCATCGGCCTGATGGAGAACGTGATCAAGGAGGCGAGCGAGGAAGCCGGGGTGCCGGAGGCGCTCGCCGCCGCCGCCCGGCCGGTCGGCGCGGTCTCCTATTGCCATGAGATCGAAGAGGGGCTGAAACCCGACGTGATGTACTGCTACGACCTCGAGCTGCCCGCCGCCTTCGTGCCCGAGAACCAGGACGGCGAGATCGAGGAGTTCTATCTCTGGCCGATCGAGCGGGCGATGGAGACCGTGGCGGAGACGGACGAGTTCAAGTTCAACTGCAACCTCGTCTGCATCGACTTCTTCGTCCGTCACGGGCTGATCGGCCCGGAATCGCCCGACTATCTCGACATCGTCCGCGGGCTCCGGCGATGAAATCCGGTAATGCGTGCGCCGCGCGGGTTCTGTAGGGTGCGCGCCTCCCAGGTGACGGGCTAACCTCGCGGGAGGGGCCGATGCTCCGGAACGCCTATCCCAGCCTCGATTTCGACCTCGGCGAGACCGCCGAGCTGCTGCGCGAGAGCGTCGCGGACTTCTCCGCCGTCGAGATCGCGCCGCGCGCCGGGGAAATCGACGAAACCAACGATTTCCCGGCCGATCTCTGGCGCAAGATGGGCGATCTCGGCCTCCTCGGAATTACCGTCGAGCAGGACTATGGCGGTTCCGGGATGGGTTATCTGGAGCATGTCGTCGCGATGGAGGAGGTGAGCCGCGGTTCCGCCTCGGTCGGGCTCTCGTACGGCGCGCATTCGAATCTCTGCGTCAACCAGATCCGCCGCAACGGCACGGATGCGCAGAAGCGGCGTTATCTGCCGAAGCTGATTTCGGGCGAGCATGTCGGCGCGCTCGCGATGAGCGAACCCGGGGCGGGCTCCGACGTGGTGAGCATGCGGCTGCGCGCCGAACGCAAGGGCGACCGGTTCGTCCTCAACGGCACCAAGATGTGGATCACCAACGGGCCCGATGCCGACACGCTGGTGGTCTACGCCAAGACCGAGCCCGACGCCGGGCCGCGCGGCATCACCGCGTTCCTGGTGGAGAAGGGGTTCGCCGGCTTCTCGACCGCGCAGAAGCTCGACAAGCTCGGCATGCGAGGCTCCAACACCTGCGAGCTCGTTTTCGAGGATTGCGAGGTGCCCGGGGAAAACGTCCTCGGCGCGGTGGGCGAGGGCGTGCGGGTGCTGATGAGCGGGCTCGACTACGAGCGCGCGGTGCTCGCCGGCGGCCCGCGCGGCATCATGCAGGCCTGCCTCGATGTCGTGGTTCCCTACGTCCACGAGCGCCGCCAGGTCGGCCCGCCGATCGGCGAATTCCAGCTGATCCAGGGCAAGCTCGCCGACATGTACACGATCGCCAACGCCAGCCGCGCCTATGTCTACACGGTCGCCAAGGCGTGCGACCGGGGCGAGACCTCCCGGAAGGACGCCGCCGGCGCCATCCTGTACTCGGCCGAGCGGGCCACCGCGCTCGCCCTCGACGCGATCCAGATCCTGGGCGGCAACGGCTACGTCAACGAGTACCCCACCGGCCGGCTGCTGCGCGACGCCAAGCTCTACGAGATCGGCGCCGGGACCAGCGAAATCCGCCGCATGCTGATCGGCCGCGAGCTGTTCCGCGAGACCGCCTGATGCCGGCGATCGGAAGCGCGGTCGACCGGCGCTCGGAAGCATTCGAGGCCAATCACGCCGCGATGGACGACGCGGTCGCGGAGCTCCGCCGTGTGGTCTCCTCGATCGCTGGGGGCGGGGGAGAGCGGGCGCGGGAGCGCCATGTCTCGCGCGGCAAGATGCTGCCGCGGGAGCGGATCGACCGCCTGATTGACCCCGGCGCGCCGTTTCTCGAGCTCTCCCAGCTCGCCGCGTGGCAGGTCTATGACGAGGACGTGCCGGCGGCCGGGCTGATCACCGGCATCGGCCCGGTGATGGGCACCGAATGCGTGATCGTCGCCAACGACGCCACCGTGAAGGGCGGCACCTATTTCCCGCTCACCGTCAAGAAGCACCTCCGCGCGCAGGACATCGCGCGCGAGAACGATCTGCCCTGCATCTATCTCGTCGACTCGGGGGGCGCCAACCTGCCGCGCCAGGACGAGGTCTTTCCCGACCGCGATCATTTCGGACGCATCTTCTACAACCAGGCCACCATGTCGGCGGCCGGCATCCCGCAGATCGCCGCCGTGATGGGCTCGTGCACCGCGGGCGGCGCCTATGTGCCGGCGATGTCGGACGAGGCGGTGATCGTGCGCAACCAGGGCACGATCTTCCTCGGCGGGCCGCCGCTGGTGAAGGCGGCGACGGGCGAGGTGGTGAGCGCCGAGGAGCTCGGCGGCGCCGACGTGCACGCGCGCGAGTCCGGCGTCGCCGACCACTATGCCGAGAACGACGCCCACGCCATCGCCATCGTCCGGCGCGCGGTCGCGGCGCTCAACCGCAGGAAGCGGGTCGACCTCGTCTGCCGGGAGCCGGTCGAGCCGGAGCACGATCCGGCGGATATCGCGGGCATCGTGCCGGCGGACTACCGCAAGCCCTACGAGGTGCGCGAAATCATCGCGCGCATCGTCGACGGGAGCGAGTTCGACGAGTTCAAGGCGCTCTACGGGACCACGCTGGTCACCGGCTTCGCCCATATCTTCGGCTATCCGGTCGGCATCCTCGCCAATAACGGGATCCTGTTCTCGGAATCGGCGCTCAAGGGCGCCCATTTCGTCGAGCTCTGCTGCCAGCGCGGCATCCCGCTGGTGTTCCTGCAGAACATCACCGGCTTCATGATTGGACGGAAATACGAGGCCGGCGGGATCGCCAAGGACGGCGCGAAGCTGGTCACCGCGGTCGCCTGCGCCCGGGTGCCCAAGTTTACCGTCATCGTCGGCGGCAGCTTCGGCGCCGGGAATTACGGCATGTGCGGGCGCGCCTACGGGCCGCGCTTTCTCTACATGTGGCCGAACGCGCGGATTTCGGTGATGGGTGGCGAGCAGGCGGCCAACGTGCTGGGACAGGTCCGACGCGACGCGCTGGAGGCGCAGGGCAAGTCCTGGCCGGAGGCGGACGAGGAGGCGTTCAAGGCGCCGATCCGGGAGCAGTACGAGCACCAGGGGAGCCCGTTCTACGCCAGCGCGCGGCTGTGGGACGACGGCGTGCTCGAGCCCGCCGAGACCCGGTCGGTGCTGGGTCTCAGCATTTCAGCGGCGCTCAACGCGCCCATCGAACGGACGAAGTTCGGCGTCTTCAGGATGTAGCGGCGGGTGTTCGGGTCCGTACTCATCGCCAATCGCGGAGAGATCGCCTGTCGGATTGCCCGCACCTGCCGCCGGCTCGGGATTCGGACGGTTGCCGTCTATTCCGACGCCGATGCCGGGGCGCTCCATGTCCGCGCCTGCGACGCCGCGATCCGCATCGGCCCGCCGCCCGCGCGCGAGAGCTATCTCGACGGCGAGGCGGTGCTCGCCGCCGCCCGGGAGAGCAGGGCGGAGGCGATCCACCCGGGCTACGGTTTCCTGTCCGAGAACGCCGGCTTCGCCGAGGCGGTGGGCGCCGCCGGGTTCGCGTTCGTGGGCGCGCCTCCGGCGGCGATCCGGGCGCTCGGCTCGAAAAGCGCGGCGAAGGCGCTGATGGCCCGCGCCGGGGTGCCGATCCTCGCCGGCTATCACGGCGCCGCCCAAGACGATGCCACGCTCTCAGCGGA
Organism: Defluviicoccus sp.; assembly: GCA_022826125.1. GTDB lineage: Bacteria > Pseudomonadota > Alphaproteobacteria > MPNO01 > MPNO01 > MPNO01. The sequence continues at coordinate 43,746 of JAJDVM010000222.1, forward strand.
GACCGACCGGATCGGCTACCCGCTTCTCGTCAAGCCGGCGGCGGGCGGCGGCGGACGCGGCATGCGCATCGTCGAGGATGCCGCCGCGCTCGGCCCGGCCCTCGAGTCGGCGAGACGCGAGGCAGTGTCCTCGTTCGGCGACGACCGGCTGCTGTTGGAGCGTTACCTGGCGCCGGCCCGCCATATCGAGGTCCAGGTCTTCGCCGACACCCTGGGCAACACGGTCCATCTCTTCGAGCGCGACTGTTCCGCCCAGCGCCGCCACCAGAAGGTTATCGAGGAGGCTCCGGCGCCCGGGCTGTCCGAAGCCACCCGCGACGCGCTCGGCCGGAGCGCTGTCGCCGCTGCCGAGGCCGTCGGCTATGTCGGCGCCGGCACCGTCGAGTTCCTGATCGACGGGAACGGCGAGTTCTCCTTCATAGAGATGAACACCCGCCTCCAGGTCGAGCATCCGGTGACCGAGATGGTCACTGGCTACGATCTCGTCGAATGGCAACTACGGGTGGCGGCGGGCGAGGCCCTGCCGGCGGTCCAGGACGCGATTTCGGTCAAGGGGCACGCGATCGAGGCGCGGCTCTATGCCGAGGACCCCGCCGCCGGGTTCCTGCCTTCGACGGGCCCGATCCGGCTCATGCGGTTGCCGGGCGGGGATGCGCGCATCGACACGGGCTTCGAGGCGGGTGATGCCGTCACGCCGCACTACGATTCGTTGCTCGCGAAAGTGATCGTGCACGCCCCGTCCCGCGCGACCGCGCTGGCGAAACTCGCGGCGGCGCTCGCCGAAGTCGCCGTGGCGGGCCCCGTCACCAACCGGGACTTCCTCATCGCGATTCTCGCCGAAGACGCGTTCGTCACCGGCACGCTCGATACCGGCCATCTCGACCGCAATGTCGGAGCGCTGACCGCGCCAGAGGAATACCCGACCGACGCCGTCCTCGCGCTCGCGGCGCTGGCGACAATGCGGGACGAGGACGCTGCCGCCGATCCCGGTTCCCCGTGGACGACGCTCCGGGCTTGGCGCCTGAACGCGCCGGCCCTCCGGGCGGTCACTTTCCGGTACGGCGGCGACGTCGTGACCGTGGCGGTGGAAGGTGCCGACTTCCGGTTTCCCGACCGGCGCCGCCGGATCGTCCGTCCGCTGCCTTGCGAGGCCCCCCTGATCGACGCCGAAATCGACGGCGAGACGGTATCGGCGGTGGCGGTCCGCGATGCCGGCGCGGCGGTTGTCTTCATGCCGGAACGAACCTGGCGGTTTCCGCTGTTCGATCCGGTCGCCGAGGCAGAATCCGGCGGCCGCGAAGCGATCGCCGGCGTCCCGCTCGCCCCCATGCCCGGCGTGGTCGTCGCGGTCAGCGTGGCAGGCGGCGAGAGGGTCGAAAAGAACCAGCCGCTGCTGGTGATCGAGGCGATGAAGGTCGAGCACACGATCCGCGCGCCCTCGGCCGGGACCGTCGATGCGGTGCATTACGAGGTCGGGGACCGGGTCGACGAGGGGGCGGAACTCGCCGCCTTCACGCCCGACGAAACGTGATCCGTCGCTACGCGTCGAAGCCGTAGAGCCGCGCTGGGTTGTCGACCAGGATCCTGCGGCGCAGCGCCTCGTCCGGCGCGTAGGAGAGCAGCAGGTCGGTCAGGTCGCCGTCATCGGGCATTCGACCGTCGATGTTGGGGTGCGGCCAGTCGGTGCCCCACAGCACCCGGTCCGGCGCGGCCTCGATCAGCGCGGCGGCGAAAGGCACCACGTCCGCGAACGGCTTGCCGGACGCGGAAAGCCGCTCCGCGCACGAAATCTTGACCCAGAAATCCGCCTCGCGGAGGAAGTCGAGGAGGAGGCGGAACGGCGTCTGGTCGAGCCCGTCCTTCACGCGCACCCGCGCCATGTGGTCGATCACCACGGGAACGCCGAGGCGCCGCAGCGCATCCGCGTTCTCGACCACGTCCTCGGCCTCGAGATAGAGGACCAGGTGCCAGCCGAGGGGCGCGATACGCTGGGCGATATGCGCGACCTTCGAGAAATCCGGCGGGCCGCTCAAGTGCCGGGCGAAGCTCATCCTGACCCCGCGGACGCCGCCTTCGTGGAGCGTTTCGAGCTCCGCGTCGCCGATCGCCCCGTCGATCATGGCGACGCCCCGATAGCGCCCGCCGGCGCGGGCGATGGCGTCCAGCATCGCGCGGTTGTCGTCGCCGTGGCAGGTCGCCTGGACGATCACCGCGCGGTCGAGCCCCAGCGTCGCATGCAATCTTTTCAGCGCCTCGTACGGGGCGTCCGGCGGCGTATAGGAGCGCTTCGGATGGTAGGGAAACACGTCGCCCGGTCCGAAGACATGGCAATGGGAGTCGCAGGCGCCCGCCGGCAGCGAAAAGGACGGCGCGCGCGGGTCGGGGTGCGGCGGCTGGCAGGTTTTCATGCGGCGGCCTCCGCGCGCGGCAACCCCGACTCGCCGTCCCAGACCTCGCGCGGGATCAGCACGTTGCCTTCGAACAATCGCCGCGCGGTGCGCAGCAGCGCGGCGCGCCTGACCTCCAGCGAACCCGCATCGCCCTCTGCTTCCAGTTCGACGGTGAATTCGCCCGACGGATGCTCGACCGAGATCGTCCGGCGCGGTCCCGGCGGCAGGCGGGCGACGTCGTGGGCGACTGAGCCCTCGATCGTCGCGGCGGTGGCGACCGTGACCGCCGCCAGCACGCCGATCGCGGCATGGCAGCGATGGGGGATGAAACAGCGCGTGTTCAGCGCCCCGCCCGACGCCGGCGCCGAGACCAGGCACATCTTCGGCACCACCTTGTCCTCGACGTCGCCGAGGTTCATCGTCGGCCCGATTTGGAGCCGGATCGCCTCGATCCGCGCTCTCAGCGCCGTATCCGCCTCCAGCGCGGCCGGCGCCTCGTTCCCCGTCAGGCCGAACGAGGACGCGGCCATGATCGCGACCGGCATGCCGTTGTCGATGCAGGTCACCTCGATTCCGTCCACGGACTCGCGGAGCGCGCCGGTCGGGAGCAGGCTGCCGCAGGCCGACCCCGCGACGTCGAGAAAATCGATCAGGACGGGCGCCGCCGTTCCCGGGGCGCCGTCGATCCGGGCGTCGCCCTCGTACGTGACCGTTCCGCCCGGCGTCTGCACCGTCTGGTCGCACAGGCTGTCCGAGTTCACCATCCGGATGCGTACGGTCGAAGAATCGCCGGAGGGCTCCACGAGTCCCTGTTCGAGCGCGAAGGGCCCGACGCCGGCCAGCATGTTGCCGCAGTTGGGGGCGGTGTCGACCCGCGCCTCGCCGACCACGACCTGGGCGAAGAGGTAGTCGATATCGACGCCGGGCGACGTCGAGGGTCCGACGATCGCGACCTTGCTGGTCAGGGGATCGGCCCCGCCCACGCCGTCGATCTGACGCAAATCGGGCGAGCCCATCGCCGCCAGCAGGACCCGGTCGCGAAGCGCCAGGTCGGCGGGAAGGTCGGAGGCGACGAAATAGAGTCCCTTCGATGTACCGCCGCGCATCAGCGCCGCGGGTATCCGCGTCTGCATGATCGGCCTCGTCTGGAGCCGCGAGTACGACCGGGATACAACCCGGAGGGATCGCGGGCAAGCGCCCGGCGCGGCCCGCCGATGCTATCGTGACCTCGCCGGGAAAGGAGGCCGATGCTCATTCGTCCCGTGACGGGCGTTGCCGGCGCGGCCGCGCTCGCCGCCGCATTGCTGTTCGCGCCCGCCATGGCCGCGGGGGAGGTCCGGATCGCCGCCGGGCAGCCCGGCACGCCGTGGCACGCCTTCGCCGTGGCGCTGGCGCAGCGATACGAGGCCGCCGTGCCCGGCGGAAAGGCTACGACGATCCCCCGCGGAAACGGTTACTGGAACCCCATCGTGGTCAATGCGCGGCGCGCCGAGTTCGGTCTGGCCAACGCCACCTCCGCGGCATGGGCCTATACGGGCGACGAAACCGCCTACCGGAAGAAGAAATACACCGACATCCGGGCGGTCATGGCCGGTCTGCGCCCGGTCTGGATCGCGGCCGCGCTGCGCGTGGACTATGTCCGGGACACCGGGTTTTCCACGCTCGACCGGGCGCTTCGAGCCGTTCGCGGCGCTCCCAGGATCGTCATGGAGCCCTTTTCCAGCCTGGTGCCCATCTTCGCCGACAAGATCCTGGCATCGATGGGTTCCAGCCGCCGGATATTGCGGGAACGCGGCGGCGATGTCCTTCAGGTCGGCGCCGCGCAGATCCCCCCGATGATCAGGGGAGAGCGCGCGGACCTCTATTTCGAGGCGGTGGGACCCGTCCGCGCGGCGGCGCTGGCGGCGGGGCTCTCGGACCATGCGCGCTTCGTCGATCTGCCGCCGTCCGCGCTGGTCGCGCTGACGCGGACCGGAGCGGCGGCCTACGCGACCGCGCTCGGTCCCGAGGGGGAAGGGCGGGAGGTCGAAACGGTCAATCTCGGAACCATGCTCATCGCGCACAGGAATGTTGGAAACCGTGTCGTCCGCGCGATGCTGAGAATCCTGATCGAGGACCGCGAACTCCTCGCCGGAAGCCATGCCGAATGGCGGGATTACTCGCCCGGGCCTCACGAGGCGATGAAGACGCGTGGCGTCCCGATGCATCCCGCGGCCGCGTCTTTCTTCCGCGAGCGCGGATGGACCGAATTGGCGAAGCGGGGTCGCATCCCGCTGCCCCGCCGCAAACCGGCGCGCTGAATCGGATCGTGGCGGGAGCCGCCACGACTTCACCCGCGCTGCCGCCGAGGACGCTTGCATCCTGCACGGTCCTGCCGTACACACGGCCAGCAGGACCGTCAGTTCCGTTTGTCACCGGACCCGGGATGGCGCGTCCACCGGCTGTCGGGCGGCCGGCAAAACGAATGGAGCGCCTCGGTGTCCGCCAACTGGCGGATCACCTTCGAGGAACGGGACGGCGCCATCGAGCGTCTGAACCTGGAGGACTACCATTGATGACCGGCGGCGACATCGAGATCGGGATGACCCCTTCGCACCCCGGAGCCTTCATCCGGCTCGAGGCGATCGAGGAGTGCGGGTTGAGCGTGGCGGCAGCGGCGCGGATTCTCGGCGTGCGCCGCGCGACGCTCTCGGATCTGCTGAACGGCAATGCGTCGCTGTCGCCCGAAATGGCATTGCGCGTCGAGAAGGCCTTCGGCCTCAGCATGGACCTTCTGCTGCGGATGCAGGCATGGCATGACGCGACGCGGATGCGGGCGCGCGCCCATGAGATCGACGTCCAGCGGTATCGGCCGGCATGATCGGCCCGCCCGGCGAAATTTTTCCGTCCCGTCGCCAAGTGGCGAATCGGGGTTTGCGATGACCGCCGGGCCTCCCCCGCCGGCGATCGCTCTGAGCGGGGTGAACAAGCGCTTCGACGGGCTCGATGCCCTCAAGGACGTCGATCTCGATATCGGCAAAGGCGAGCTGGTGGCGTTGAGCGGGCCGTCGGGCAGCGGCAAGACGGTGCTGCTCAAGACCGTCGTCGGGCTTATCGAGCCGGACAGCGGCAGCGTCAGGATCGACGGGCACGAAACCGCCGGGGTTCCCCACGGCGCGCGCGAGGCGGCAATCCGCCGCATCGGCATGCTGTTCCAGCGTTCGGCCCTGTTCGACAGCATGCCGGTCTGGGAGAACGTCGTCTTCCGGTCGGTGAACGAGGGTTCGCTCGACCGCAAATCGGCCTTCGAGGTCGCCGTCGAGAAGATCGCCGCCGTCGGACTCGCGCCGGAAACGGCGGAGCTCTACCCGGCCGACCTGTCGGGCGGAATGCAGAAGCGCGCCGCGCTCGCCCGCGCCATCGCGCACGATCCGGAGGTCCTTCTCCTCGACGAGCCGACGGCCGGCCTCGACCCGATCATGTCGAACATGATCGCCGACCTGATCCGGGAAACCGCCGCCCGTCTCGGCGCGACGGTGCTGTTGGTCACCAGCAACATGGCGGGGGCGCGGCGGACCACCGATCGCTTCGCGATGATGTATGCGGGAAGAATCGTGTGGCAGGGGCCGACCGGGTCGATCGAGGACAGCGGCGACCCGTTCGTCGACCAGTTCGTGCACCGCCGCGCCCAGGGGCCGATCAGGATCACGGTCGACTAGGAGGGGGAGGGACGGTTTGCCCGAAATGTGCGCGACATGACCGCCAAGCTCGTTTTTCCCGATGACGTGCGGCCCGATTTCGAGGGGTTCTCGGACGCCGCGTTCGGCTTTCTCAAGGGGCTTGCCCGCAACAACGAGCGGGGATGGTTCAACGAGAACCGGGAGACCTACGAGACCGAGGTCCGGTTTCCGCTCGAATGTCTGGTCGCCGAGTTCCGCCCCGGCGGCGCGGGCAAGGGGCTGCCGGTGCGCGGCGATCCGACCAGGGCGATCTTCCGCATCTACCGCGACATCCGGTTCTCGAAGAACAAGCAGCCCTACAAGACCCATGCCGGAGCGGTCTTGTCGCGGACCGGTTCGCGCGGCGAGCCGGGCGTCGTCTACATTCACATCCAGCCCGGCAATTGCTTCGTCTCGGCCGGGTTCTGGCGCGTCGACCCGCCCACGCTGGCGGCATGGCGCCGGCGCATGGTCGAGGATCCGGAGGAGTGGCTCTCGATCGTCGAACCCTACGCCGACGGCGAGGATGCCGCCTACATGCGGACGATCTCCGCGCTCAAGACCATGCCGCGCGGCTTCAAGCAGGATGCCGACTCCCCGGTCGCCGAATGGGTCAGGTGGAAGTCTTTCCTGCTGACCCGGGCGGTCGACGACGCCGACGCGCAATCCCGCAGTCTGGTGGAGATAATCCGCGAGCACGCCGTCAAGTCGGTCCCCCTGCTCGACTATGGCTGGGAACTCTCCGACATGCCGGCGGACGACGACCCGCGCCGTCACATGCGCGCCCCGCGTGCGAGGGCGGACGAGTGGGCCTAGACTGGGCCGCATGAACGAACCCGCTCCCGACCTGCGGACGTTCCTCGCCGCGAATCCGGCGCTGGCGTTCCGGCCCGAGAGCCCGCTCTCCGTCGTCGAGGAGATCACGGCCGTCCTGCATGCGCTGGAGGCGGAAAAGCGCCAACCCGTCGTTCTGGTCGACGAACCGGTCCGGGAGGACGGCACGAAAAGCGACATGAAGGTGCTTTGCAACCTGACCGGAAGCCGGGAAATCTGCGCGGCGGCGCTCGGACTTGCCGATCATCGGGACAGCGCCCGCCACTTCGCCGACCTGACCGCGGCCGCGGTCGCGCCCGTCACCGTCGACCGCGCCGACGCGCCGGTCCAGGAGATCGTGGCGGAGGGCGACCAGGCCGATCTGGGGGCGCTGCCCGCGCTCAAGCAGCATGGCGGTGACGCGGGGCACTACATCACCGCGGGTCACGTGGTGACCGCCGATCCCGAGACCGGGATCGACAACATGGCGGTTCAGCGCTGCTGGGTGCGCGAGGCGCGGCTGATGGGGATCTACCCCTATCTGACATCGCACAACTGGCTCAACGTCGCGAAATACTGGGACCGGGGCGAGCCCTGCCCGGTGGCGATCTGGATCGGCCACCACCCGGCGCTGGCGATCGGCACCCAGGCCAAGTTCGCCTACCCCAGGAGCCATTGGGCGGCGGCGGGAGCGGCGCTCGGCGCCCCGGTGCGGCTGGTCCCCAGCATCACCCACGGCTCCCAGATCATGGTGCCGGCGGACGCCGAGATCGTCATCGAGGGCTTCATCCCGCCGCACAGGCTGGAAGCCGAGGGCCCGTTCGCCGAGTTCACCGGCTATCAGGGGCCGCAGGTTCCCAACCCGGTGGTCGAGGTGACCGCGATCACGCGCCGGGCGGACGCGATCTACCATGATTGCGGCGCCGGCCTCGCGGACCATTTGGTGCCCGACAACATGGCGATGGAGGGCGCGATCTTCGCCATGTGCCGCAACGCCGCGCCGGCGCTCCGGCGGGTTCACGTGCCGATTTCCGGGCGGCGCTTCCACGCCTACCTGCAATTCGAGAACCCGCGCCCCGGCGAGGTGCGGGACGCGCTGACCGCCGCGCTCTCCTATCGCCGGCTCAAGGCGGTCATGGCGTTCGACGAGGACATCGACATCTTCGACGACTCCCAGGCGATGTGGGCGCTCGCCACAAGGCTGCAATGGGACCGGGACACGATCCGGATCGACCGGCTGTCGGAAGCCAATCTCGATCCCTCCACCCCGCCCGGGGCGAGCGCGACGACCAAGGTTGCCCTCGATGCGACCCTGCCGCCGCCGCGCCGCCCGGGCGCGCCCAAGCCGGTGCCCCGGGTCAACCGGGTGAACGAGGATGCGCTCGAAGTCGCCAGGGCGGCCGTGGAAGCCGCCGATCCGGCCGGCTGGCCGAAGGCCTGATGGTGGCCGAGAAGGAAGGGAGCGCCGTCTTCGTCCGCTGCCCGTCCTGCTCGGGATGGTTCAACGCGGCCGCGCCGCTGATTGACCGGGGCGACATTCCCCTGTACTGCCCCTCCTGCACCCGCCGCTTCCTTCCCCGAGAGGCGGCCGAGATCGACCGGCCGTAATTCGTATGCCGTCCAGTAACTGGCGCACCCCGTTCGTCATCCTGCTCTGCGGCACGACGGTCATGCTGATCGCCTTCGGGGTGCGCATGACCTACGGGCTGTGGATCGTTCCCGCGAGCACCGGGCTCGGCTGGGGCCTGGAGAGCTTGAGCTTCGCGCAAGCCGCGCAGGCGCTGGTGTGGGGATTCGCCGCGCCGGTGATGGGCATGATCGCCGACCGTCGGGGCACCGGGCGGGTGATCGCCGGCTGCGGCATTCTCTTCGCGCTCGGGTTTCTGGTCACCGCGAACGCGACGACCCGGATCGAGGCGTTTCTCGGGATCGGCGTGCTGACCGGGCTGGCGATGGGTGGGCTCACAGCGTCCGTCATTCTGTCCGCGATCAGCAAGGTGGTGGAGGACGAGCGAAAGCGCGGTCTCTACGCCGGCATCGCGAGCGCCGGGGGATCGTCGGGCCAGGTGGTGCTGGTGCCCGTCGTCCAGTCCGTGCTGGATGCGACCGACTGGATGACGACCCTCTTCGTTCTTGCGGCGGTTACCGCGGTGATTATCCCGTTCGCCTACACGATGGTTTCACGGCGCGAGCATCTTGCCGTCTCGGGCGGGCAGCAGTCGCTCGGCGACGCGGTCGGGGAGGCGTTCCGGCATCGCGGATTTATTCTTCTTACCGCCGGCTACTTCGTTTGCGGATTCCAGACCCTGTTCATGGTGACCCATTTCCCGCCGATGCTGGAAGCCTACGACGTGTCGCGCGAAATGGGGGCGTGGGCGATCGCGCTGATCGGCCTGTTCAACATCCTCGGCTGCATAATCTTCGGGGCGGCCGGCGGGCGCTGGCGCAAGAAGAACCTGCTCGCCTGGATCTATATCTTGCGCGCGGTGGCGATGACGGCGTTCATCATGTTGCCCGTGACCGACATGAGCATCGTCGTCTTCTCCTCGGTGATGGGCATATTGTGGCTCGGGGTGGTGCCCTTGACCGGCGGGGTCGTCGCCCAGATCTTCGGCGTCCGCTACATGGCGACGCTGTTCGGTTTCGCCTTCGTATCGCACCAGCTCGGCGGGTTTATCGGCATCTGGGCCGCCGGCTGGCTGTTCGACATGTTCGGGAACTACCTGATCGTCTGGTGGGCGTCGGTCGCGCTCGGCGTGGTCGCCGCCGCCTTCAACCTCCCGATCGACGACCGGCCGGTCGAGCGCCGTCCCCTGGCGACCGGCGGCGCCGCGTGACCGTTAGTCGCTGTCGGGTTCGCCCCCGCGTACCCGGCCGGCGCAGGGGTTGACGCCGAACCAGTAGCAGAGCTCCGCCGGCTGGCCGATGTCCCAGAGCGCCAGATCGGCCCGCTTGCCGACCTCGAGCGTGCCGCGGTCCTCGCCGAGACCGAGCGCCTGCGCCGCCACCCGGGTCACGGATGCCAGCGCCTCCTCCGGTGTCAGCCGGAACAGGGTGCAGGCCATGTTGAGCATCAGCACCAGAGACAGGGTGGGCGACGAGCCCGGGTTGAAATCGGTCGCGATGGCGATGCCGACACCCGCCGCCCGCATCGCCTCGACCGGCGGCAGCTTCGTCTCGCGCAGCGTGTAGAACGCGCCCGGAAGCAGCACGGCGATGGTGCCCGCCTCGGCGAGCGCCCGGATGCCGTCCTCGGAGGTGTATTCGAGATGGTCGGCCGAGAGCGCGTCGTAGCGCGCGGCGAGCGCCGCCCCGCCGAGATCCGAGAGCTGATCCGCGTGGAGCTTGACCGGCAAACCGTGCGACCGGGCGGACGAGAAGACGCGGTCGGTTTCCTCCGGGGTGAAGCCGATCCCCTCGCAGAACGCGTCCACGGCATCCGCGAAGCCCGATTCCGCGACCGCCGGCATCATTTCGTCGACCACGAGGTCGATGTAGGCATTTTGCCGGCCGGCATATTCGGGAGGAAGCGCGTGCGCGCCGAGAAATGTCGTCTGGATGTCGACCGGCATTTCTTCGCCGAGCTTCCGGGCGACCCGGAGCTGCTTGATTTCCGTGTCGGTGTCGAGACCGTAGCCCGACTTGACCTCGACCGTGGTGACGCCTTCGCCGATCAGGTGGCGGAGTCGCGGCACGGCGGCTTCGTGCAGGGTGTCGTCGTCGGCCTCTCGGGTGGCGCGCATGGTCGAGACGATGCCGCCGCCGGCCCGCGCGACCTCCTCGTAGCTCGCGCCGTTGAGCCGCATCTCGAACTCGCCCGCGCGGCTGCCGCCGAAGACGAGATGGGTGTGGCAGTCGATCAGGCCGGGCGTGATCCAGCGCCCGCCCGCGTCGTGCACCGTGCCCGCGAGCGTGTGCGGGTCGCCCGGAAGGTCCGCCGCCTCGCCGAGCCATGCGATGCGCCCGTTCTCGACCGCGATGGCGGCATTGCGGATCGCGCCGTAGGGCTCCCCGTCCGGCACCATCGTCGCCAGGTCGGCGCCGACCCAGAGCCTGTCCCACTTGCCGCCGTTCGCCCGCTCGCGCGCCATGATGCCCTCCCCGGTCCGCGCGCCGAGCTTAGCACGCGGCGCGCGTTCCACGGCCCCGCGATATGCTCTACGCTCCAGCGCATGGCCGCCCCGGAGACCGCATCCAGGACATGACAGACGACGACATCTACGACTTCACGCCGGGCTCGGCGCCGCTTCTGGTCAGCATTCCGCATGACGGGCGTTCGATCCCCGACGACGTCGCGGAACGGATGACCGGCGAGGCGCTTCGCATCCCGGACACGGACTGGCATGTCGGGCGGCTCTACGACTTCGCCCGGGAGCTCGGCGCGGGCGTGCTGGCGGCGCGCCATTCGCGCTATGTCGTCGATCTCAACCGCGATCCCGAGGGCGCGGCGCTCTACCCAGGGGCCGACAACACCGAGATCGTGCCTCTGCTCACCTTCGATCGCGAACCCATCTACCGCGACGGAGCGGTGCCGGACGAGGCGGAGATCGAGGGGCGGGTCGCGCGCTTCTGGCGACCCTATCACGACCGCTTGGCCGCCGAGATCGGCGCGCTTCGCGAACGCCACGGCGTCGCGATCCTGTTCGACGCGCATTCGATCCGAAGCGTCGTGCCGCGCTTTTTCGAAGGAACCCTGCCCGACTTCAATTTCGGCACCGCGCGCGGGGCGAGCGCCGATGCCGCGCTGGCTCGATCCGCGTTCCGACCGCTCGACTCCGCCGAGGGCTACACTGCGGTCGACAACGGACGGTTCACCGGCGGCTACATCACCCGCACGTACGGTTCCCCGGCGGACGGGGTCCACGCGATCCAGCTCGAACTGTCGCAGCGCACCTACATGGACGAGTCCCACCCGTTCGGCTACCGGCCCGATCTCGCCGATCGGGTGAAGCCGGTGCTGCGCGGGATGCTGGCCGCCATGGTCGACTGGACGCGGTCGCGCCGATGACCGCCTATGCGTTCGACCGCGTGCTGACCCCGGAAGGCTGGCTCGCCCCCGGGACCGTCGAGGTCGGCGCGGACGGGCGGATCGCCGGGGTCGAGGCGGGCGAGGAGGGCGAGCGCGTCGGCGGAATCGCGCTGCCTGGCATGCCGAACCTCCACAGCCACGCCTTCCAGCGCGCGATGGCCGGGCTCACCGAGCGCGCCGGTCCCGGCGAGGACAGCTTCTGGACCTGGCGCGAGGTGATGTACGGCTTCGTCGACCGGCTCGGCCCCGACGCCGCCGAGGCGATCTCCGCCCAGCTCTATTGCGAGATGCTGAAAGCGGGTTACACCGCCGTCGCCGAGTTCCACTATCTGCACCACGCGCCGGACGGCAGCTCCTACGGCGACCTCGCCGAGATGGCGGAACGGGTGACGGCGGCGGCCGGACGCACCGGCATCGCGCTCACCCTCCTGCCGGTGCTCTACAACGCGGGCGGGTTCGGCGGCGCGCCCATGGGCGGCGCTCAGCGCCGTTTCGCGAACGACGCCGACCGGCTGCTCAGGATCGTCGAGACGATGCGGCAACGCCGCGGCGCGGACCCGGGCTTCCGCGTCGGGCTCGCGCCGCACAGCCTGCGGGCGGTCGGGCCGGAATGCCTTGCCGACGCCGTCGCGGGGCTCGATGCGATGGACCGGGACGCGCCCATCCACATCCACATCGCCGAACAGACCAAAGAGGTGGAGGACTGCGTCGCCTGGTCGGGCGGGCGCCCCGTGGAACGGTTGCTGGAGACGCAGGATGTGGGCCCTCGCTGGTGCCTCGTCCATGCGACGCACATGACGCCCGACGAGACCCGCGCGCTCGCCGCGACCGGCGCGGTCGCCGGGCTCTGCCCGACCACGGAGGCCAATCTCGGCGACGGGCTGTTCCCGCTTGAGGCGTATCTGGAGGCGGGCGGGCGGCTCGGCATCGGGTCGGACAGCCACGTGTCGGTCAGCCCGGTCGAGGAGCTGCGCTGGCTCGAATACGGCCAGCGCCTCAAGTCCCGCCGGCGCAACATCGCCGCCCCTCCGGAGGCCTCCACCGGCGCCAGGCTTCATGCCGCGGCGCTCGAGGGCGGAGCCGGGGCGACGGCAAGGGAGACTGGCGCGCTGGAGGCGGGACGGGCGGCCGACATCGTCACCCTCGACGCCGCCCACCCGCTGCTTGCCGGCAAAACGGACGACGCGATCCTCGACGCCTGGGTCTTCGCCGGCAACGCGAACCTCGTCCGCGACGTCATGGTCGGCGGACGCTGGGTCGTCCGAAACGGCCGCCATCCGGAGGAAGAGGCCATCGGACGGGAGTTCGTGCGGACGATGGAGCGGCTGGCGGGGTGAAATTCGGAAGAGAGATAGCTTTTCTACCGTCGAATCAATATGGTATCATCAATGTTTGAAGCAATGGGGAAGGAATTGTGAGCATCATTCATACGATAGGCTATGAAGGTTCGACCATTGAGGACTTCGTCGCGACCTTAGCGTCGGTGGATGTTCAGGTGCTCATCGATGTTCGGGATGTACCTGTGTCTCGGAAGCCCGGTTTTTCGAAAAAAGCGCTGACCGCGACGCTGGAAGATGTCGGAATCCGGTACATCCATCTTCGTGATTTGGGAAATCCGAAATCTGGTCGCCAAGCCGCGCGACGCGGGGATGCGGAGGCTTTCGAGAATAT
>JAJDVM010000016.1 GCA_022826125.1 Defluviicoccus sp.
CAACATGTTCGACGTGATCTGGGCGATGTCGACGCGGTGCGACCCGCCGGAGGACATCCAGTACATCAAGCGCGCCTGGTCGACGCCGCTCGATCCGCTGCTGCGCGAGCCGCCGTTCCACAACAACCGCGCCATCGTCGATGCCTGCCGCCCGTTCGGCTGGAAGGACGAGTTCCCGACGGTCGCCGAGGCGAGCCCGGAGTTGAAGGAGCAGGTGCGCGCGAAGTGGCCGCACCTCTACGACTGAGCGCGGCCTTCCCTCCCCCTCACCCCGACCCTCTCCCCCGCGGAGGAGAGGGGGAGTTGCGGCGCGGGCTTCCCTCTATCTTCTCCCCTCCCGCTTGCGGGAGGGGCCGGGGGAGGGCGAGGACCCCCGCTCACGAAAACCGCGGCAGCACCTCTTCGCCGAACAGGCGCATCGATTTTTCCGCCTCGTCGGCCGGAAGGTGGCCGAAATTGATCTGCATCGAGGCGACCTCGAATTCGACCTTGTCCCGGTAGGCCCGGATCTGATCTGCGACCTGTTCGGGCGTCCCGACCCAGGCGGCGCCCGATTCCACCTGGGTCTCGAACGATTCCTTCAGGAGCGCCTGATACATCTTGTCGTAGCCCGGATAGTCCTTGCTCGCCGCGCCCTCGACCCAGGGCCGGGCGGAATCGAGGATCGCCTGGAGATAGCGGTTGACCGGATCGCGGGCGATCTCGACCGCCTTGCGCGAATCCTCGTGGCAGAACATGTGGAAGGCGAGCATCACCTTGCCGTCCCCGGGATGGCCGGCCGACCGCCACGCCTCGCGATAGACCCCGAGAAGGTCGAGCATCTTCGAGGAGATGAGCGGGATCGCCATGATGTAATTGCCCTGCTCGCCCGCCTTTACGAAGGACGAGGGCGTCGTCGTCGTCGCCGTCCAGATCGGAGGGCGCGGCTGCTGCGTCGGGCGAGGCAAAGAGGTCACGTTCTCGAAGCTGTGAAAGCGTCCCTCGCAGGTCACGTTTTCCTCTTCGAGGAGGAGGCGGATCTGCTGCTGCCCCTCGTCGAACCGGGCGACGCTCTCGTCGAGGCTCACGCCGAATTTCTCGAACTCGTGCGGCAGGAAGGCGCGCGCCATGCCGAGGTCGAGACGGCCGCCGGAGATCGCGTCCAGCATGCCCGCCTCGCCGGCGATCTTGAGCGGATGGTTGAACACCGGCAGAACGGCGCCGGTCACGATGCGCGCCTTCTTCGTGCGCTGCGAGGCGGCGCTGAGAAAGACCATCGGCGCCGGGCTGTAGCCGCCGTAGGCGAGAAAGTAGTGCTCGACGGTCCGCACGTGGCTGTAGCCGTAGACGTCGACCAGGTCGCAGAGCGACAGGCATTCGGAGAAATACTGGGCGCCGGACTTGGTCTCCGGGCCGATGGACGGGAAAAATTGAACGCCGAATTCCATGACCGCTCCCCTCGCTGGCCCGCCATGCTACCTGCTGGCGAGGTCCGCGATCAATTCGACCCGGCCGCGCCGCCCGCCTATGATCCGGCGGCTTCCGAAGGCTTCCCGGACCCGGCGATTCATCCCCGATGAGTTACACGATCGGCATCGATGTCGGCGGCACCTTCACCGACTTCTACCTGATGGGCGCCGGCGGGGCGGAGCGGATCCACAAGACGCTGTCGACGCCGGACGACCCGGCCGAGGCCGTCATGCGCGGTCTTGCCGAGGTCGCGGACGGCGAGGGAGTCGACATTTCGGCATTCCTCGCCGGCACGGCGCGGATCGTCCACGGCACCACGGTGACGACAAATGCCGTCCTGACCGGCGGGATGGCGAAGACTGGATTGCTCGCCACGGCGGGTTTTCGCGATGCGCTCGCCATGCGCCGTGGCATCCGCGAGAAGCTCTACGACAACAAGTACGCCGCGCCGAAGCCGATCGTGCCGCGCCGTCTGCGCCTGCCGATCCGCGAACGGATCGACCGGGCCGGCACCGTGCGCCTGCCGATCGTTATCGAGGATGTCGACAAGGCTGCCGACATTTTCGCGCGCGAAGGCATCGAGGCGGTAGCGATATGCCTACTCCATGCCTACGCAAATGATGAGCACGAGCGCAAGGCGGCGGATCGGATGCGCGAATGCCTACCCGATGTCTACGTGGCGGCATCGATCGACATTCTTCCCCAGCTCCGCTACTACGAGCGGACGTCGACCACGGTCCTTGCCGCCGCGGTGGGTCCGGTGTTCGGGCGCTACGTCGCCCGGTTGCAGGATCGGCTGGCCGAATCCGGGTTCGACGGCCCTCTGCTGATCATGCAGTCGAACGGCGGAGTGGCGGCGCCCGAGACCGCCGCCGCCAACGCCGCGACAACGCTGCTGTCCGGTCCGGCCGCGGCGCCGGCGGCGAGTCTCGCCGTGACCGCCCCGCACCGCGAGGACAGCTTCATCGTCATCGACATGGGCGGAACCAGCTTCGAGGCGTCTCTCGTCCGGGGCGGGACCCCGGCGGTTACCAACGGCGCCACGGTCGACCGGTTCGCGATGGCGCTCCCCGCCATGGACATCAAGACCATCGGCGCGGGCGGCGGGTCGATCGGCTGGATCGACGGCGGCGGGCTGCTCCGCATGGGACCGGCGAGTGCCGGGGTGGCGCCCGGGCCGGCCTGCTACGGGTTCGGCGGAACGCGCCCCACCTGCAGCGACGCCAATCTCGTGCTCGGCTATCTGTCCGCGGCCGGTTTCGCCGGCGGGCGGATGACGCTGGATCCGGACGCGGCGAGGGCAGCGATCGAGCGGGACATCGCGCGCCCCCTCGGCCTCGACACCGTGGCCGCCGCCGCCGGCATGTACCGTGTCATGACTGTCGGCATGGCATCCGCGATCCGCGAGATCTCGATCGAGCGCGGCCTCGACCCCCGGGACTACCCGCTGGTCTGCGCCGGCGGAGCGGGCGGGATTCACGCGGCGGCGATCGCGCGGGAACTCGATATCGGCCGGATCATGGTGCCGCGCGTCGCATCCGTCCTTTGCGCGGCGGGCATGCTGGCGACCGACCTGCGGCACGATCTGGTACGGTCTTTCGCGACGCCGTTCGCCGTGACGGCGACCGATCCGCGCCGCCTGGACGGTCTGGCGGATGCGATGGCGGCGGAGGCGTGGGCGACGCTGGCGGCGGAGAACGTCCCGGAGGACCGGCACAGGCTCGAATACGCGCTCGACCTTCGCTATTCGGGCCAGTACCACGAGGTGGAGGTTCGCGCCCGCGACCGTTCGATGCTGACCGATATCGAGGCGATGACCGAAGCGTTCCATGCCGCGCACGACCGGCTCTACGGCTACGCCCTGCCGGACGGGGGTACCCAGGTCGAGCTGGTCAACGTCCGGCTTGCGGCGTTCGGCGTCACCGCGAAGCCGGGTCCCGGACGTATTTCCCGCCGGGAGGAACCGGCGCCGAAGGGGTCCCGGGAGGTCTACCTGCCGGACCGAAAGGACTTCGCTTCCATCGAGGTCTTCGACGGGGACACGCTTCCGGCCGGATTCGGCGGCCACGGACCCGCGATCGTCGAGACCGCCCTCACCACGGCCTTCGTACCGGCGGGGTTCGACGTCGAGGTCGACGATTTCGGAACCCTGATCCTCACGGATACCGGCGCATGAGCATCGAGATCGACCAGGTCCTTGTCTCGGTGATCCAGCGCCGGCTCAAGTCGATCACCGAGGAGATGGGGCTCGCGCTCCTGCGCACCACGCGCTCGCCGATCCTCAACGAGGCGCGCGATTTCGTCACCGGGCTCTACGACGAGGCCGGCGACATGCTGGAGCAGACCGAGTACATCCCGGTCCTGGCCTTCGCGCTCCAGCCGGTGTGCAAGGAGATCGCCGCCTTCTTCGGCGACGACCTGCACCCGGGCGACGTGATCCTGCACAACGACGTGTTCTCGGGCGGCAACCAGAACAACGACGTGGCGGCGTTCCGCCCGATCTTCGTCGACGGCGAGCTCGTCGCCTGGGCCGCCTGCAAGGGCCACCAGGCCGATATCGGCGGCGCGGTCGCCGGCGGCTACAACCCCGACGCGCGCGAGGTCTGGCAGGAGGCGCTGCGCATCCCGCCGCTCAAGGTCATAGAGCGCGGCAAACGGCGCGAGGACGTCTGGCGCATGGTGTTCGCCAACATCCGCTACGCGATCGTCGAGCAGGACATCGAGGCGCAGATCGGCGGCACGGCGGTCGGCGAACGCGGCATCGTCGAGCTGATCGGGCGCTACGGACTCGACACGTTCCGCGCCCACAAGGAGGAGTTGTTCGCTTCGACCGAACGCATGGTGACGCGCGAGATCGAGGCGATCCCGGACGGCACCTATCGCGGCGAGAGCACGGTGTTCTACGACGGCGTCACCGACGGCTCGGAAATGACGATCCGGCTGGAGGTGACGGTCGATGGGGGCGGCATCGCGTTCGACTATTCGGGCTCCTCGCCGCAGACGCCGGGGTTCGTCAACGCGCCATACGCCGCCACCGCCTCGGCGACGATGCTGACCTTCCTGATGCTGATCGACCCCGACATTCCGCACAATGCCGGGCTCCTCCGGCCGATCCGGATCGTCAACCCGGAGGGCTCTTTCCTCAACGCGGCATTTCCGGCCGCGACGACATTCGGCAATTCGATCACCGGGCCGACCTCGGACGCGATCATGCGCGCTCTCGCCGACGCTTTGCCGAAAACGGTCACCGCCGGCTGGAACCGTTTCCTCGGTTTTGCCGTCTCCGGCGACGACCCGCACCGGAGTCGGCATTTCGTCGACATTCTGTTTCTCGCCCTCAAGGGCGGCTCGGGCGCGACCTGGGAGGCGGACGGCTACGATCACATCGGGCTCATCAACTGCGCCGGCGGCATCCTCGCCCAGGACTACGAGATGTTCGAAATCCAGAATCCTCTCCTGCTGGAACGCCACGAATACCTGACCGATTCGGCCGGGCCCGGCCGCTGGCGCGGCGGCCTCGGGGTGGAGACGGCGATACGGATCGAGGGCGAGGACGTCACCGCGGTCGCCTTCGGCGACGGGATCGAGGAGCGCGCCCGCGCCTTCGGCCTGTTCGGCGGCGCGGCGGGAAGCGTCAACGCCAGCGCCTTCCGTTTTCCCGACGGCGGGGAGAAGATCGCCAGATCGAAGGAGATCGTCCGCAGCATCCCGCCCGGAACGCTGTTCCGTCAGCGCGCCGGAGGCGGCGGCGGCTACGGCCCGCCTCGGGAACGCCCCGCCGAACTGGTCGCCGAGGAAGTGCGCGATGGCCTGATCTCGCCGGAAGCCGCACTGGAGGTCTACCGTGTCGCCGTGGACCCAGAGACGCTGGAAATCGACCGCGATACGACCGCTGAATTGAGAAAACGATGACCTATCGCCCCCCGATCGACGACATCCTGTTCCTGCTGCGCGAGGTGATCGGCGCCGATTCCATCCTCGCCCGGCCGGAATTCGCCCATGTCGATCCGGAAAGCCTGGAGGCCGCAGTCCGTCAGGCCGGCCGGGTCGCATCCGACATCGTCGCTCCGATGAACGCCCCGGCGGACCGCATCGGCGCCACGCTGGAGAACGGGGTCGTCCGCCTGCCGCCCGGCTTCGTCGAGGCCTATGAGGCGTTCTGCGACGGCGGCTGGCCGGGCCTCGCCCTCCCCGAGGAATACGGTGGGCAGGCGATGCCGGAGATCGCGCAGGCCGCGCTGTCCGAAATGTCGAACGGGGCCTCGCTCGCCTTTTCCATGCTGCCGGTGTGCGGACGGGCCGCGGTCCGGGTGCTCCTCGCGCATGCCGAGCCCGACACCCAGGCCCTCTGGGTACCGAAGCTCGCGAGCGGCGAATGGTCCGGCACCATCGTGATGACCGAACCTCACGCGGGCTCCGATATCGGCCAGGCCCGGACGAAGGCGGTGCCGCAAGCCGACGGCAGCTATGCGCTGACCGGCACCAAGATCTTCATCTCTTTCGGCGACCATGACGCGACGCCGCAAAACGCCCACATCGTGCTGGCCCGCATCGAGGGCGCGCCCGAAGGCGTCCGGGGGCTCAGCCTGTTCCTCGTCCCGCGCGTGACGATGGAAGCGGACGGGACGTTCGGTCCGCGCAACGCCATCGCCGCCTCGCGCATCGAGGAGAAGATGGGCATCCACGGCTCGCCCACCTGCGAGATGCGTCTCGACGGCGCCACCGGCTACCTGCTCGGGGAGCCGGAGCGCGGCATCCAGAACATGTTCACCATGATCAACACGATGCGGCTCGAGGTCGCGCTCGAAGGCGTGGGGATCGCCGGCGCGGCGCTCGACAAGGCCGCCCGCTACGCGTCCGAGCGGGTGCAGGGCGGCAGCGGCGGGGCCGCGACCGCCATCGTGGAGCACGCCGACATCCGCCGGACCCTTCTCAGGATGAAGGCGCTCACCGGCGGGGCGCGCGCGCTGTGCTACGAGACCGCCGCCCTGCTCGACCGCGGCCGGAGCGAAGAGGCCGGGTTCCTGCTGCCGATCTGCAAGGCGGTGGCGAGCGAAATCGCGGTCGAGGTGGCGAGCCTCGCGATCCAGGTTCACGGCGGCCACGGCTACATATCGGAGCATGGGGTGGAACAACTGATGCGCGACGCGCGCATCACGCCGATCTACGAGGGAACCAACGGGATTCAGGCGGTCGACCTGCTGCTGCGCAAGATCGGCCGGGACGATGCAAGGACGCTGAGCCTCCTGTGCGAACGCGTGGAAGGCGATCTGGAACCCGCCGCCGGCGGCGAGATCGGCGACGCGGTCGCGGCCGGGCTCGGCGAATGGCGCCGCGTCTCGTCGCTGCTGCTGGAACGGATGGCAGCCGACGTCAACCAGGGCCTGTCCGGGGCCACGCCCTATCTCCGCCTCGCCGGCACGGTGCTGATGGGCTGGATGTGGCTCCGCATGGCGGTGGCGGCGAAGGACGACGAGTACGGCGACGAGATCCGGACGGTCGCCCGTTTCTACGCCGCCGACATCATGCCGGAGGTCGACACGCTCGCCCGCCGGGCGCTGGTGCCGGGGGAACTGCTCTACACCCTCGATTCGGAGCGCGTCGCCAGGGTCTGACTACCAGTAGCCGATCAGCACCCCGTGCCTGTGGGCGCCGTCGGTCCGGTCGACGACCTTCTTCGTGGTGATCCCGACGCGGTTCTTTCGCCGGGCGATGCGCTCGAAGATCATGTCGTGGAGCTCGTTCCGCATGGCCGCATAGCCGGGGTCGCGGCCGAGATCGACGAGTTCCGACGGGTCGTTGCGCAGATCGAACAGCAGCGGCTCGAAGCCGAGCGCGTGGACGTATTTCCAGTCCTCCGTCCGCACCATGAACAGGCGCGCCTCGTGCGGATCGACACCGAGCTCGACACGCGCCTGGTAGAAGGCATAGTCGAGCTCGCTGTAGGCATGATCGCGCGCCTCGCCGATGCCGTCCCGCAGCCGCCACAATGCCGACCTGCCCTCGACGATGTGGTCCGGAATGTCGATTCCGCAGGCTTCGAGGAAGGTCGGCACGAGGTCGATGCCTTCGATGAACCGGTTGTCGACATTTCCGCGTGTCGAGTCGGCATTTCGGTCGGGGTCGTAGACGATCATCGGAACGCGCACCGACTGTTCGTGGAAGAACTCCTTTTCGCCCAGCCAGTGGTCGCCCAGGTAATCGCCGTGGTCGGAGGTGAAGACGATCATCGTGTCGTCCATCCGCCCGCTCTCCTCGAGATGGCGGAAGACCCGGCCGAGATGGTCGTCGATCTGCTTGATCAGCCCCATATAGGCCGGGATCACGGCATCCCGGACCTCCTGCCGCGAGAACGCCCGGCCGGCCTTGTGGTTCATGATGGCGCCGTAGACCGGGTGCGGGTCCGCGCGCTCGCGCTAGTCGCGCACGGCGGGAAGCACCTGGTTATGGCCGTACATCGCGTGATAGGGCGCGGGCGCGATATAGGGCCAGTGCGGCTTGATGTAGGAGAGGTGGAGGCACCACGGCGCATCCCCCTGCTCTTCGAGGAACTGGAGCGCGCGGTCGGTCATGTAGGCGGTCTCCGAGTGCTCCTCCGCCACCCGCGCGGCCAGCGGCGCGTTCCGCATGTACCAGCCTTCCAGCACCTCGCCGTCCGGCCCCTCGGCGGCGTTCGCGTAGTCGTTCCACGGGTTGGCAACGTCGTAGCCCCGCTCGCGCAGATAGCGGTTGTAGGCAAGGTCCGGATCGACCTTCGGATGCGGATGCTCGCCGTCGTCCCGCTCATAGGGCTCGAATCCGCATTGCGAAATGTCGAGTCCCCGTGCCGAGTCCGGCGAGAGCCCGACCCGTTCCATCCCCTCGATGTCGGGCATCATGTGGGTCTTGCCGACCAGCGCCGTCCTGATGCCGTGTGCGCTCAGGTGGTCGCCCAGCGTGACCTCGCCCACCGGCAGCGGCACGAAGTTCCAGGTCGCGCCGTGGCTGAATGCCGTCCGACCCGTATAGAACGACATCCGGGACGGGCCGCAGACCGGCGACTGGATATAGGCCCGCTCGAAGCGGACGCCCTTCCGGGCCAAGCCGTCGAGATTCGGCGTCTCCAGATGGGGATGGCCGTAGCAGGAGAGGTAATCCGCCCTCAGCTGGTCGGCCATGATGAACAGGATGTTGCGGACGTCACCCATTGTCTTCCCCTGGTTGCGGTGTCCGGTAGCGGGTCAGTTTGAACTCCGTCCCCTTCTTCTACCGTCATGGTCGGCGGAGGCCGACCATGACGAATGGAGCAATAGCCTCACCCCCCGCCGGGCGCGTCTTCGCCGAGGCCGGGCGCGCGGCGTGCCTCGCCGAGGCCGGCCCGGAACGCGCGGACGATCGGCATCGGCAGGGCGGGCATTTCCTCGCCGGCCTCGTTGGCGAGACGTTCGAGGAACAGGCCGCGCTCCCGGAAATGCGGATCGGCCAGGGCCTCCTCCAGAGACCGCACGATGGAGCAGCAGCAATCGACCCCGCGGACCCTCTCTTCCCAGTACGCCGCCGGGCGGGCGGCGATCAGCGCGGCAGCCGCCGCCGCCGTTCCATCCGGGTCGACACTGTCGTCCCGCCACTTCCCGGGAAGTCCGATTACCTCGGCGAAGGCGTCCCAGAACTGCTGTTCCAGCGGCGCCGCCGCCAGCACCTTGCCGTCGGCCGTCGGGTAGAGGCGGTAGCGGGGCGATCCCCCGGTGACCAGATCGCCGCCGTTCTCCGGCCACTGTCCCGCCGCCTGCGCGTTGCCGACCGCCCAGAACATGAACGGAAACAAATTGTCCGCCATCGCGATGTCGAGCGTCGCCCCCTCGCCCGTCCTGTCCCGTTCGCGCAGCGCGAGCAGGATGTTGAGGACCGCGGGGTAGGAACCCGCCGCGATATCGGCCATCAGCACCGGCGGCACCACGGGACGCTCCCCGGGTCCCATCGAGAGGGAAAGCACTCCGGTCTCGCCGATATAGTTGAGGTCGTGGGCGGCGATGTCGCGCTTCGGACCCGACTGCCCGAACCCGGTGATCGAGCAGTAGACGATACCGGGATTGATCTTCCGCACCGTTTCCGGGTCCAGCCCGAGGCGCGCCATCACGCCGGGGCGGAACTGCTCGACGAGGACGTCGGCGCGTTCGAGGAGAGGTCCGAGCCGCGCCTTGTCGGCATCCTGCTTGAGATCGAGGACGAGGGATTTCTTGCCCCGGTTCAGCATCGCGAAGTTGACGCTTTCCCTGCCCCATTTGGGGACATAGCGGCGCATTTCCTCGCCGCCCGGCCGTTCGATCTTGATCACCTCCGCGCCGGCCTCGGCGAGCATCAGGGTCGCCATCGGCCCCGGCAGCAGGGTGGAGAAATCGAGGACCAGGATACCGTCGAGCGGCGCGGTCATCGGCCTTCGGACCGCGCCTTCGCCACGCCCGCGGCGCGTGCCGGCGCGTCGCCCGGCTGGCCGCTCGCCGCGAACAGCGCGCTCGATACGTCGTGGTGATAGGCGAGCCCGCCGCGCACCGTCCGCTCGACCGGCCCGTCGGGATAGCCGAGGCCCAGCCGGCAGGCGAGGTCCATGTCGTCGGCCTTCGCCAGCCCGTCGTCGAGCAGCCGCAGCGCCGCGTTGTATTTCGGCCGGACCAGACGGTCGACGATGCGCCCGACGCGGTCGGCGGAAACGACGACCGTGAGCCCCGCCCCTTCGAACACGGCGCGTGCGGCCTCGATCGCGCGCACTTCGGTGTTGGACTGGCGGACCAGCTCGACCAGGTCCGAGGGCGGGTCGTCGCCGTTGCGGTAACGCGCGAAACCGAGCGCGTTCGAGCCCTCCTCTCCGGCCGCCTCACCGGTGTGAACGCCGAGGCAATCGGTCCCGAGCTCGATCAGGATCGCCGTTCTTGACGGGTCCGGCTCGTAGGGCGCGCCGAGAAGCACCACCACGTCCGCATCCTCCGCCGCGCCGTCGAGGAACGCGTCGCCCGCGGGAAAGGAACGGCTCTCGCCGGACCGGCGAACCGCATAGGCCATCGTCATGCCCCGTACATCGCGCTGCCTTCGTAATCGTGGAAGCCGTAGCCGGATTTGCGGCCCAGCCGGCCCGCCGCGACCATCCGGCGCAGCAAAGGCGGCGCCGCCGCGCGCGGGTCGAGCGTGATCGGGTAGAACGCCTCCGACAGCAGGATCTGGGTGTCGAGCCCGATCAGATCGATCAGCTCCAGCGGCCCCATCCTGTAGCCGAGCGCCGTCTTGATCGCCGTGTCGATATCCGCCGGGCTCGCGACGCCGGCCTCGACCGCGCGGATGGCGTCGTTGTTGAAGGGCACGAGCAGCGCGTTGAGGATGAAGCCCGGGCGGTCCTGGGTCCGCACCGGCGTCTGGCCGGCCGCCTCCGTCCACGCCCAGGCCGCCGCGAAAGCCTCGTCGGAGGTGTTCAGCCCGGGCGACATCTCGATCAGCTTCATGAGCTGGGCGGGCAGGCAGAAATGCATGCCGACCACGCGGTCCTCTCGTCCACACCCCGAAGCGATCTGGGTGATCGAGAGCGTGGAGGTGTTGGAGGCGAAGATCGTTCCCTCCTTGCAGATGGGGTTCAGGGCGCGGAACAGTTTCTGTTTCGTGGACAGGTCCTCGAACACGGCCTCGATGACGAGATCGCAGTCGGCGAGCGCATCGAGTTCGGCGGCCGGTACGAGCCTGCCGAGCGCCGCTTCCCGCGCCTCCTCCGTCATCCGGCCGCGCTCGACGGAGCGCGCGAAGAACGAGGCGGTCTGGGATGCCGCGCGTTCCAGCCCCTCTTCGTCGACGTCGTGGCAGACCGTCTCGAACCCGGCGCGCGCCGAGACGATCGCGATGCCCGAACCCATGGTTCCCGCCGCGCCGCAGACGCCGACTTTCCGGATTTCGGTCATCGTCTGGCGAAGCTCCGGCCGATGAACTGGCGGTGGATCTGGTTCGTGCCCTCCCAGATCTGGGTGATCTTGGCATCGCGCATCAGCCGTTCCACCCGAAAATCCTTGCAGAAACCGTAGCCGCCGTGCATCTGGACCGCTTCGGTGGCCATCCGCATGGCGAGGTCCGAGGCGCGCAGCTTGGCGATGGAGGCCTCGACCCCGTAGTCCTTCGCGCCGCCGTCGACCATACGCCCGACATGGTCGATCCACGCCTTCACCATCGCCAGCTCGGCGGCGAGATCGGCGAGCATGAACTGGTTGCCCTGGAAATCGACGATTCGCCGGCCCGACTGACGGCGGTCGTTCATGAAGGCGACCATGTCCTTGAACGCCGCGTCCGCGATGCCGAGCGCGTGGCTCGCGATGCTGGGCCGCGACTTGTTGAGCGACAGGAGAAGGATGGAAAGCCCCTCCCCCGGCCCGCCGACCAGGTTCGCGCGGGGCACGCGGCAATTGTCGAACGAGAGCACCGCCGTGGACGAAGCGCGGATGCCCATCTTGTCCTCGGTCCTCTCGATGGCGAATCCGGGCGCGCCCTTTTCCAGCACCAGGGCGGTGATCGCGCCGCGGTCGTCGTCGATCTCCGACCATTTGCCGAACAGCAGGATCAGGTCGGCGACGTCGCCCGAGGTGATGAAGATCTTGCCGCCGTCGATGACGACTTCGTCGCCGTCGGGGGAAAACCGGGTCGTCATCCCGGTCGCGTCCGATCCGGCGTTGGGCTCGGTGATCGCGAGCGAGCAGATCGCGCCCTCCGCGACGCGCGGCATGATCCGCGCCCTGAGCTCCTCAGAGCCGAAATCGAGCACCGGCCCCATGGCGTGGAAGTTGGTGCCGTAAACGATCCCCGTCGCCGCGCAGGCTTCCGAGATCAGCTTCATACATTCGAGATAGACGCGGTACGACATCGGCGCGCCGCCATACGCCTCGGGAACGAAGATCGCGTTGAGCCCGAGCTCCCGGATCGCCTCGACATTTTCCCAGGGAAAGGACGCCTCGCGGTCGAAGCGCTCGGCGTTCGGCGCGATGACCTCGTCGGCGAGGCGCGTCACCTGGTCGAGCAGGATGCGCTCGTCCTCCGACCAGCCGCGATTGTCGTCGAAACGGTCGAAGACCTGCATCAGTGGTGCATCCCGTGCCCGCCGTCGAGGTAGATCGTCTCGCCCGTCAGGTAGGGAGTCCGCATGTCGAACAGCGCCGCGACCAGGCCGGCGACCTCCTCCGGGGTGCCGGTCCGCCCGGCGGGAATACGCCGTTCCAGCCAGCGCTTGACGGAATCGCGCTGCATGAAGTCGCGGTTGAAGTCTGTCTCGACATATCCGGGCGCGACATTGACGACCGAAATGCCGTCCCCGGCCCATTCGACGGCGAGGCAGCGGGTGATCGCCCCGACAGCCGCCTTCGAGACGCAATAGGCCAGATGCTCCCTGACCCCGAGCTTGTCGAACACCGATCCCATGTTGACGATCAGCCCGCCGCCGGCGCGCTTGAGCAGCGGATATGCCTCGCGGGAGGCCACGACCACGGCGGTCGCGTTGAGCGCCATCACCCGCTCGTAGTCCGCGATCTCTATCTCCGCGCTCGCCGACTGACCGTGCGCGCCCGCGTTGTTGACCAGCCCCGCAACGGGCGTCGGATCGCTGGCAATGTCGGCAAACACCGTCTTGACCGCCGCTTCGTCCGTCATGTCGCAGACGATCCCCCGCCCGGCCGGGCAGTCGCCGGTCCGGGACAGGCCGACGACCTCATAGCCCGCCTCGCCGAGCGCTCTCGCGGTCGCGGCGCCGAGCCCCTTGCTCGCGCCGGTGACGATGATCCGACCCTCACTCATCCCTGAAGCCGGGTTTGCGCTTCTCCTCGAACGCCGCCATGCCCTCGTCGGCATCGTCCGTCCGGTAGGCCAGCGTCGACAGATCGGCCTCAATCTTCAGCCCCTCGCCGAGAGGCGTGTCGAGCGCGCGTTGCACCGCCTCGCGGGCATAGCGCAGGACCGGCAGGCTGTAGCCGGTGAACAGCCGCGCAAACTCCAACCCCGCCTCGACGAGGTCGCCCTCGGCGATACGGTTTACCAGCCCGATGCGCTCGGCCTCTTCCGCGTCGACCGTACGGCCGGTCAGGATCATGTCGAGCGCGCGCGATTCGCCGATCAAGCGCGGCAGGCGCTGGGTTCCGCCGTAGCCCGGGATCAGGCCGAGCTTGACCTCCGGCATGCCGAGCCTGGCGCGCGGACCGGCGATCCGGAACGTCGACGCCAAGGCGATCTCCAGCCCGCCTCCGAAGGCATAGCCGTTGATCAGCGCGATGGACGGGATCGGCAGCGTATCGAGCTTCGCCATGGTGCGCTGCCCGAACTCGGTGGCTGTCTTCTCCTGGTGGACCGTGCGGTGGCGCAGCTCCCTGATGTCGGCGCCGGCGCAGAACGCCCGGTCGCCGGCGCCGGTGATCAGCAGCACCCGGGCATCGCCCGCCCCCACCTCGTCGAACGCCTCGCCGAGCTCGCGGATGATCGAAAAGGAAAGCGCGTTGAGAGCCTCGGGGCGGTTCAGCGTGATCAGCGCCGCTTCCTCCACGCGGGTCAGCTCGACGGTCATTGGGCGGCCTCCCTCGCCGGATCGAAGCGCACCGGGTCCGGCCGGATCGTCCCCCGCCTGGCCATCTCGACCAGCTCCCGCTTGAGGATCTTGCCGCTCGCCGTCAGGGGAAACGCATCCACGCGGATGAAATATTCCGGCATGTCATAGCGCGAGAGCCCCTCGGCATGAAGATGCGCGAGCAGCGCGTCCGCGCCGACCCCGCCGATCACCGCGATGCAGCCCTTCTCCCCCAGGCGCTCGTCGGGAACCGGAAAAACGGCCACCCGCTCGACGCCGTCGTGGCGGATCGCGAGCGCCTCGATCTCCGACGGGTAGATGTTGTGGCCGCCCCGGATGATCAGGTCCTTGAGCCGCCCGTCGATCGACAGGTTGCCGTTCCCGTCGAGCGATCCGAGGTCGCCGGAGAGGAACCAGCCGGTCTCGTTGAAGCTTTCCTCCGTCGCCTCCTGATTGGCGAAATAGCCGAGCATCAACGCGCCGCCCCGCCCGGCGATCTGTCCGCTGACCCCGGGGCCGACCGGCCTGTCGGGGTCCGCCATGTCGAAAATCGCGACCTCGTAGGCCGGCCCGCCGCGCCCGCAGGTCCGGGTGATCGTCTCCGCGTCGTCGCCCGGCCAGGTGAAATGATGCGAGGAGTTCTCCGTCATGCCGTAGATGTTCTGCGGCCGGATGCCCTGGGCGACGAACGCCTCGCAGACCGACGGCGGGATCGGCGCTCCCGCCATGTAGAAGGTCTCCAGCGATCCGATGCGGTCCAGACCCTTCGCCCGCTGTTCCGCCAGCACATCCATCGCGTGCGTGGGCACGCCCATCGCGTAGGTGGCGCCGGTCTCAACCAGCCAGTCGACCTTGTCGACCCCGTCCGGCCGGTCGTCGGTGATGAACTCGCAGCCCGACAATACCCACTGCGCCGCGCCCACCCAGGCGATGTGATGGGACAGCGGGCTCAGGGACAACAGCCGCGTATCCGATCCGACGTTCCAGGTCTCCACCATGTCGCGCGCGTTCGCGAACAGCGTGTTGTCCGAATGCATCACGCATTTGGGCATCCCCGTGGTGCCCGACGTAAAGGCGAGATAGGCCACCTTGTCGGGATCCGTCACGGGTTCGCGTTCCGGCGCCGCGCCGGGGCCGGCGATGCGCCGATCCGGGTACACCGCCTTCAGATGATCGATCCCCGCCAGCAGCGATTCGAGATCGGAATCGGCCCGGTCGGCGCCCCAGCCGGGCTCGGTGAAGAACGCCGCCGTCTTGAGCCGTTCGAGGAGCGTCGCCACCTCGGCGCAGGTGTGGGTCCGGTGCAGCGTCGGGTTGCAGGCATAGCCCTGGCGCGAGCAGGCCAGCAGGACGATCACGGTCTCCATCGCGTTGCCGCGCCAGATCGAGACCCGGTCGCCCTCGACCAGCCCGCGCGCCTCCAGCTCCGCGGCAACGCCGTCCGCCCAGGCCTTGACCTCGTGCCAGGCGAGCCGCCGGGTGCCGTCGCGGAGCGCCGGCGCGTCGCCCCGCTCGGCCGCGTGGCGTTCGAGCAGGCCGTAGAACGTCTCGTCGCGCCAGACGCCGGTCTCGTAGTACCGCTTCGCCGCGCGCGGCGTGTGAAGTGTCAGAAACGCACGCATCGACCGCGCCGTTCAGTGTCCGAAGCGGTCGGGGTCGGGCGGCCGGCGTTCGCGGAAGGCGGTGCCGAGCTCCTTCGACTCCTCGCTGTCGAGATAGCCCGGCAGCAGCAGATCGTGCGCCATCCGGGCAAGCCCCGATACGCCGCCGTGGCGGGCATTGAACGCGCCCTTTATCGAGGCCAGCGCGAAGCTGCCGCGCTCGGCCACCTCCAGGGCGTATTCCCGCGTCCGCTCGGCGAGCTCGGCATCCGGCACGACGCGGTTGATCAGCCCCATCTCGAGCGCCTCGGCGGCACCGATCCTGCGGTTGGTGTACCAGATTTCCTTGGCCCGCTTCTTGCCCACGAGATCTTCGAGATACCAGGTGCCGTAGCCGGCGTCGAAAGACCCCATCATGGGCCCGACCTGGCGGAACACCGCGCTCTCCTTGGCGATGGTGAGGTCGCAGACCATCTGGAGCACGTTGCCGCCGCCGACCGCGAACCCGTTGACGCTCGCGATCACCGGCTTCTGGAGCTTGTCGATCGCCTCGTACATCTCGAGCGTCGGCAGCATGCCGGCATAGAGGCGGGTGGGCTCCGCCCCGTCCTTGCGTCCGCCGATACAGAAGAACCTGTCCCCCGCGCCGGTCAGCACGATCGCGCGCGTCCGCGTCTCGCGCCGGATCCCGTCGATGCAGTCGCGCACCTCGTGGCAGGTTTCGATAGTGAACATGTTGCCGTCGTCGGGACGGTTCAGGGTGATCGTCCCGACCGGGCCGTCCTCCTCGTAGAGGATCGTTCGATAGCTCACGCTTGCGCCTCGTTCCTCATGGGGCGCGCATGTTTACGCGAAAGCCCGGCGATGTCACGGCCCGCGCGAATAGGAAACGGTTATTTGTTCGGCAAGCCGTTTTCCGGTGGCGACGAGCTCCGGCACGACGAACGACGCGCCCGCCCGCACCAGCTCCGCGGCGTGGGAATCGGTCGTCGCGCGGGCGAGAACGGGAATGTCCGGCAGGCTGTGGCGGAGCGTCGCCACCAGCCGGGTCGCTGCTTCCGAGTCGCTGACAGCCACCACCACGGACAACGCCGATTCGAGGTGCAGGCTCTGGAGCACGTCGGGCCTGCTCGCGTCTCCGAAATATGCCGGTTCCCCCTGCGACCGGGCGGTCGACACGACGACGGGATCGCGGTCGACGGCGATGAACCTGATTTTCTTTTGCTCGAGCTCGCGCGCGACCGTGCGCCCGACGCGGCCGTAGCCGGCGATCACCACATGATCGACGAGGTCGGGCATGTCCCCGGCCAGCTCTTCGACGCTGGCCGATCCTCTCATCGCGGTCCAGTGCGCGAGCCGGGCGCTAGCCCAGGCGAGCGCGGGCGTCGCCATCATCGACAGCGCCACCGCGACGATGAGCACCTGACCGAGCGTTCCCTCGATCAACCCGCCGCCGAGCGCCACGTTGAACACCACGAAGGCGAACTCGCCGCCCTGCGCCAGCAGCAGGCCGAGCGGCCACGCGTAGAGGCCGGGAAGGCGGAACAGGACCACCAGCAACGCGAGGATGATCGCCTTGGTCGCAAGCAGCCCGACGGTCACGAGCAGGACGAACGGCGCCCGCTCTACGGCGACGCCCAGATCCGTCTGCATGCCGATCAACATGAAGAACAGCCCGAGCAGCAACGCGCGGAACGGCTGGATCTCCGCCAGGACCTGGTGGCGGTATTCGGTCTCCGCCAGGAGCATCCCCGCGAGCAGCCCGCCGAGCGCCAGCGAGAGGCCGACGAACTCGGTAAATCCCGCTATACCGACCACCACCAGCAACGTCGCCGCGGCGAAGATGTCGTCGTTCCGTTCGGCGGCCACGAGCGCGAAGAGAGGCCGCAGGACGAAGCGGCCCAGCACCACGATGGCGACCAGGGCGGCGATCGCCTGCAGCGCCGCGATGCCGAGAGACTCGACGAGCCCCCCGTCGCGGTTCGTCAGCGCGACCGTCAACACCAGGATGGGCGCGACGGCGAGATCCTGCATCATCAGGACGGTGAAGGACGCGCGGCCGAACCGGGTCGCGAGCTGGCGGCGATCCACCAGTATCTGGATGACGAAGACGGTCGAGGAGAGGGAGAGGGCGGCGCCGATCACGATCGCCGCGTCCGCGGCGACGCCGAGCGCGAGCGCGATGCCCGAAATGGCCGCGCCGGTCACCAGAATCTGGGTCACGCCGAGTGCGAACATGGCGGGGGGAAGAACCTTGATCCGCTCCCATGGCAGTTCGAGGCCGATGGTGAAGAGCAGGAACACCACGCCGAACTCGGCGAAGACGTGGATGCTGTCGACGTCGGTCACGAGCCCGATCCCGAACGGACCGATGAACATGCCGGCGGCGAGATAGCCGAGCACCGGCGACAGGTTCACGCGCCGGAGAACGAACAGCGCCACGACCGACGCGGCGAGGATGATGACGACGTCGCTGAGGTCGATGTGGGGCACGCGCGGCCTCCAACGCCCGGAGCGACGCTAGACTATCCCGTTCGCCGCGAATCGCCGCATCCGGTTCGCCCGGCATACCCGATTGCTATAGACTCCGGCGTTCCGCTTTTTCGGCACCCGGTTTCCATGCTTCTCAGAATGATCCGAGAGAACCCGTACGGGTGGCTAGTCGTTGCCGTCCTCTTCACGGTGCTCACCCTGGTGATGAGCGCGCGTTCCGCGCTCGGTCTCCTGATCCCGGAGTGGGAGAAGGAGTTCGCCTGGAACCGCACGTTCATATCGACGGGCGGTTCGGTGATGCTCACGGTGATGGCGATCGGCTCGCCGGTCGCCGGCATGGCGCTCGACCGTTACGGCGCGCGAACGATATTCGTGATGGCCATTCTCGTGACCGCCGTCGCGGTGTGCCTGACCGCGGGAATGTGGGAGGACTGGCACTTCATCGCCGCGTTCGGGCTGATCGGCGGGATCGGCTTCTCGATCGTTTCCGCCCCGCTGATCGGCGCCACGGTCGCGCTCTATTTCGATGCCCGGCGCGGGCTTGCCACCGGCATAGCGACCTCGGGCGCGACCGGGGGCCAGCTCGTGCTGATGCCGCTGCTCGCCGTCGGTCTCGGCACCATCGGCTGGCGCGCCAGCTTCCTGGCGGTCGGCCTGCTGCTGGCCGCGACGGCCCTGCTCACCTGGACGCTGATCCGGCGCGAGGCGCCGGAGAGCCGGATGCGCGGACCGCAGGCCGATGCCGGCAACACCATCTGGACGCAACTCGGCTACCTGATGCGCGACCGCACCTTCTGGCTGCTCGGCATCGGGTACATCGTGTGCGGCTTCACCACCATCGGCGCGATCCGGATCCACTTCCTGCCCTACGCGGCGGCCTGCGGGTTTCCGCCGATAGAAAGTGCGACGGCATTCGGTGTGCTGGCGACGACCTCGGCGATGGGGATCATCGGCTTCGGCGCGGCGGCCGACAAATTCCACCGTCCCGCGCTGCTCGCCGCCATCTACTTCCTGCGCGCCCTCTGCTTCATTCTCCTGATGTTCATCCCGGGCGATTCGGCGCTTCTGTTCATCTTCGCGGCGCTGTTCGGGCTGTTCGACTTCGCGACCTTCCCGGTCGTCGCCAACATCGTCGGCACCCACATGGGGCTCAGGATCATGGGACTCACCATGGGTCTCCTGTTCTCTCTCCACTCGGTGGGCGGCGCGCTCGGGTCGTTCGCGGGCGGCTGGGTGTTCGACCTGTTCGCGCAGTACGATTGGATGTGGCTCGCGTCCTTCGCGCTCGCTCTGCTGGCGGCCTTTCTCTCGATCCTGGTGCACGAGCCCCATCGGACGGGCTTTATTCGCGTGGCCGCGCCCGCCTGACCCACACGGAGGCACCCGACATGACGATTATCCAGGGCTTGTTCGGACTCTTCGCGCTTGTCGGCCTCGCCTGGCTGGTCAGCGAGAACAGGGCGCGGCTTCCGTGGCGGACCGTTCTGGTCGGAGTCGCGATCCAGTTCGTGCTCGCCCTGGTCCTTCTGAAATGGTCCGCCGGCTGGCAGCTCCTGCTCGCGCTCAACGGCATCGTCGAAGCGTTGCAGGCGGCGACCCGCGCGGGGACCTCCTTCGTCTTCGGATATATCGGCGGAGGCGCGCTGCCCTTCGACGAGAAGATGCCGGGCGGCGCCTTCGTTCTTGCCTTTCAGGCGTTGCCACTGGTCCTTCTGGTCAGCGCGCTGTCGGCGCTCCTCTACCACTGGCGCGTGCTGCCGGCGGTCGTGGGCGCCTTCGCCTGGGCGCTGTCGCGCCTGCTCAGGATCAGCGGAGCCGCGAGTTTTTCGACGGCCGCCAACATATTCATCGGCTTTGTGGAAGCCCCGCTTCTGATCCGGCCCTATCTGAACGCGTTAAGCCGAAGCGAATTGTTCGTGGTCATGACCGCCGGCATGGCGACGATCGCCGGAACGGTCATGGTGCTCTACGCCACCGCGCTGACCGACATCGTCGAAAACCCGATCGGGCACCTTCTGACCGCATCGCTTCTGAGCGCGCCGGCGGCCGTGCTGATCGCCCGGGTGATGATCCCCGAAGACGCCGAAACCGTAGGCGGCTCCGTGACGCCCGAGCGAGTCTACGACTCGACCGTGGACGCGATAACCCGGGGTACGCTCGACGGACTCACCCTGCTGCTGAACATCGTCGCGATGCTGATCGTCATCGTCGCGCTGGTTCATCTGGTGAATCTGGGGCTGGGGCTGCTGCCGGACCTCGCCGGCGCACCGATCACCCTCGAGCGGCTGCTGGGCTACGTCATGGCGCCCATAGCGTGGCTGATGGGGATCCCGTGGAGCGAAGCGGCCGCCGCTGGCTCCCTGCTCGGCATCAAGGTCGTCCTCAACGAGTTCATCGCGTATTTCTCGCTTGCCGGGCTGCCGGAGGGAGCCCTCGGCGAGCGGAGCCGGCTGATCATGACCTACGCGCTCTGCGGCTTCGCCAATTTCGCGAGCCTCGGCATCCTGATCGCCGGGATCGGCGCCATGGTTCCGGAGCGCCGGCTCGAGATCGTGGGTCTCGGCCTCCGGTCGATCTACGCGGGTACCCTTGCCGCGTGCATGACGGGAACCGTCGTCGGACTTCTATCGGTCTGACAGGTAACGCCTCTCCAGGTGGCGCCTGAAGGAGTCGGTGCGGAGCGGGATGCCGGTCGCCTCCCGAAGCAGATCGTCGGTCGTCGCCGGCAGGGACCCCTTTCGATGGACGGCCTCCCGAAGCCAGCCGAGCAGCGGCGTGAAGTCTCCCCTGGAGAGCGCGTCGGGTATTCCGGGCCGGGCGGCCAGGGCCGTCTCGAAGAGCTGTGCCGCCGCGAGCGCGCCCAGCGCATAGGTCGGGAAATAGCCCCACGTCCCGCTGTACCAATGGATGTCCTGCAGGCAGCCGCTGGCGTCGTCGGGAGGGCGGATCCCCAGAAGCTCCTCCAACCCATCCGCCCACGCCCCCGGGAGATCGTCGAGCGACAGGCCGCCGCCGATCAGTTCCCGCTCGAGCCGATAGCGCAGGATCACGTGAGCCGGGTACGTCACCTCGTCCGCGTCGACCCGGATCAGGCTGCGGGCCACGCGCCGGTAGTGGCGGCGCAAATTGTCGGCGGACCAGGCCGGCCCGGCCCCGTCGAAGGCGTCGCGCACCAGCGGCGCGAGGAATCCGATGAATTCCGCCGAACGGCACGCCTGCATCTCGACG
Source organism: Defluviicoccus sp. (assembly GCA_022826125.1). Classification (GTDB taxonomy): domain Bacteria; phylum Pseudomonadota; class Alphaproteobacteria; order MPNO01; family MPNO01; genus MPNO01. The sequence goes on from JAJDVM010000016.1 coordinate 21,322, forward strand.
ATCAGCGACTGGCTCTCGTGCATCGCCATCCCGCGAGCCGATCCGACGGGCTGGCGGCGCCATTCCGGCGGCAGCCCGGCGTTGTAGAGCGCGTGCCCGGTCTCGTGCAGCACCGCCATGACGCTCTGCGTGAAGTCGGTTGTGTCGTAACGGGTGGTAACCCGGATATCGCCCGGCACGCCGCTGCAAAACGGGTGCAGGCTGACGTCGAGACGGCCGGCCTCGAAGTCGAACCCGAGCTGGACCATCAGCCGTTCGCTCAGCGAACGCTGCGCCTCGACGCTGAACGGGCCGTCCAGGGGCAAGGGTTGCGGTTCGCCCGCCTGCGTTTGGAGAACCCGGTCGAGAAATCCCGGCAGGAAACCGGCGAGATCGTCGAACAGCGCATCGATCCGGCCGGTTCTCGCGCCGGGCTCGTAGACATCCATCAACGCGTCGTAGAGCGGGCAGCCGAGCGCCTCCGCCCGAGCTTCGCCGGCGCGCCGGACGAGTTCGAGGACGGTTCGAAGACAGGGTTTGACGGCCTCGTAGTCGTCCGCCTCGCGGGCACCGCGCCAGGCCATCTCGCACTCGCTGTCGGCCCTCGCCATCGCGGCGATCAGGTCCGCATCCAGGGCGGAGGCGTGTATCCACCGGCGGCGCATCTCGCGCAGATTGGCGCCACGCCAGGGATCCCGCGCCACCTCCTCCTCCGCCGCATCGAGCAGGTCGGGCATGGCGGGATCGGTGATCTTCTCGTGCACCACCCGCCTGAGCGAGGCGAGCTGTTCGGCGCGCCCCGGCGCCCCCTTTCGCGGCATGTTCACCGACCGGTCCCAGGTCAGAACGCGCGCCGCCTCGCCCAGCGCGCCGATCTGTCCGAACCGGGCTTCCAGGATTTCGTAGCTGGTCTCACCCCCGCTCATCGCGTGCGTCCTCCCGGCGCCAGTGAAAGACGAAGTAGATCACCACGAGGACCAGCGCGAGCCCGTACCAGGTGAGCGCGTATTCGAGATGCCGGTTGGCGATCTCGACCTTCGGCCCGCGCCCCGCGGGCAACCCACCGGGGTTGGGTTTCGTATCCGCGACCAGAACGGCGCCGCGGATCCCGGCAAGACCGGCGACGGCGGCCATCTCCTCGGGATCGGCGTAGTACCAGACATTCCTCGCCGGTTCGTTGTCGGGAACCCACGGGCTGGTCTTGCCCGGCTTTCGCAGGATGCCGGTCACCGCCGTTTCCGCCGCAACCAGACCTTCCCGCCGCGTGTCGGGATCGGCACGGTCGAGCGGAATCCAGCCCCGGTTGACCATAATTATATCGGCCGGACCGAGGCGAAGCGGCGTGACCACGTCGAAGCCGGCTCGCCCACCGCGCACGCGGTTGGAGATCAGGAACTCCCTGGAATGGAGGAACCGGCCCGTCGCGCGGGCGCGGCGAAACGCCAGATCCTCGTCCGCGGTCTCTTCCCCCACAGAGACCGGCGGCATGGCGAGCCGGGCCTCGCGATGCGCGATCACGCCTTCCTTCCAGTTCAGACGCTGTATCTGCCACGTCCCGAGACCGACGAGTACGGCGAGCGCCGCCGCCGCCGTGACGGTCGACCAGAGCGTCGGGCGGAAACGCCGGCGGCGTTCAGCGTCCGTCGTCGTATTCATACCGCAGGTTCTTGTAGTGGAGCGCGATCAGCAGCCCCTTGGCCGGGCGCAGCAATAGCACCGCGAGAACCACGATCACGGGCGGCCAGACCGCCATATGAACCCAGATGGCGGGCTCGGCGAGGACCTCCAGCGAGAAGGCCAGAGCGACGACGATCGCGCCCAGGATCAGGATCACGAACACCGCGGGACCGTCGCCGCTGTCGTGCGGCCCGAAATCGAGACCGCAGACATCGCACTTGTCGGCGACCGTCAGCAGCCCCGCATAGAGCTTTCCCGAACCGCAGCGCGGGCAACGGCAGGCGAGGCCGGTGGCGAAAGGCGACCGCGGCGGGTGGACGCCGGGCCGCGTCATCCGCCTCTAGTGGCCTCCGGCGTTCGGGCCGGCGCCCCAGATATAGATGCAGCAGAACAGGAACAGCCAGACCACGTCGACGAAATGCCAGTACCACGCCGCCGCCTCGAAGCCGAAATGATGGTCCGGCTTGAAGTGGTCCTTGTAGGCCCGGAAGAAGCAGACGATCAGGAAGATCGTCCCCACCAGAACGTGGAAGCCGTGGAAGCCGGTCGCCATGAAGAACGTGCTGGGATAGATCCCGTCCGAGAAACCGAAGGCTGCGTGGCTGTACTCGTAGGCCTGCACGCAGGTGAACAGGATCCCCAGCCCGATCGTGAGGCCGAGCCCCTGGAGGACGTGCTGCCGGTTGCCTTCCTTGAGGGCGTGATGCGCCCAGGTCACCGTGACGCCCGACATCAGCAGGATCAGCGTGTTGAGGAAGGGCAGATCCCACGGATCGAAGGTCACGATGTCGGGCGGCGGCCACTGGCTCTCGATCGCTTCGGGCGGGAACAGGCCGGCGTTGAAATAGGCCCAGAACCAGGCGACGAAGAACATCACCTCGGAGGCGATGAACAGCGCCATGCCGTAGCGCATGCCGAGCTGGACGATCGGCGTGTGGTGTCCCTCGAAGGTGGCTTCGCGGATCACGTCGCGCCACCAGCCGACCATCGTGACCGCGACCCCGATGAAGCCGAGCGCCATCAGCCACCAGGAACCCTCGTGCATGTACCAGACCGCGCCGATGAACAGCGCGCCGGACGCGGTCGCGCCCACCGCGGGCCAGACGCTCGGATCGACCAGGTGGTAGGGATGCTTGTTGCCGTGATGGGTGTACTCGGCGGCCGAATCGGCTGGCGCCATGGTTTGCCCCTCTCTCAGTTGGCGGCGATCCGCGCGGACGGTCCGGCGTCGGACTGTCCGGGCGCGGCGAAAAAGGTATAGGACAGGGTGATCGTCGTCACATCGTCCAGGTTGCGGTCTTTCGCCATGTCCGGATCGACGTAAAACGATACCGGCATGTCGATGCTGTCGCCCGCGGCGAGCGTCTGCTCGGTGAAGCAGAAGCAGTCCAGCTTCGCGAAATACGGTCCCGCCTTGGCGGGGGTCACGTTGAACGTCGCCGTGCCGGTAACCGGCCGGTCGCCGACATTGCGCGCGCGGTAGAAAGCGAGCTTCTCCTCGCCGAGCTTGACCCTGACGCTCCGCTCCACGGGCTGGAACCGCCACGGCAGCGCCGAGTTCACGTCGGCGTTGAAACGCACCGTGACCGAGCGGTCGTGCACCTTCGCCGGCACTTCCTCCGCGACCTGGGTGGTGCCGCCGTAACCGGTCACCTGGCAGAACCACTGGTAGAGCGGCACCGAGGCGTAGGCGAGACCGCCCATACCCGCGACGATCCCAAGCAGCGCGGCCGCGGTGGCCGCGTTCCGCCGGCGGCGGGGGGAGCGCGCCATCTCAGCCCCCTCCCATGCGGACGATCGACATCACGAAGAACAGGGCCACCAGCCCGAGCAGCACGGTGAGCATCGCGATGTTGCGGGTCCGGCGGCGCTTGTGAAGGTCGCTCAACGGCATCGCCATCGCCCTATACCGCGCCGGGAACGAGGCGTTCGACGATCATCGTCGCGAACAGGACGAAGAGGTAGAGAATCGAGAAGCCGAACAGCCGCGGCGCCCCGGCGAGATCCCCGGCTCGCCAGAGTTGCCACGCGAGGACCAGGAACGCGCCGCTCATCGCGACGGCGACCGCGGCATAGGCGAACCCCGTGACGCCGACGACGGTCGGGATCAGCGAAACCGGCACGAGCAGGAGGGAATAAAGCAGGATCTGGCGCTTGGTCTCGGCGGCGCCGGATACCACCGGCAGCATCGGGATGCCGGCGGCGGCGTAATCGCCGCTCTTGTAGAGCGAGAGCGCCCAGAAATGAGGCGGCGTCCACATGAAGATGAGGGCGAACAGGGCAATCCCGCCCAGCCCGATATCGCCCGTCACCGCCGCCCAGCCGATCATCGGCGGGAAGGCGCCGGCCGCGCCGCCGATCACGATGTTCTGCGGCGTCCGCCGCTTGAGCCAGATCGTGTAGACGAAGACATAGAAGGCGATGGTGAGCGCGAGCAGCGCCGCCGCCGTCCAGTTGACCGCGAGCGCCATGACGCTGACCGAGCCCACCGCGAGCACCGCGCCGAAGCCGAGCGCGTCGCCCGGCATCATACGGCCGGCGGGAAGCGGACGGCCGCAGGTGCGCGCCATCGCCGCGTCGATGTCCCGCTCGTACCACATGTTGATCGCGCCGGCGGCGCCGGCTCCGACGGCGACGCAGAGAACCGCGATCGCGGCCAGCACCGGGTGGAGCGTTCCGGGCGCCAGGACCAGACCCGTCACCGCCGTGAACACCACGAGCGACATCACACGCGGCTTCAGCAGCGCGATGAAATCGCCGATCGGCGGCCCGTCTATCAGGGCCGCGTCGGCGGTCAGCTCGATCGGTCTGTCGGCCACGCTCTTCGCCCGCCTCTAGCGAATCTGCGGAAGCTCGTCGTAGCTGTGGAACGGCGGGGGCGAGCTTACCGACCATTCGAGCGTCGTCGCGCCCTCGCCCCACGGGTTCTCGCCCACCCGCTCGCCCGCGGTGAACGTCCGGTAGCAGATCCACAGGAACAGCAGCACGCCGAACGCCGAGATGTAGGAGCCGACCGAGGAGACCATGTTCCATCCCGCGAACGCGTCGGGATAGTCCGGGATCCGCCGCGGCATCCCGGCGAGGCCGAGGAAATGCTGCGGGAAGAAGGTGACGTTCACGCCGACGAACATGATCCAGAAATGGATCCGGCCGAGCGTTTCCGGATACCGCCTGCCGCACATCTTGGGCAGCCAGTAATAGAACCCGCCGAAGATCGCGAACACCGCGCCCATCGACAGCACATAGTGGAAATGCGCTACCACGTAGTAGGTGTCGTGCAGCGCGTGATCGACGCCGGCGTTGGCGAGCACCACGCCGGT
>JAJDVM010000203.1 GCA_022826125.1 Defluviicoccus sp.
CGGTTGCCGGGGTTACGGTCCCACAACCACCTTGCTGTGGCGCGCTTCGCGCGGCCACCCTTTTCGGGGTCCGCCGGCGACCGGTTTATAACCCCCCCCCCCCCCCCCGCAGCAGGGGTGCGACAATTCGTCCTGCTCAGCGGGTCGCCACGCCGGCACTGCCACCGCCGCACCGACGAATCCGTCAGATCGCCGCGCGGTAACTGCGGCGCGGGCCGAAACTTCATTCCGGGCCGCGCGTGCCCAGCGCGCCGCGCGACCGGCAGAGCCCGCCATGAGAAGGGTTTCTCTTCCGGCCTTCTGGCGCGGCCGCCGCGGCTCGGTCGCGGTCGAGACCGCCATCGCGATCTCGGTCCTGGTGATCGCCTTCGCCGGCGTGATGCAGATCGTTCATTCGGCCTGGGTCTCCGACCGGATGGACCGAGCGGCCCGCGCCGCGGTCCGGGTCATCGCTCTCACCCCGGGCGCCGACTCATCCGTGTTGTCGGGGCTCGCCTGCACGGCGATCCGGAAGGAGCTCGACCTCGCCGACGACTTCGACTGCGGGACCACGCTCTCCGTCAAGATCGAGAGAAGCCTCGCGCCCGGGAGCCTGAACGGCGGCACTGGTTCCACCTCCGACAGCGCCACCGGCGAGTTGGTCGTGGTCCGGATTTCCTGGAGCGGCGGTCCGTGGAACCCGGGAACGCTCGTGTCGGGCGACGACGAGGCTGCACGCCAGGTCGCGATCGGCATCGCGCGCCTCGAACCGGTCGAGGGGGCCTAGGCGATGCGGGTTGGAAAATCTCCGGGTGGCTCGTTACGTGCGAAGAAGGCGGCACGCCCTCCGACCGCAAACATCACTTTGCCAGCAGGTTCCCCGCGGCGGGGATCGCTCCTGGCACCCAATGCTCGTCCGTCTGGACCGGCGTACCGGCATATGGGCGCCCGCCAACTGCCAAGGGAGGTTCGATAGCGCAGCAAGATCAAGAACACTCTCCCAGAACGACCGTGCTGGACGGAACTCCAGCGAAACGCACAACTCAACAAGAGGCTGGATAAATGAAGACTCAACACATCTCGCGGCGCTTCCGCCGCTTCCTCAAGGCCAACGAGGCCGTCTCCGCGCTCGAATACGCGATCCTCGTCGGTGTCGTTACCGTCGCCGTCGGGGCTGCCGTCTTCGCGTTTTCCGGGCAAATCGCAGATGCGATCGAAGGCATCGGAGCCCAAGTCGTGAATACCGGGAATTCTATCGGCACCTTTAACGGCCAGACGCCTGCCCCCGGCCCATCGTAGGCCAAATCGCATGGCAAACCGGCCATCTCCTTGTCGGAAGATGGCCGGCGCGCCCGCAACACCAGCGCCAGACGCTTAGACGCTCGGCGCTAATTCGTCACCCCCTATGGCGACCGGCGTACTCCGAAGGCGTCGGCGAATGCACCGTTACCAGTTTCCCTATGAAAGGATCAGGCAGCCTTAACGGATAGCCGCACGCTGAGATGACCCTCGCTCCCATCCCATCCAACGCCGATCTTCCGGCAGACACGCCTCGCGAGCCCGCCGATCCGGCCGATCCGGATTTCGGGAGCGCGCTCATGGAGGGTCTGTCGGATCCGGTGAGCGCGTCCTCGGAGGACGCGGGATGGACCGAGCTGCCGGACATGGTGCCGTCGGCAAGCGAGCCTGCGGAACCGGAATGCGAGAACGACGAATCGGACGAACCGGGAGACTCTGGCTCCGAGACCGACTTCGAGACGATGCTGCTGGACGGGCTTTCGGACGTGCCCTCGGTTTCGTCGGAAGAAGCGGAGACGCCTGCCCTGCAACCCGAAGACGAACTCTTGGCCGAGCCCGAGCCAGACCCGGTCTCCGAGCCAATGGTCCCGTCGGACAATTCGGCTAAAGACTTCGAGGACGCGCTGCTCGCGGGCCTTTCCGGGGAAGCGGCGATGTCACCGGAAAACGGGGACTGGCCGGAGCCTCTGGACCCCGGCATCCTGCCGAGCCCGCTGCCCGATTCCGGCCCTCTCCTTGATGTCGATCTGGACGAAGCGCTCCTGGAGAGTCTGCCGAACGGCCCGTCCACTTCTTCCGAAGAGGAAGTTTCGCCCGATCTTCCCGGGACCGCCGCGACCATGCCCGACGCATCGTTGGCCGAGCCCAAGCCTGACGCCGCCACCCTTCCGGATACCCATCCAGATACCGAAGACCTTGCGAGCGAACTACTGGACGGCCTCTCGGACGGCACGGAGGCCTTCTCCGACCATGGCGAACCGCCGGGATTGCCGGCGCCTCCCCGATCCGACGGCGATGCTTCCCGATCCATTCCGGCGGAGCCTTCCCGCCCCCCTGACGACCTGTCCAAATCGTCGATCGACATCGATTCCCGCGACGAACTCCGCGAACACCCGCCTGCCAGCGCGACGTCCGACGGCCCGGTGGCGGCACTCGCGTTCGCGGCGGACCCCGAGACCGAGACCGCGTTGCGCGAAGGCCTGCTGCACTTCGAGGGCGCCTCGCCCGATCACGAGGACCCGCAGGTCTGGCCAGGAGGGTTGCGCGCGGCGATAGCGGCACTTGCCGACGGGCACTCGACGGGCCTGGTCATCGTGGACCTCGACGGGGTTCCGTTCCCGGCGGGCGCGATGCACGAGCTCGCGGAGGTCTGCGAGGTGGGCACGGCGGTGATCGCGCTAGGCTCGGACGGCTCGGCGCGTGCGAGCCGCGAGATCCTGCTGGCCGGGGTGAGCGACTATCTGGTGAAGCCGGTCTCCCCGGCGGCGATCAGGGACGCCGCGCTGCGCGCCGCGGGAGCGGATACGGCTTCCTCCGCGCGCGGCTGCGTGGCGGGGTTCGCCGGCACCGGCGGCAGCGGCGCGACGACGCTGGCCGCGGCGGCGGCGCTGCACGCCGCCGGGCAGGGCCGGTACGTCTCGATCCTGGACCTCAACCGCACGGTCTCGTCGATGGCGCTGCTGCTCGATGTGGAGCCCGCGCCGGGCCTCGACCAGCTCTTCGAGGTGGCTGGCCGTTCGTTCCCCGATCCCGGTCTCCTGGACGGCGTGCGGACCGAGCGCTCGGAGCGCATTTCGGTGTATGCCTACCGCCTTGGCTCGACCCTCCCCCCGGCTCCCTCGATGCCCGCGCTCGACTGGCTGCTGAGCCAGTTGCGGCACCGCTCGCAGCTCGTTCTGGTCGACGGGCTGGACGATCCGGGGACGTATTTCGATTTGCTGGGCGAGGTGGATCTGCGGGTGCTCGTCGTCGAGCCGACCGCCTCCGGCGCGGCGCGGGCGGCGCGCACGCTCGACCTGCTGAGTGCCGCCGCCCCGGTGTTGCTGGTGCAGAACCACACGCGGGCGTTTCGCCCGGATGCGGGCGCGACGATGCTGAACGGGACAGGGATCGAGACCGCGTCCGACGTCGTGGTCCCGTTCGACCGGTCCCTGCCGGAGCTTGCGGGCCGCGGCTGGCCCGGCGACCGCCTGCCGCGGAACCTGCGCAAACCCGTGGCGGCGCTCGCAGAGCGCCTGTCCATGCCGGTGCCTGCGGCCGCACTGGGCGCGGGAGGCTGAGCATGCCCGCGCGTTCCTTCGGGCGGCGGTCCCGCGCCGCCGCCGAGACCGCGCCGCCGGCGAACGGCGGCGAGCCCACCGCCCTGCCGACGTCGGCCCAGACGCACGCGACCGCGCGGCCGGCGGCCTCGGCGGAGACGTTCATCTCGGAGATCGTGGCGCGGGTCCATCCGGTCATCGTCAAGTCGCTCGACATGTCGAAGATCTCGGCGCTCAGCAACGAGCAGCTCGCGGGCCAGCTTCTGTCCTTCCTCGCCACCGAGGAGGCCGGCGTGCCCGACCTCGGCCCGCTCGACCGCCAGAAGGTGGTCTCCGAGCTGGTGCACGACATCAAGGGGCTGGGACCGATCGAGCCGCTGCTCCACGACCCGCTGATCTCGGACATCCTGATCAACGGCATGGAATCGACCTATGTCGAGCGGGCGGGCCGGCTGGAGCGGGTCGAGCTGCGCTTCCGCGACCGCCAGCATCTCCTCCACATCGCGCAGCGGATCGCCGGCCGGGTGGGGCGGCGGATCGACGAATCGAGCCCCATGGTGGACGCGCGCCTGGAGGACGGCTCGCGCGTCAACATCATCATCCCTCCATTAGCGCTCGACGGCGCGGCGATCTCGATCCGGCGTTTCGTGATGCGCGGCGTGAGCCTCGACGACATGGCGAAGCGCCGGGTGATGTCGCCGGCGATGGCGGAGCTGTTCCGCATCGGGGTCAAGGCGCGGCTCAACGTCCTGATCAGCGGCGGCACCGGGGCGGGCAAGACGACCTTCATGAACGCGCTCTCGAAGGAGATCCCGGACAGCGAGCGGCTGATCACGATCGAGGACGCGGCCGAGCTTCAGCTCCAGCAGCCGCACGTGATCCGGCTCGAGACCAGGACGATGAGCGCCGAGGGCACCGGCCAGGTGACCATGCGCGATTTGCTGGTCAACACGCTCCGGATGCGCCCGGACCGAATCATCGTGGGCGAGGTGCGGGGCGGCGAGGCGCGCGAGATGCTGCAGGCGATGAACACCGGCCATCCGGGCTCGATGTGCACGCTGCACGCGAACAACCCGCGCGAGGCGCTGACCCGGCTCGAGAACATGCTGATGATGGCGGGCGGCGAGATGCCGCTTCCGGCGCTCCGGCGCCAGATCGCCTCCAGCGTCGACATGGTGGTCCAGCTTGAGCGCCTGCGCTCGGGCCACCGCTGCGTAACCAGCGCCACCAACGTGGCCGGTATCGAGAACGACATCATTACCACGGAGGAGATCTGGCGCCGCCGGCCAGGGGACGGCGAGCACGTGTTCGAGACCTCCGGGCGGCAGCCGGCGTGGATGCCGGCGGTCGATACGATCAACCTGCGCGAGCCGTTGCTGGCGGCGCTGCAGGCCGATCCCCGGATCGGGGAGGACGAGGTTTGAGCGCCCAGATTCTCCTGTTCGCCGCCGGCGGGGCGGTCTCGCTTCTCGGCATCGCGCTGTTCCTGCTGGTGGGCAACCGCGACAGGGGGTTTCAGGACCGGCTCGCGCGCGTCGCCGCGCCGCTCGCCGAGAAGGAGGCGGGCGGCGAGGAAGGGACCGATGCCGACATCTTCCGCGCCGGCGAGAGCGCCTCGCGGCTCGGGCGGGTCCGGCGCTTCGTGGAAGACCGCTACCCGCTGCTCAACGCGGGACGGGTGCTGGCGCGCGCGACCCTCGCGGGCATCGTCGCGGCTGCGGGGCTCTGGTTCGCGATGTGGTTCCTCAGGATTCCCATCGGCTGGTGGACGATGCCGCTCACCGGTCTCGGCGGGGCGGGCGCGATGTGGTACGCGATGGCCTGGATGCAGGCGCGCCGGGCGAACGAGTTCTCGCGCCAGTTCCCGGAGATCGTCGACCAGATCGTGCGCCTCTCCGCGGCGGGCGTGCCGCCGCTGGAGGCGATCGCGGTGGTGGCGGAGGATTCCACCGAACCCGTCAAGCCGGTCCTCGACAGCGTCTGCGACGGGCTGACCGGCGGGCTCGACGCCGACACCGCGCTGCTCGCCGTGGCGCGGCGCGTGCGGCTTGCCGAGTTCACCCTGTTCATGGCGGTCATCCGGCTCCAGCGCCGGGCGGGCGGGGGCGTCACGGGCGCGTTCGCCAACCTGTCGGCGGCGCTCCGCGCGCGCCGGAGCACCGCGATGAAGGCGCACGCCTCGACCGCACAGACCCGCCTGACCCTGCTGGTGCTGGCCGTCATGCCGGCCATCGTACTCGCGGCGCAGTACTTCATCTCGCCGGATTCGGTCGCGATCCTGTTCGACCCCGACCGGGGCGCCATGCTGCTCCAGATCGGCGTCGGGCTGATCGTGTTCGGCATCCTGGCCGCCCGCGCGATCGCCGCGCGGATCGAGAAGTAGGGGGAACGGATGCCGGAATCCCTCCTGCCCATCGCCGCGATCGCAGCGGGCACGCTCCTCGTGCTCGCCGTCGCCCCGATCGTGTTCCGCGAGACGCGGCGGACGCGCGCGCTCGACCGCCGGCTCGCCCCGTTCCGCGAGCTCGCGGCCCCCGACGTTGCCGCCCCGGAGCTGTCCGCGTTCGCCGATGGAGGGCGCTTCCGGACCCTCGGCTCCGCATTCGCCCGCGCGGGTTCGATGCTTGTCCCGATCGGCGCGGCGGAGCGCGAGAAGCTCGCCGGCATGCTGCGCAAGGGCGGGTTCACTGGACAGGACGCTCTCTCGGTCTTCCTGTCGATCAAGTTCGCGTCGGCGTCCGTGCTGGCGGCCGGCGCCGGGATTTGGGCATCGGGATCGGAGCTGGTGAGCCAGTACCTGTTTCTGGTGATTCTGGCTGGGCTCGCCGGGTTCGTCATCGGCGGCGTCCTTCCGGAATACGCGCTGCGTGCTCGGGTGGCCAAACGGGTGAAGAGCATGACCTCGGCGATCCCCGATGCGCTCGACATGCTGGTGATGTGCCTGGAGGCGGGGCTGACGGCGGAGCGCGGCATGCTGACGGTGGCCGAGACGCTGGCGCCGATCGAGCCGGGCCTCGCCCAGGAGTTCCGCCAGATCGAGGTCGAGCTCCGCCTCGGCTCCGACAAGCGCGCCGTGCTCACGGAGTACTGGCGGCGCACCGAGATCGACGGGCTCAGGGACTTCGCGATGGCTCTCATCCAGGCCGACCGCTACGGCACGCCGCTGTCGCAGTCGATGAAGAGCATCGCGGCCGACCAGCGGGTCCAGAAGGCCTCGCGCATTCAGGCCCAGGCCGAGCGGCTGCCGGTGCTGATGACGCTGCCGATGCTGCTCTTCGTGGTGCCCGGCACGATGCTGCTGGTGGCCGGGCCGGGGGTCATGGGCGCGATGTCCGCTCTCGGCGGTCTCGGCAACATAGGCGGGCAGTGACATGCGGGAGGGCCGCACCTTGTCTCCAGGTCAATATCTTGGCGTCCTCGGGATCGCCACGCTCCTTGCGTTCGGCGCGCGCGCGGAAGAGCCCATCTCACCGATCCCGGAGACGGTCGACGTGGATCCGGCGAAGGTCGAGCTCGGCCGGCTTCTGTTCCACGATCCGATCCTGTCGAAGGACGGGACGATCTCCTGCGCGAGCTGCCACGACCTCGCCACCGGCGGCGACGACGGGCGGAAGGTCTCGCTCGGGGTCGACGACAAGCCGGGCAAGGTCAACTCGCCCACCGTGTTCAACGCCGGCATGAACTTCAAGCAGTTCTGGGACGGGCGCGCGCGGACGCTGGAGCACCAGATCGACGGGCCGGTGCAGACCGCCTTCGAGATGGGGAGCCTGTGGCCCGACGTGATCGCCCGGCTCTACAAGGACGACGACTATCCCGCGATGTTCAGGAAGATCTACCCGAACACGATAAACCGCCGGAACGTCAAGAACGCGATCGCGGAGTACATGAAGTCCCTGACGACGCCCAACAGCCGCTTCGACCGCTGGCTGAAGGGGGACAAAAAGGCGCTCAACGCGCAGGAGAAGCGCGGCTACGCGCTGTTCAAGGACTATGGCTGCTCGTCCTGCCACCAGGGCGCCAACGTGGGCGGCAACATGTTCCAGGTCTTCGGCGTGCTGAACGACTATTTCAGGAAGCGGGGCGACATCACCGACGCCGATCTCGGCCGCTACAACATCACCGGCAACGAAGAGGACCGGCACGCCTTCAAGGTCCCGAGCCTCCGCATGGCGGCCATGACCGCACCCTACCTGCATGACGGGAGCGCGAAGACGCTGCGCGACGCCGTCGACGCGATGTTCGAGTTCCAGCTCGGCCGCGAGGCGCCCGACAGGGACAAGGACGACATCGTCGCGTTCATCAAGACGCTGGTAGGCGAACACGAGGAGCTATCCCCATGAGAACCGGCGCTGTCATTCTCGGCACCTGCGTCTCGGCCGTCCTTTTGGCCGCGGCGGGCGCTCTCTACCTGCTCGCGCAGAACAACGGCTCGGAGCATTACCGGAAGTCGATCGACTTGGTCCGCCAGATCCAGCTGCTCTCGTCCGACTGGAGCATGGAGGTCACGCGGGTCAAGTCCAACCCCCTGGCCGACTTCGACTCGCTGGCGGCCTTCATCCCCCGGATGGAGCGGCTGAAGGCGAATCTCTCCGATGCCGCCCGGCGCATCCCCGACCTCCCCGACCGGCTGGCGAGCGACATCCAGGCCTATCTCGCCGCCATCGACGCGCGCGAGGAGCGCGTCGAGCGCTTCAAGACCGGCTACGCCGTGGTGCGCAACTCGAACCGGTATCTGCCGCTGGCCGCCGCGAACGTGCTGCGCCAGGCCCAGGACGCGAACGACGAGGATCTCGCCCGCGGCATCTCGGGGCTGACCCGGAACGTGAACCTCTATCTCGCCACGCCCACCGACGAAGCCCAGTCCCGGATCGCCTCCGAGATCCGCAAGCTCCGCGAGGCGAGCGTCTCCTATCCCCCGGCGCTCGCCAACGCGCTCGCCAACCTCTATTCGCACGCCGAGGTGCTGGTCGCCAAGCAGGGACCCACGGAGCAGCTGTTCGCCCAGGCGACGTCGTCGGACATTTCCGACCTGACCAACCAGTTGAGCGACGCGATGGAGTTCGAGGCCGGCAAGCGGCAGGCGCTCGCCGCCTGGTACGAGCGCGGGATGCTGGCGGTGTTTGCCGCGCTCGTCCTGTTCTGGATCCTGCTCGCGCTGCAGCAGCGGATGCGGGGCGGGGCCGTGGCGGCCCGCGCCGCGATCGAGATCGAGCCCGCTCTGCTCGCCGAAGCCGGCGCCGAGCCGGCGGAAGCGGGCATCGCGGCGTCCGCCGAACCCGACCCGGCCGCCGCGCCGCCCGATGACGGGTCCCCGGCGCCGCCGGCGTTGGCCGCGGGATCGCCCCGGCACGCCGAGGCCGACGCCGCGCTGCTGCACGGCTTCGTGGTGAAGTCGCTCGCCACCATCCTCGCCGCCTCGGCCGAGGAGGTCTCCGGGCGGATGGACTATCTGCGCCGCACCCAGCAGCGCATCCGGGACGCCATCGGCAACGGCAACGGCGACGAGGCCGCGGGTCCCGCCGGGGAGGTCGAAGTCGACGAGGAGGTCGAGACCCTGTCCGGGATCGCGATCAACGTGCGCCAGCGGATGAACGCGATCGCCGATCTCGCCCGGCGGCTCGACGCCTTCGCCGGCGCGCCGACCAACCATGTCCACCGCGGCATGATCGATCTCAACGCCTGCGTCGAGAACGCGATCTCCGCCGCCGAGGCGGACAGCGGCGCAACCATCGTCAGCAATCTCGGCGAGGTTCCCGAGGTCTTCGCGACGGCGGGGGATTTCGAGATGCTGCTCGGCGAGCTCCTCGACAACTCGATCGCCGCGGTCCGCGACCTCGAGGATCGCAACGGCATCGTCAAGGTCGATACCGCGCGCAAGGACGACGAGATCCTGATCACCGTCATCGACAACGGCGCCGGCATCGCGCCCGAGCAGCGGGCCAACGTGTTCAAGCCGTTCTACACCTCGCGCGACGGCGCGATGGGCATCGGCCTCGCCTTCGCCGGCCATCTCGCGAGGAAGTACGAGGGCGTGATCAAGATCAACTCCCTGCCGGGCCAGGGAACGGTCGCGCGCGTGACCCTGCCCGCCGGGATCGCCGCCCCGTGAGCGTGCTCGGCATACCGGGCCGGGGAGCCGGAGCGGACCCGGCCCCTCGGACGAACCCGGTGGGAACCGCCGGTGACCTCGGGTGCCCCGGCGGCCCGCCGAGACCCTCGCGGCGGCGCCGCGGCGCCGGTCTGCGGTCCCGGCTCGTCTCCACCGCGCTGCTCGCGGCCGCGCTGCCGGTCCTGCTCACCGGCGGGCTTGCCGCGCTCCTGCTCGCCGCCCGTCCCGACATCGCCGCGACCGTCCCCGGTTCGGGTCCCGATACGCACGCCGAACATGCGGCCCGGTTCGACGGGTTCCTCGCGGCCCGCATCGCTGACGCAAGGACCTGGGCGTCGACGCCCGCAATCGTACGAGCCGCCCGCGCCGCCGAACCGACGCAATTCGCGGACGTTCTTGCCGAGGTCCTGGCCCAACGGCCAGAGCATCGGCTCCCGGCCGCGGACGGCACGGACCCCCGGACGGAAGCCGATTCGTTCCTCCATCGGCAACTGGCGGCCTCGCCCTGGCTGGCGCGGGTTTCCTTCACCGACCGGCATGGCTTCACCGTCGCATCCACCGCGCCCACGGGCGGTGCCCCGCGAGCCAGCGAGCCCTGGTGGCAGTCGGCGTGGCGGGACGGGATTGCCGTCGGCCGGGTCCGATACGACGAATCGACCGGGCAGACATCGCTGGACCTGTCGGTGCGCATCGACGACCCCGGCGGAGACGCGCCGCTCGGCGTCCTGAAGACGGTGTTTACGATCGAACCCATCGGGACAATGGCCGGCCGCTCGGCGCCATCGATCCCGAGCGGGCGCATCGCGCCGGCAATCCCGGACGGCACGGTTTCCGCATCGAGCGGTTTCGGTGGGCCACGCATCGTCAATGTCAGCGCCAGCGCCGGCGACCGGGGCGGGCTCTCTATGCGCGCCGAACCCGGCGCCGGGCGGGACCGCTTCCCGCTCGACGGGGACGGGCCGGCGCGCGAGGCATCGTATACCGACACGTTGGCGGCCTGGCTCGACCGGCTCGGTTTTGGGGAGGACGTTTCGAGGGAAGTCATGGCCCTGATTCCCGATCCGGGCGTCGTGTCCTCCCGCATCGCGGACGCGCTGGTCGACCGGCGCTTGCAGCTTGCGCTGGCGCTCGGCGCGATCGCCACGTTGAGCGCGCTGTTCGCTGCCGTTCTCGCCGGTTCGGCGGCAAGGCGCTACACGGCCGCGCTGCGCGCGGTGACCGAGATGGCCGAACGCGCCGCCCGGGGAGAGCGGGCGCCCGTGACGGAGATCGAGACCCCGCGCGAGGTCGCCCGCCTCGGAGATGCGGTGCATCGGCTGGCGTATCTGTGCAACAGGACCGGCGAGCCCCTGCCCGTGGGCAGCGCGCACGCGCGGTGAGCGGGAGCGAGCCGATGGAGATATCGTGGATCGCCCGGGCCGCCGCCTGCATTGCCTGCGCGCTGTTCGCCGCCGGCGCGGTAACGGACCTCCGCGGCCGTACGGTGCCCAACGCCATCCCGCTCGCGCTGCTGGCGCTGTTTGCCGTCCATGCCGCTTCCGATCCCGCGGGTCCGGGCGGGTTCCCGTGGGTTCATCTCGCGGTCGGCGCCGCGCTTCTTGCCGCCGGGTTCGCGCTCTGGTGGACCGGCAAGTTCGGGGCGGGCGACGCCAAGCTCGCCGCCGCCGCGGGGCTGTGGGCGGGACCCGCCGATCTCGCCATGTTCCTCTTCGGGCTCGGCGCCTGCGCGCTTGCGCTCGCCGCCTTTTCGCTACTGCCGCTCGAGCGCACGCGGCGCATGCGGGCCGAACTCCCCTTCGCGGTGGCGATCGCGCCGCCGGCGCTGGCCGTGACCATCCCGCGCGCGCTGTCATGACCGGCCGTCCCTGCATCCCCGTCCCGCCCCCGGGCGCGCCTTCCCAACCGGCAGGCTGAGCCCGGAGGTCCCGATGCGACGCTACCGCACCGTCATCATACTCCTGCTGCTGTTCGCCGTGCCGCTCGGCGGCGCGGTCATGGCGGCACGCTACCTGCTGCCCGGCACGCCCGCCAAGCCCGTCCAGACCAAGCCGGCCCCGGCGCCGAAGCCGAAGAAGGAAGCGCGCAAGATCCTAGCCGCCGCCCGCGACCTCCCGGTCGGCACGCTTCTCCGCGCCGAGGACCTGACCGGCGTCGAGCTCCCGAAGGAGGAGGTCCGGCGCGCGCACGTTGTGGTGAAGGACGCAAGCACGGTGGAGTCGCTCAGGGGGCACGCGGTGCGCGAAGCGATCGCCGAGGGCGCGCCGCTGATCCGCTCCGCCGTCGTCGCGCCCGGGCAGCGGGGCTTTCTCGCCGCCGTGCTCGCGCCCGGAACCCGCGCCGCGACGATCCAGCTCGGCGCCGGAACCAGTCACGCCGGGCTGATCGACCCCGGCGACCGGGTGGACGTGATCCTGACCGCCAGGATGCGCCTCGACAACAAGACCGAGAGCGTGTTCACCCGCACCATCCTCGAGAACGTGCGCGTGGTCGCGGTCGACCGGCAGGTGGATGCGGGCACCGGTTCGGACGGGAAGGAGGTCAAGCGCGCCAAGATCGTCACGGCGACGCTCGAGGTCTCGCCCGACCAGGCCGGGTTGCTGGCGCTCGGCGAGCACGAGGGCACTCTGGCGCTCGTCGTCCGCCCGATCGCCGCGGCGGCCGTGCTGCGCGATCCCGCCGATGCGGTCGATCTCCGCGCGCTGCTCGACCTGCCCGAGCCGGAAAACGCCGAGCCCGAGGAGACGCCGAAGGCCGAACTGACACAGCCGCCGAGATCCGTCCGCATCGTCCGCGGCAGCAAGGTCTCGGAGGAGGTCTTCGGCGAGGTGTCGGCCGGCCCGGCCGGCGGAACCGCACCTGCCGACCCGCCCGAGGCGCGCCCGCCCGCCGGGGGCCGGAACTGAAGGAGGACCGAGTGGAAATCGCCGAACTCTTCACGCAATCCGTCGCCTCGCTCCCCGAAGCGGCGAGGCGCCGGATCGACGGAGACGCACCCCTCGACTGGGACGCGCTGGAGGATCCCGCGACCGGCGCCGCGGTCTCGGAGGCCGCGCGCGGCGAACGCCGTCTGCCGGAGTCGGCCGAGACGCTGGCGGCCAGACTGATCCGCGAGGTCGGCATCGTTCCCGCCGATCTCGCCGCCGGGCGGGAGCGCGAATGCCGCGCGAACGCCTGGCTCCGCCGGATCGCCGTCGAGCCCGACGGAGAACGCTACCGGCTCCGGAACCGCCGGAGCGCCGAGGTCCATGCCGGCATCCGGCCCGAGGCGCTCGCGGGTTACATGCTCCTCGCCCTCGAACTCGCGACCCTCGTCGACGAAGCCGCCCGATCGTGGATCGAGGCCGGGGACCGATATCCCGCGGCAGCGGAGGGCGAGCCGGCCCCGCTGGCGCGCTGCGCGATCCGCATCGGCGCGCGGCTGAAGGCACCCGCCGGTCCCGATCGCGGCTCGACCGGCAGCCTCGCCTCCACGCTGGAGGATAGCTGGAACGCCCAGAGCCTGGAGTTCAGGGAAGTTCTAGCCACCGAGCCGGTCGCGGCGCCGGGTGCGCGCGCGCCGCGCCGGCAACATTACGCGCCGGGCGAGAGCTATCGCCTGGAAGCCTTCGATCCCGCCGGGCTCCGCTGGCTGCGCGCGCTCGGCGAACGCGCCCTGGACGAGGCGCCGCCGGACGAGCGCCGGGACGCATCGCCCGACGCCTCCGCGAACGATTCGTCACCCGGCGCGGGAGACGATCCGGCGCGGGACGCGACCGGCGCCGCATCGGCGGCACCGGAAGCCGATCCCGACGAGATCGCTCTCGGCCGGGAGCTGGCCGAGCTGCAATCCGCCGCCGAGCGTCTCCCCGCCCCGCCCGGACCGGCTCCCCGGACAAGGGCCGCCAGCGGGTCGGGCGACGACGTGGCCGCGCTGGAACTGACCGCGCTCGAGGCCCAGGTCCAGGCCGAGACGGTGAACGCCCTCGATCTCGGATCCCGCCCCGACGGGATCGCGGCGGACGAGGCGCTGGCGGGGCTCAGGCGGGCCGTTGCACGGCTCCCCGCCCCGGTTCGGCGCCGCCTCGGCGAGTCGCACGGCATCGGGGTGGCCCAGGCGCTCATCCGCCTGCGGGATCCCGGCGAGGCCGATGCCGCTTTCGCCGAGCTGCACGCGGCCGTCGCCGCCCTACAGGCGCCGGCGTGGCTGGAGGAACTCGCCGCCTCCCTGCTCGCCGATGCCGGCGCCCAGGCGCGCGACGGCGCGCGCACCGGAAGCCTGAGCCTGGAATTGCCGGGCGGACCGGACGGGTACTCCGCGACCGAAACCGACACCGGCTTCCAGGGACGGCTGACGCTCCCGGACCTCGTGGAACAGCTGCATCTCGGGTTGACCTACGCGGGCCGCGCCTGGACCGGGATCGAGACACTCCGAACCGCCGGCACCGACAGCGCCTGGACCCTCGGCGAAGCGCCCAACGGATCCTCCCGGCTGTCCGCGACCGAGCGCGAGATGCTGGAAGCCGCCCGCCAGATCGAGCGAGTCCTCGACCGCACCCGGCTCGAAGCCCCGCCGGACGGCCCGCCCTCCGCCCTCGAACAGGCATCCATGGCGGCATGCGCCATTGCCAAGGTAGGTCCAACAATCCGCGCCGCCGCCGGGTGGCCCGGCGCGCTCCGGGCGCCCGACCCCCGCGACCCCGACGACGTCGCCCGGATTGCCGCCTTCGCCGAAGCCCTCCACGAAGCCGTCAAGTCGATCTCCAACCGGATGATCGCCGGAGAAATGGCCGTGGACGAGGCATGACGAGACGCGAAGGGACCATCGTAAACCCATGACGTTTTCTCACGAAGCCGGACCGCGCGAATGAAACGCCTGCTCACCGACGCCGATGCCCGCGGCCGCCCCCGTTTTGCCGAACGTCCCATGCTGGCAGGCCTGCCCAACCTGTTCTCCTCGCCTCTCCGCTTCCTGCGCGAGGTCCGGGGTGGGGCAACCGCTATCGTGGCGGCTTCGGTGACGGTGATGACGGTCGGCGGGGCGGCGCTGATCAGCGATCACCTGTGGCTGATCGACCAGCGGGACGTGCTCGATACCGCGGCCGCCGCGGCCTCGGTCGCGGCGACGCTGGAGATCGATCGCCAGCTCACGGCCGATCCCGACATCGGCGATGCGGATCTCAAGACGGCGCTCGAGGCGGTGGCCAAACGCTATGTCGTGCTCAATCTTGCGCACCTGCCTCCCGACCGGCTGAAGAACGCGAAGGATACGCTCGGAATATCGCTCACCGTGGATCGCCCCGAGCGCACGGTAGGCGTGGAGGCCGCCGCCGATCTCGGCGGCACGCTGTTCTCGGGACGCATGCCGCTGCTGGGCGATTACAAGGGTCCGGAGAAGACGCATGGGAGTGCGAAGGTGGACGCCGATTCCCGCCCCACCGAGGTGATACTGGCGATCGACGTCAGCGGCTCCATGAGGGGCGGCCTTGACGGGGGCCCGCTTTCTGGCAGGAAGAGCCGCATGGAGATCGTCAAGGAAGCGGCCACGCAACTTGTCGATATTCTCGAGCCGGACGAGAAGAAACGGCTGGCGATCGGGATCGTGCCCTGGCATCAACATGTGCGTCTCGATGACGCCACGGCACGCCGGTGGTCCAGCAAGGGGTGGGCGCGCTACCCCACCAGACGCCGCTATGAAGTGCCCTACGAGAACTGCGACTACCTGAGACCCAAAACCTGCACCAACCCGCCAGCCGCGGTCGAGGAAGCGCTTCCCGCGTCCGCGCCGGAAACCTGGGAGGGATGCCTGACGGAAGACCGGTTCGAGGCCGGTCTCGCACCCTCCCTGCCGGCGGCCGGCGACCTTCTCGACCTGCCCGCGAGAAAAGCGTTCGCCCAGTCCTTCTTCACCTCCGGATGGGCTGTCTCCTATCGGTGTCTGGACCAGACGTCGACGAGGTGGCCCGACGACCTCACATATCAGCGGTGCTACAAACTGCCGCCCAACAATAGATTGGCCGAAGATGCGGATCAATATCCGCTCCAACAGTTTATGCAGGATCCGCAGTATGGATGCGGTACAACCCCGTCCTTGCTGCCGCTGAGCACCGACCCTGCCGAGATCAGGAAGGGCATCGGCGATCTCGCTTCCGCGGGTTGGTACACCTATTCGGCGTTGGGCGTGCTGTGGGGCCATCGCCTGCTGCTCCCCTCGTGGAAGGACGTGCTGGGCGACATCGGCGACGTGCACCCGCTGGGTACGGATGCACCGGACGAAGACAAGGTACGCCGGGCGATCGTGCTGCTGACCGACGGCGATGACACGCAGTGCGGTTACGGCAATCCCGGCTGCGACGACAGTGAGCTCGGCATCGCCCGCGCGAGCGCATGCAGCGCCGCGAAGCAGGCCGGGATCGAGATCTTCGTGATCGCGGCCATGAAGCCCGATCTGGTATCGGACGATCTCAAGGACGGGCTTCGCGCGTGCTCCAGCGAGTCCGAAAACCCGGACGGGACCTACGTGTTCCTGGACATCCCCACGCCCGAGGCGCTGAGAAGCGCCTTCGCCAACATAGCCAAACAGCTCCGCACCGTGCGGCGGATCTACTGACGATGGGCACGAACATGGCACTCATGGCGGTTGCGGCGCCGACGGCCGCCTCCCGCGCCCCGCGGCGCTGGATCAACGGCCCATGGGTCGATTTTCTGACGCTGGGGGGCGGCAGCTTCCTCGTCCTCGGGGCGCTCGCCGCCTTCTGGCCGCGCGACGACGCGTCGCGGGCCGCGCTCGCGGGCGCCATGCTCCTGCTCGCCCATGTCGTCAACCATCCCCACTTCGCGCATTCCTACCAGCTGTTCTATAGGGAATTCATGCGCAAGGCCTTCCGCGACGAAGCCCCGCTCGCCGCGCGCTACCGCTTCGCCGGCATCATGATCCCGGCGATCCTCGCCGGGTTCTTCGCCGTCGCGCTCTCGCAGGGAAGTGTTGCCGTCCTCGGGCTCGCCGCCAATGTCATGTTCTTCACCGTCGGCTGGCACTACGCCAAGCAGGGCTATGGGATCCTGATGCTCGACGCGGCGCGCAAGGGCGTGCGCTTCCCGCCAGCCACGCGGCTGTGGCTGCTCCGCAACACCCACCTCGTCTGGTTCACCTGGTGGCTCCTCGCCAACGACGCGCTGAAGGCGAAGCAGCTGTGGGGGATCGAGTATTACCTGCTCGACGTCCCGGATGCCGTCCTGGTCCCGATGGTTGCGCTCGCGGCGCTTTCGACCGCCGCCACCGCATGGCGTCTGTTCGCGGCATGCCGCGCGGCGGGCGAGGTGCCGGTCAACGGCCTCGTCGCTTATGCGGCGGCGGCCTATGTGTGGCTGTTCGTCGGACGACACGATGCCGTCCTCCTGTTCGTCGTCCCCTTCTTCCATTCGCTGCAATACATGGCCGTGGTCTGGCGCTACCGGCTCAGCGAGGAAGCGGATGGGCGCGACGATCGGGATGGCGACGGCTGGAGGAAATGGGTGCGCAGCGCTCCTTTCGGTCTCGCGAAGTTCGCGGTCGTCGGCGGCATCCTCGGGGCCGCCGGGTTCTGGTGGGCTCCGCTCGCGGCCGACGCGCTGAGCGATTACGACCGGGCGGTCTTCGGGTCCGCCGTGTTCCTGTTCGTCGCGTGGACGTTCATCAACATCCATCACTACTTCATCGACAACGTCATCTGGCGGCGCGAAAACCCCGACATGGCCAGACATCTGTTCCGGGCAGGAGAGCGCTGACGGTGGCCTACAGGCGCCCTGAGGGCGACGGGCACGAAGGCGGACAGCTGGAAGCGAATGCTTCGGCTTCCGTCGAGGGCATATTTGTTCTCCGCCTTGCGCCAACCGAAAGCGCCGAGAGCTCGTTCGGGTTCGGCGAGCATGTGCGTACGACTCCCGGTGCCTCTCCGGTGGCAACGGCGCGAATCCGCGCATTGGAACGAGGCTCGAAGTTTCGGTGGACGGATTCGGGCAGGGCAGGTTCGGCGTGAAAGAGACGACATTCAGGGCCTGGTTGAAAGTCGAGAGGGGTCTGAAAGACAGCACCGTAGGCAGCCGAATCAGCAACTGTCTGAGAGTCGAACGCCACGAAGGCGATCTCGACGCCCAATACGATGCCGACGAGCTGGCGGACATGCTGCGGCGCCTCGACCCGAGAGAACCCGGGCACGGCATTCCTATCGCAGGCGACGTTTACAACGGCACGGCGACGCTGAAGAACGCGGTCAGACTCTATCGAGATTTTCGGAAAGGCGGCGACCGGAGGATGGCGCCGAAAAACCGTTCGGATCGACCGGTCCCGGTGGAACGGACCGCGATTGACCGCAACTGCGGCCCGATGGGACGCGCTGCGGCGAACGACGCGTTCTCGGTAACGGTCGACGTCGGCGAGAATATGTTCGATGGTGTCTCGATCGCCGTGCTGATCCCCTGCCTCGACGAAGAAGCCGCCATCGTCGGCGTGGTGCGGGATTTCAAGGCGGCACTGCCGACGGCGGAGATCCATGTCTACGACAATGCCTCGACCGACGGCACCGTACGGGCGGCGCGGGAATCCGGTGCGCTCGTTCGCTCCGAGCCGATGCGCGGCAAGGGCAACGTTGTACGCCGCATGTTCGCCGACATCGACGCCGATCTCTTCGTTCTGGTCGACGGCGACGGCACCTATCCGGCCGACCGTGCCCCGGCAATGATCGAAGCGCTGATCGCGGGTCGGCTGGACATGGTTACCGGCGCCCGGATCGCGGATCGGGAGTCCGCCTATCGGCCCGGACATCGTTTCGGGAACCGGACGATCACCGGAATGGTTGGCCTGATCTTCGGCCGGCGGTTTTCCGATATCCTGTCCGGCTACCGCGTGATGTCGCGTCGTTTCGTGAAGTCGTTCCCGGCGCTCTCCAAGGGTTTCGAAATCGAGACCGAAATCACCGTGCATGCGCTGGAGATGCGCCTGGCCTGCGCCGAGCTGGAGATACCTTATTTCGAGCGTCCAGCCGGATCGTCGAGCAAGCTCAGGACGGTTCGTGACGGGATCCGGATCGTCAGGACGATCGCCGCCCTGATCAGGAAGGAGCGCCCGCTGGAGTTCTTTTCCGCGCTGTTCGCGGTCCTGGAACTCGCGGCCGTCATCCTCGCCTGGCCGCTCCTGCTGGAATACCTGGAGACCGGGCTGGTCCCGCGCCTTCCGACGGCCGTCCTTTCGACCGGTCTCGCCCTCCTGGGCTTCCTGAGCCTCGCCTGCGGCCTCATCCTAGACACCGTCACGCTCGGCCGCCGGGAGATCCGGCGGCTTCACTATCTCTCGCTGTCCGGACCTCCCGTGCGGGACGAGCCGCACGCGGTCGATCCAGCGCACGACGGCAAAGCCGCGCCGTGTTCGCCCCGGTAGCGACAGACGCCGGCGCGCCTCGAACGGGGTCCCTTGCCGGGCCACCGACGCGCGAATTCCGCACGGCGTTGCAATATTGCGCGGTCGCCCTCCTGTGCTTCGCGCTGCTGCTGTCGGCGGGCCTCGGACGGCAAGGCGACACTGCTGCCCTGCTGCGCGACACCGACGATTTCATGCGGACGATCCAGGTCGTCGACTGGCTCGACGGTCAGGGCTGGAGCGACACGGTGCAACGCCGCCTCGATCCGCCGGAAGGCGTCGACATGCACTGGTCGCGGCTCGCCGATCTCCCGCTTGCCGCTTCCGTTTCCCTGGCCGAACCCTGGCTCGGCCGCGCGGCGGCGGTCCATCTAGCGGCGCTGACCGTCCCGCCCGTCCTGGGCGCGCTGCTCGCCCTGACGTTCCTCTGGGGTGCCGTACCGCTGCTCCCGAACCGTCGCGCGCCGTTGCCGGTGGTCATGGTTGCGACCTTGATCGTCCCTTTCGGGTTCATGCTGCCCGGACGGGTGGACCATCACGGGCTCCAGTTGCTGCTGATCGCGCTCGCCATGGGTTGCCTGTTCCGAACTTTACAGCCGTCGGACCTCTGGCCGGCGGTGGGACTCGGGATCGCGGGAGGAATATCGCTTGCCATCGGGCTCGAAACCCTCCCGTTTCTTGGAGCGGCGGCGGTCATCCTGAGCCTGGCCTGGGCGGGGCGCCGCGGAACGGCATCGGCGCTGGCGTGTTTCGGCGCCGTACTCACGGCGTCGTCGCTCGTACTTCTTCTCCTGACCCGGCCCCCGTCCGCGTGGACGGCCATGGCCTGCGACTCCATGTCGCTCGTACATGTGGCGCTGAGTGCGACCGTGTTCGCGGGCGGCGTTGCCGCGCTCGCACTCGATCGCCTGCGATCCGGCAAATCGTGGCCCTGGCGGCTTGTCACGGTGAGCGGTGTCGGTATTGCCGGTCTCGCCCTGGTCGTCGCCGTCTTTCCCCAGTGTGCCGGAGGCCCCTATGCCGGGCTTTCCGGCGACATCGGGTATTGGCTCCTTCGGGTGAACGAAGCGCAATCGCTCGCCGACCTCTTTGGCTGGAAGCCGCGCGTTGCCGTCTCCGCCGTCATCCTCCCCCTAGCCGCCCTGGCCGCGCTGGGTTGGCAATGGATGCGCGCCTCCGACCGGTCGGACCCGCGGCGGCTCGCGCTCGCGGTGCTGGTGTTGACAGGTCTCGCGGTGACCGCCTGGCAGGTTCGGGGGATGGGCCATGCGGCGCTCGCCGCGGGTTTTGCACTGATCCCGCTTGCCGCCGCGGCCGGC
This sequence comes from Defluviicoccus sp., assembly GCA_022826125.1. Lineage (GTDB taxonomy): Bacteria > Pseudomonadota > Alphaproteobacteria > MPNO01 > MPNO01 > MPNO01. Next base: position 20,335 of record JAJDVM010000203.1, read on the forward strand.
GAACGGGCGCGCCGTTCGCGGCGGATGTCGGTGCGACTGGGGCTGCTAGGTTGCGTGCCGCTGGCATGCGCGTTCGCGGTCATCGCGCCTGTGAAGCTAATGCCCGGGCCGGTCGCGACCGGATGGAAGGACGGTTGCGATGTCACCGCGGTGCTGGCGGCGCTCAACGATCCGGCCGGACTGGGAGCGGAGCAACGAACCCTCGCCGCTCCCATCGATGCCGGACCGGCGCTCCTGTTCCTCACCCGACACGGGGTGCTCGCCGGCCCCTACCACCGCAATGTCCGGGGGCTGACGGACAACCGCCGCATCTTCGCGGGCACCGAAGCGGAAGCGCGTGCGACCGTCGTCGAGCGCGGTGTCGATGCAATCCTCTTCTGCCGAAAATTTGAGGGACTCTCGAACTATGCGAACCGTCCGGCCTTCCTGGATGACCGCCTCGCCGCGGGCCGACCGCCGGGATGGCTTATTCCCGTCGCGCGCGGCGAGGGCATCGCCCTTTACAGGGTCGCCCCCGACACGGTCGCTGCGCGATGACCCGGCCCGGATACTGCAGGACCGTGCGGGAAGCGGCCGGCTTTCTCCTGGTCGGCGTGGCCGCCACGCTCACCCACCTGTGCGTCGGGCTCTCTCTCTACTATGCGTTCGACTGGGGGCTGAGCGCGCTCTCCGCCAATTTCGTCGCTTTCTGCGTCGCCTATCTGGTGTCTTATTTCGGGAACGCAACGCTGGCCTTTCCGGAGACCAGGCTCGGGCCGGCGAGCTTCTTCCGGTTCCTTGCCGTCTCGCTCGCCTCGCTCGGGCTCAACCAGGCGCTCGTGTTCATCGTCGTCGAGCTCGCCGGGCGGCCTTACTGGCAGGCGCTCGCCGTGGTTCTGATCGCCGTCCCGCCGCTGACCTTCCTCGCCATGAAATACTGGGGCGTACACAGGCAGAGGTCATGGCGTTGACCGGACAGCGGCGCGGCCCGCGGCAGTTCGAATCGCGGCACGGCTACCGCCGCATCGGCGAGGAACCGGAAATGCTCCGCCGATATTTTGCTTTCGGCGATCCGGTCCCCGGCCTCCGTTCGGCGCCATGGACGAGGAGACCGCGGGTGTCTATGCTCGGCCCGCATCGGTCGCCGGAACGTCGAGAGCGTGATGACCCAGCCGCGTCGACAATTGCGACAATGAAGGCGTCCACCGCGTTCGGCCGGCCCCTCCTCGCCGCCTGCGGAATGTCGGCAGCACTTCTGTGCGCAACCCCCGCCAATGCCCAGGATTCCGTCGAGCGCGTCGTTTCACTGGTCTCCCAGGGCCGGTACCCCGAGGCGCGCACAGCGCTCGAACCGTTGCTGAAACGGCAACCCAACGCGGCCCGCCCAAGACTGATCGACGGTATCCTGCGGGCCCGGGAAGGGCAGACAGCCGAGGCGATCTCCATTTTCGAGGGCCTTCGGACGGACCGACCGGACATGTTCGAAGTCCACAACAACCTCGCGGTGCTCTACGCCCGGCAGGGACGGCTGGAGGCAGCCCGCGCGGCCCTCCTGGCCGCGCTCGAGCGGCGTTCCGACGCTACCGTTCACGCCAATCTTGGCGATATCCTCACCCGGCTCGCCGAGCGGGCCTATGCGCGCGCCCGCGATCTCGCAGGCGGGTCCGTCCCACCGCCGGATACCCGGCTGCGTCCTGCCTCGCCGGGTTCCGGAAAGTCCGCCGAATCGTCTCCCCCGAAAACCAGGGATTCCGCCGCTCTCCCGCCTTCCTCCCCGCCAAGCCATGCCCGTAGCGGACCGCTGACTCTCGTTCTACCGGACGCCAGCGTCACCAAACCGGTACAGTCGGGCAAGCCCGCGGCGCCCACCGCTTCCAGCCGAAGATGCCTGCACGCGGGCCGGTTCGGGGACCGCGCCGCCGCCACTGGAGCGGCGGGATGGCTACAGAAACATGGGGCGAAACTGCTGGAGATTCGCCACGAGCGGCGCCGCGTCGTGAAGAACCATCGGGTCTATCTGCCGGCCGGCGCGAACGCCCGGCAAACTGCCGCGACGGTGAAGGAGCTTCGGGGCCGCGGCCTGCGCGATGTCGCGACCATCGCCAGGGGTCCGATGTCCGGGCGGATTTCTCTGGGGCTCTTCAAGAGCGCCGACAATGCCAACCGCCGTGTCGCCCAGCTCAAGAAGCTTGGATATCCCGCCAGGTCCGCGGCAAATGCAACCATGATCGACGAATACGCCGTCAGGGCGGTAACCGGAGGCGACCGGCCCGCCTTCGAGGCGGCTTGGAAGGCCAGGTTCCCCGGGAACCCCGTCCGCTACATCCCATGCCCCTAGACGGGTCCGACCGAATGACGGGAACGATCGAAACGGGACCGGTGCCGAGCGATCCACGACCGGCGGTTCCGGGTTCGTGGCTTCGAAACAACGATGCCCGGCCGTTCCCGCGTGTGGGGATCGCGGCCCTTCCGCGAAGGAGACATTCGTCATGGATCGCCGGAGATCGACCGGCCCGTCCGGCTCCCGAAATGCCCGTTCGGTACACCCGCAAATGAATGAGAAATTGCCATGATCCGCAAACTGCCCTGTCATCTGCGAGGCTTCGCGCGCGAGGTGCGTGCGGGCGCCACCATCGAGCTTGCTCTCGGCGCGGTGGTGCTTGTCCTGATCGCGGCGACCTGCTTCGACCTCTACAGCCGGATCAAGTCAGACACGGCGGGGGCCCGGCTGGCCAGCGTCATGGCCGATTACGTGTCGCGCGACGCGGAGCCCGACGGGGACGGGCTGAAGACTCTCGGAGAGTTCCTCTACAGGAACGACCTGCGGGTTCCGGCGAACCTGGTTTATGCGATCACGGCGTTCCAACGACCGACGGGCGATCCCCAGGGGGCAGTCAAGGTGCTTTGGTCCGACAACTCGATCCGGTTCGGCGACGAGACCGTCACCGAATCGCTTGCGGACGGTTGCACGCGCTTCGTCGACGACGATGGAACGTCCGGGCTACCGGGCGAGTTCGACATGGCGGGGGGAGAAGTGCTGATCGTCGTCGAGGTCTGCGCTCGGCTGACTCGCGAAGGCTCGCTGACGGGACGCTTCGTCTCGGGCGATATCTACCGTCTGCACGCCGTGCCCGCGCGAGAGCCCACGACGCCTCCCAGCAGGCCGACATACTCGCAGCAGGCCGGGGTGCGGTCGACCTCGTCGACGTCAGGCGTCTGAGGTGCCGGGTCGGGCGCCGCGTCCCGCGGGTCGCCGGGACCGAGCGAGAAGCGGACAGGAGCGTTTTCGCCAAGAGAATCGCGCAGCGCGTCCCGCTCGGGCATGAACAGCAGTTGCCACGCGTCGTGGGAGCAGGCGATGGTGACATGCTGTTTGTCCGGCATTTCGCCTATCTCCGCGATCGCGCTCTCGATCTCCCCGGGTCCGCCGGCGACCGCTTCGTAGAGACGGCTTCCGGCCTCGGTCGGGCGGACCCCCGCTCTGGAGCGCCGGAACACGCGGACGGATATCCGGTTTTCCAGTCTGGCGATGTGTCGGCTGACTGCGAGCTTCACCCCCAAGGGCGGCCGGCGAGCGCATTTCGGCTTGAGCGCGTCACCAAAATATCGTATGACTTAGTCATACGCCGGAGATTTGGATGACCATCAAAACGACACTCAGTTTCACCGATCGCCACCACCGCTTCCTTTCGGAGAAGGTAGGGGAAGGCGTTTTCGCCACCCAGAGTGCCGCTGTGGCCAGCGCCATCGAGCAGATGATGCAGGACGATCAGGAGCGGGAAATAGCGCTTTCCGCCCTCGCCGAGGAGATTCACGCACGGATGCAAACAGTGCGATCGGAGTATGTTGACGACGATCAGGCGTTTTCGGCAGCACGTGCCGCCGTGGAGGTCTCTCGCCGCAAATGACCTACCATGTCCGCTTCCATCCGCTCGTGGCGCGAGACCTGGAGGCGATCGCCCAATGGATCATCGACTATGCGGGAAGCGAAACAGCCCACCGCAAACTCGCCGAGATTGAGCAGGAGATCGCGAGTTTGGCCCGAACGCCGCACAGGGGATCGATCCGCGACGAAATCGCACCCGGCCTGCGCGTCATTCCGGCCGCAAGACGGGCGGTGATTGCGTTTACCGTCGACGACGATGCCAAGGAGGTTCACATTCACTGCGTAACCTACAGCGGAGCCGATTGGGTGAGCCGTAGCCGCGGACGGATCCTTTAGACCTGCATCCGACCGAAATCGTAACCGCCAACAGCATTCCGAATGGGTTTTCCGGCGTCCCGCCACCGGAGACATGGCAGGCACGATGAGCCCCCTTCTGGGTTTCTCCAAGAGAATGACATCGGTCCGGTGACCGGGGAAAGAGGAGCACGCGCGATGGCATCTGGCAATAACGATGGCAAGGGTCCGCGTCGGGCGGACGATGACGACCGCAGTCTTCTGTTCGGCCTGACGGACCGCGGCAGGGACGCGGGGGAAGCGCCGGGCGGTCGACCGGAGAACGATGAGCCGCCCACGGAGGTCGCCGTGGTGCTGGAGGGGATCGCCGCCACGCTGGGGGGCGTGGACGCGAGGCTTTCGGCGCTGGAGGAGATGCTCGCGCCGGAGCGTGCGTCCGGCTCCCGGCTCTCGGATGTCGCGACGCAGATCGTGGGCGCGTCGGCCAAGATCGCGCGGGCGGCGGAAGACGTTGCCGAGATCAAACGAACCACCGCCGAGGCGGCTCGGTTCACCGGCGACACCAAGGAAGCGGCGGGCGTTCTGCAGTCGGAGGCCGGCAATCAGATCGCGCGTCTGAAGGAGGGGCGGCGCGAGCTCGACGTGGCGGTGGCGGAGCTGGCGAGCCTGGCGAAAGGGCTGAAGGCGCGGGAGGACGGGCTCGGCGCGGCCATCGACGGTCTGCGCGCCGTCTCGAAGCAGGTGAGCGGCCTCTCGGACAAGGTTGCCGCGCGGCTGGAGACGCTTGCCAACAACTATTCGACCTGGACGGAGGCGGCGACGGGCCACAGTCAGGCGATCGCGGCGCTGTCGAAGAACCTCCGGGACGGCGGAGCCCGGATTCGGCAGAGCGTCAATGAAACTGCGGAGTCGCAGCTGAAAATCTCGGCGAAGACGCTGGGCAATGTCGAGAAGTTCTCGCGCGAGAACGAGAGTTTCCTGGAACGTTTCGAGGCGGGCGGCGCGGCGGTGCTGGCGGCGGTCCGGCGCGAACGGGAGGCGATGCGGCGCTGGGTGGTGCCGGCGCTGTCGGCGGCCCTGGTCGTCGCGGTTCCGTCGTTCGCAGCCGTGGGTGCGTTCGCGCAGAGCCAGTTCGGCGTCTTCGACGCCTACGACGATACGAACGGCTGGAAACAGTTGATGTGGGACCGCCATGGCGGGCGGGTCAAGGCGTGCCTGATCGAGTCCGAGCGAAGGAGGAAGGTCCTCCGTTGCGAATTGCGGGTCGACGGCAGGGGAATATTGGCAACGCCGGGCGATGCACTCCCGCCGCTCCCGTCCGGAGGCTGAGGTTGGTCGCCAGCCTGAGCGCCGTGGGCTCGGCGTCGGGGACGGTGGCGTATTTCGCGAGCGAGGGCTATTACGCGAAGGATGATCGTCGGCATTACCTGTCGAGCTTCTGGCACGGCGAGGCGGCGGAGGAGCTGGGGCTTCCGAAACACGTCTCGTCGCGCCTGTTCGAGAAGATCCTCGCGGGCTGCGTGCCGGGGACGGATATCCGGCTTGGCCGCGCGCGGGACGGCGAGCACGAGCACCGCCCGGGGCTGGACCTGACGCTTTCGGCCCCCAAATCCGTCTCGCTCGAGGCGCTGCTGACCGGCGACCGGCGGGTGGTTACAGCGCACGACGCGGCGGTGCGGGCGACCCTCGACTGGGTGGAAAAGACTCTCCTCCAGACGCGGGGCTACGACCCGGCGACGGGGCGGCGGCCGCGGGTTGCGGCGGACGGGCTGGTGGCGGCGACATTCCGGCATCTGACCAGCAGGGACCAGGACCCGCAGCTCCACACGCACTGCATCCTCGCCAACATGACGCGCAACCGGGAGGGCGATTGGCGCAGCATGGAGCCGACCGAGATCCGCCGCAACGTGAAGCTTATCGGGGCGTTTTACCGCCAGGAGCTGGCGAGCCGTCTGATCGGGATGGGGTTCGCGATCGAGACGACGATGATCGGGGCCGTTCCGGGGTTCGAGATCGCGGGCTATCCGCGGGCGCTGCTCGACGAGTTCTCGTCGAGGCGGCGGGAGATTCTCGCCTGGCTGGAGAAGCACGGCCTTCCGTTCTCGGCCGCGCTGACGCAGCAGGCGGCGCTGATCACGCGCGAGCGCAAGGTGGAGCGGGACCTCGACGAGCTGAAGGCGGAGTGGACGGCGCGGGCGGAGGCGCTCGGGGTGTCGCGGGACGAGCGGATCGCCAAGCCCACGAAGGGACGCGGGAAGACAGCGTCCAACAGGCCCGCCCGCCGGTCTGGCCGGCCCTATGTGCGGACGGCGGGGGAGCTGGCCGCCGATCCGCCGGGGCTCGACGTCCGCGAGATCGTGTGGCGGGCGGTGGAGCATCTGTCGGAGCGCGCGTCGGTGTTCCGGGAGAGCGACATCAGGGCGATGGCGCTGAGCCACGCGCCGGGCCGTCATGCGCTGGCGGAGATCGACGCGGGCATCGCGGCGCTGCTGGGCGACGGCCACCTTGTGGAGGCCCAGGTGCGCGGCGGGCGTTCCTTCGTGACCGGCGACGCGCTGCGCTCGGAACGCGAGATCCTGTTCCGCATGCGGGACGGCATGGGGAAGGCCCGGCCTTTGGCGCCGGAAGAGCGGGTCTCGGTCCGGCTGGCGGAGACGACGCTGACGGACGGCCAGAAGGAGGCGGTGCGGACGATCCTGCTGTCGCGCGACCGGATCGTGGCGGTACAGGGCGCGGCGGGGACGGGGAAGACGACGATGCTGCGCGAGGCGCTGGGGCTGATCGGCGACCGCCCGGCGATCCTGCTCGCGCCCTCCGCGGCGGCGGCGCGGGTGCTGGAGGACGAGACCGGAGCCAGGGCGCGAACCCTGCAATGGTTCCTGACCCGTTACGGCGACCTCGGCAACGCGGCGAAGGTGAAGAACGCGCGCGGAGAGCACGCGGGCTCGGTGCTGGTGCTGGACGAATCCTCGATGGTGTCGACGGCGCAGATGGAGCTCCTGATGCGCATCTCGGAGCGGCTCCGCATCGCGCGCGTGGTTCTGGTGGGCGACCGGGGGCAGCTGCGCGCGGTGACCGCCGGAGAGCCGTTCCGGGCGCTGCAGGAGGCGGGGATCGAGACCGCCGAGATGGACGAGATCATGCGCCAGAACGACCCCGCCCTGAAGCGGGTCGTGGAACGGCTCCAGCAGCGCCGCCCGGCGGAGGCGCTGGGCGGGCTTTCCGACATCGTCGAGGTGCCGCATGAATCGCTGGGCGCCACGGCGGCGCGTCTCTGGCTGGATCTCGATCCGGAGAAGCGCGCCGGGACGGCGATCCTTGCCCCCACCCACTTCATCCGGGCCGAAATTCACCGCATCGTGCGCGACGGGCTGGCGAAGGAGGGGGTGCTGCACGGGCGCGAGATCGAGATCGACCGGTTCGTCAACCGGCATCTCACGGCGGCGCAGCGGGCGGACGTGCGCAACCACGAGCCGGGCGAGTTCGTGATCTTCCACTCGCGCGTGCCGCCGCTCCGGGTCATGGAGGGGGATGCCTGCCGGATCGATCGCGTCGACGGCGAGTTCGTCTATCTCTCCCACCCCACGGGACGGACGATCCGCATCCGGCCGGGCGACAACTGGGTGCGCTACCGCTTCGCGGTCTACGAGACGGCGCGCATCCGCATCCGGGCGGGCGACCGGATCCGCTGGACGGCGAACGACAAGGTGCGCGGTCTGGTCAACGGCGGCGAGGCAGTTGTGAGGGAGATCGGCACGCGCCGGGTGCGGTTCGAACTGGCCGAGGGAAAGACGTTGACGCTTTCCCGCGACGATCCGCAGTTGCGCCACATCGACCATGCGTGGAGCTCGACGGTGCACGCCGCCCAGGGAATGACGCGGGACGCGGCGATCGGGGTTCTCGATACCGGTCACGGCCGCCTCTCGGGCCAGGCGGCGCTCTATGTGGAAGCGAGCCGGGCGCGCGACCGGTTCGTGCTGGTGACCGACAACCGGGAGACGCTTGCGGAAGCGCTCGAGGAGAACGACGGTGCCGGCATGACGGCGAGGGAGGCGGTGGGCGAGGACGACGACCCGCCCCCGGGCGCGCCGGGTGCGGTTGTCGGCATGCTGCGCGAGCTGCGCGACGACTGGCGCGCGCTCAAGGCCCGGGCCGAAACCGGCAATGCCGACCTCTCCCGCATGGAGGGCTACGCGCGCGTCGTGACCGGGGTGGCGGCGGCGGAGGGCCACGACCTGCCGGCGGACCTCGCCGCCTTCGCGGCCGAGGTGCGGGGCCGCGACGCGGAGATCGTGGAACGGCGGAACCGCGAGCTCGCCTTCGTGCAGCAGGCCGACCGGCACTGCCGCACGCAGCCGCTGCTCCAATGGGCGGCGGCGGAACGCGGCAGGGCGGTGTCCGAGCTGCCCGAGCACGCTAAATGGCGCGCCGACGGCGAGGCGCTGGCCGAGACCGGGCGCGCATTGCAGGAAGGCCGGGGCATCGCCGGCCGGGTCGCGGCGGCGCTCGGACGAATACTGCGCGGCTTCCGGCTCGACGACGCCATGCGGTTCGGGGAAGACGCCTTTGCCCACCAGACGGTGGCGCGCGCGGCGGGGATCGAGGCCCGCGACATGGCGGGGGCGGAGACGCTCGCGGAACGCGCGCGAACCCTCGGCGGGGACGGTCTCCCGGAAGACCTGCGCCGGACGGTCGAGGTCTGGAGCGTTGCGCCCCCGGTCCCGGAACTCGCGCGCCGGGGGGTCGAAGAAGACCCGCTTCACGAGGCGGCGAGCCGCCGGATCGAGGGGTTCCTGCGCGACTGTCGCGACCATGCGGGCCGGACGGCGGCGCTTGGGCGCGCCGAACATGGCGCTCCGGAGCACGCCACGCTGGACGGGTGGCTCGACCGGGCGAACGAGCTCCGCCGCGACGGGCTCCGGATGCTGGGCGAGGGGGCGGGAGCGAGGCTCGACGATCCGGCTCGCATCCGGCTCGCCGGCGCGGCCGATGAGCGCGGCCGGGTGCGCGATGCCGTCGACGGGCTGGCCGAAGAGGCGCTGCGGCTCCGCGCGGAGGCGTTCGTCGATCTCCACCATCGCGTCGAAGACATGGCCAGCCGGGCGGGCCGCGATCCGGCCGACCTCGCCGCCTGGCAATCCCTTCGGGACAGGGCGGAGGGGCTCCGCGACGAGCCGCGCCTGGCCCCTGAGGCGAAGGAGGCCGCCCGCGCGGTGCTTGCGCACGATGTACGGGTCGAGGTCGAAACCGCCCCGGTCGCGGACTTCCTCGAAGCGGGCGCCCGGCACCTGGAGCGGCGCGCCGGGCTGGAAGAGCAGGCGCACGAAACCGGCGTCGAGGCGGTCGGACTCGAAGGGATGCAGGTCTGGCGGGAGACGTCGGCGGCGCTTCGCGAGACCGCCCATCGCCTGCTGCAAGGCGGCGACGCGACGGAAACCCGCGCCGCCTCGCGGCTCGAAAGCATGCCGCGTCTGCGCGACCGGGTGGACGAAATATTCGACCGATTGGAGACCCATGAAATTCACGACCGGGCGGCGGAGTTCCAGGCCATCGCCGCGTCGGTGGAGGCGAGCGCACGGGAACGGGAAACCCTGCCGCTCCACGCCGAGGGCTACGGCCGCGCGACCGGGATGGCGCGGGCGCTGAGCGAACAGGAGGCCCTGCCCGCATCGGTGCGCCGGGAAGCGGACGCGTGGCTGGAGCGCGACCGCGGCTGGCAGGACGAGTTGGCCTCGGTTCCGGCGCTCACCGGGGCACGGGGGCTGGAAGCCGATCCGGCGGAGCGGCGCGCGGCGGCGCAACTCCCCGCCGTGGCCGAGGCGGTGCGGCTCGAGACCGACCGGCTCGCCCGGCTGCCGCCGCTGAAGGAGGGCATCGCCTGGACCGGGGACGCGCCGCTGGTCGCGGGAGACCGGCTCGCCTTCCAGGCGCAGGGGCGGACATGGCAGGCGGCGGTGGTGTCGCCGGGCGTATCCGGCGGCATGCACGACGACGACACGCTCCGGCTCATGGTCGCCGAGCCCGGGGGACGCGAGACCCCCGCCGGTGGCCGGCTCTACGACTTCGGCGCGCACGTCCTCGCCGGGGGCAACTGCGTCCGCGCCCCGTGGCAGGACGAGGGCCTGCGCGAGCTCGAGCTGGCCCGGCAGTGCTCGGTGCCGCTCGGCGCCTGCCGCCTGCCCTGCCCGGAGCCCGTCCCCGGCGATCGCATTGTCTGGACCGAGGCCGCCGGGCCGGCGGGCGAGGTGCGCACGATCGAGGCGGATGTCGTCGCGCTCAATGCGACCCGCGACGGTCGCGCACTCGATCTCCGGGTCGTCCGCGCGGCCGGCCCCGGTGCGCCCGACCCGGGAGCCGCGATCGGGCGCACCGCCGGCGAGGTCACGGCGCGCGGCTGTTTCCGAGCCCCATGGGCCGACGAGGCGCGCCGCGAGCGCGTCCTCGACCCGCCGCGGCAGGAACAAAGCCGTGAACAGGAGCAGGGCCTGCAACAGGATCGCTCTCAGGGCCGGGGATTCAGCATGTGACGGGCCGCCGACGACATCGACTCCTCGGCGGTGTCGGCGATGGTCAATCCCGCGGCGACGGCCGGTGGCGTTCCATCCACTTTCGGAACCACCGTTCGAGCGAGGCGCCGTGGTCCTCGCCGAAGGTCTCGGTCAGCAGCGGCAGGATCTCCTCGCCCCGGCCCCGCCGGTCCATGTTCGCGAGCGTCTCGCCGAGCAGCAGCTCGACCGTTTCCCGAAGCCGCGCGATCGCGCCCCGGTCCCGCCCCGCCTCGGCTAGCATGCCGTCCGCCAGCCGCTCCACCGTCTCCAGAAGCCGGCGCTGCTCGTCCCCCGACAGCGCCAGCGTCGGCGCCGCCGGCGCGGGATCGGCGGTCAGCGCGGCCGCGACGATGTATTCGTTGATCGTCTGCCCGCGCCGGAACGCGATCTCGCGGATCCGCTCCCACTCCGATTCCCGGCACGAGACGGCAAGCCGGGCCCGCGGGATCGTACGCCGCGCCGGCATCAGTCTTCAGACCCGGGCGCGGACAGCGCGCGGTGCATCGCGGCCAGAGCCCCGAACAGCGACACCCCGGTCCCCGGAAGCGCGTCCATCAGCCCCCGGCGCACCGCGTCGAGCCGTTCCACCCTGTCATAGAGGAGACGCTGCTCCTCCTCCGACAGCACGAGCCCGGGCTCCTTCTCCGTATCCTCCTTCAGGGCGCAGGCCACCACGAAGCGCGAGACCGGCATGCCGGCGGCTTCCGCGCGCTCGCGGATCCACGCCCGCTCGAGCGGCGTGCAGTAGAGCGCCCGGCGCAGCACCGCCATCAGGGACGCGGCGCCGGGCCGCCGCCGGGATCGGCGCTCGGGGATGCCGCCCGCCAGCGCTCCGCCGCGCCCGCGTCGCTCAGCCGGTCGAGCTCGGCCTCCCGGTCGAGCCACACATCGACGGCCTCGCCCAGCGAGGCCCAGCGCTCCTCCAGCCCCATGTCGGCCATGCGCGCCTCCTCCAGCTTCG
>JAJDVM010000060.1 GCA_022826125.1 Defluviicoccus sp.
CCTGCCGGTGCACCCCATCGTCATCCTGATCCTGATGCAGCTCGCGGTGATTTTCCTCGGCATGTTCATCGAGCAGACCTCCATCGTCATGGTGACCATCCCGATCTTCATGCCGATCGTCGCCGCGATGGGCTGGGACCCGGTCTGGTTCGGCGCGATCATGGTCCTCAATCTCGAGATGGCGACAATCTCGCCGCCCTTCGGCCTGTCGCTATTCGTGATGAAGGGGATCGCGTCGCCCTCGACGACGATGAACGACGTCTACCGCGCGGCGCTCCCTTTTGTCGGGCTGAACCTGATCGTCATGGCGGTGATGATCGCCTTCCCCGGCACCGTGCTGTGGCTCCCCGGGCTGATGGATTGAGCCGGCCCGCTCAGTCGAGCGACAACCCGTAGAACTCCGCCGCATTGCTCCAGAGGATCCGCCGCCGCGCGGCTTCGTGGAGCGGCGCCGCCTCGAGAAATTCGTTCACCGGCCCCGCGCCCGAATCGAAATGGGGATAGTCGGTCGCGAACAGGATCTTGTCCGCGCCGAGTCCTTCCACCGCGAGGGGAACCGTGGGGTCGCCCGGATCGCAGGTCACGACGCATTGGCGCTGGAAATACTCGCTCGGGCGCATGGCGAGGCCGTCCATGTAGCCGCCGAGCCTCGGGTGCTCGAAATGGTCGTCGAGCCGCGAGATCCAGTAGGGCGCCCACGAACACCCGGCTTCGAAGAAACCGACCTTGAGCTTCGGGTGGCGTTCCAGCACGCCGCCGCAGATCAGCGCCATCGCCGCCATCATCTGCTCGAAGGGATGCGAGACGACGTGGTGGAAGACATAGCTCTCGGGACGCATCATCCCGCCGTACCGGTCGCCGCCCGCGGTCGCCGGATCGCCGGTCGATTCGTGGACCACCAGCGGGACGCCCAGCTCCTCGACGGCGGCGTAGAGCGGCTCCCGGTCCGGATGGTCGAGCCGTTTCCCGCCGACCGGGTTGGGGCGGACCGTGACCGCGACCGCGCCCAGATCGGCGACGGCCCGGCGCGCTTCGCGGACCGCTTCCGTGACATCGTGCAAGGCCACGGGCGCGGCGAACTTGAGGCGGTCGGGAAACGCGCCGCACCAGTCCGACATCCAGCCGTTATAGGCCCGCATCGCCGCATGGCTGAAACCGGCCTCCATGTAGCCGGCCACCAGGGCGGCGGACGGGTAGAGCACCGCGAGCCGGATGCATTCCTTGTCGAGGACCTTGATGCGGCTCTCGGCCGGCATCGGCTTGCGCACCGAGATTTCCTTCGGGAACGGCGGGTGTTCCTCGCCGTCGACGACGAACCTGCGGTTCCTGTCGGCATTGAGCGCCCATCCGAGCGTGCGGCCGCGGAAGGCGGGCTCCAGATAGTCGGCGAACATCGCGTCTTCTTCGTGGACGTGGCCGTCCGCGTCGATGGCGGGATATCGGGGAGCGGCCTGCCGCTCCGCTTCCAGCGCCCCGGGGGTATCCGTCATGGCGGTGCTTCCCTTCTCGGCACTCCGGAGGTGTGCCGCGAGCATTGCGGGCGTTTATCGCGCCGATCCGAAATCGGTATGAGACGGGCGACCGAAAATTCATACATGAATACCGGGAAGTCGCCGCTTCGGCGACCTTGAATCGAGGCCCGGCACCATGTTCGAAAAGCGGAGCGATCTGACCAAGTTCCTGACGGTCGCGGAAACGGGCAAGATCCTCGCGGCGGCGGACCGGCTTGGGATCACCCAGCCGGCGTTGTCCCGCGTGATCGCCAAGCTCGAGGACCAGTTCGGAGGGCGGCTCTTCGAGCGCGTTCCGACGGGCGTCCGCCTCACCGAGCTCGGAAGCGTGGCCGCCGACCTGGCGCGCGACGTATTGCGGGAAATCGAAATCGCGGAAGTCAGGATCCAGGACACCGTTTCCGGCCGCACGGGCTGTCTGCGGGTGACGGCGGATCCGACCTGGATGTACGCCGTCCTGCCCGATACGGTCGGCCGGTTCCACGAGGCCTATCCCGGCATCGAGATCGAGCTGCGGACGGCGAACGCGAGCGAAGGTATACGCCGGCTGACCCACGCGGAAAGCGACATCCATTGCGGCGGGGTCGACGTCCAGGATCCGCTTCCCCCGTTTCTGGCATGCCGGGGCTTCCTGAAGGTCTCGTCGGGCATCGTCGCCCACAAGGATCATCCGCTTCACCATGGGCCGGTAGCGCTCCCGGATCTCGCGAACTACCCCTGGATCGACTACGACGGACCGGTTCCGGGGGTCTCGGACCGCCTGAACGACCGCCCCTCCGTCACCGGGGTCATGGACGAGTTTTACCGGCGGACGAGCAAGCGGGTGAGGACGATCGTCCGCACCCGGGCAACCGGGCTCTTCATGCTGGGAAGGGGTCCCTACCTCTCATGGCTGCCCCTCCAGTTCCTCGCGAGCATACGGGAGCCCGAGCTCAGGCCCCTGCCGGTCGAGCTGGGACGATACAGCTATCGCACCGGGATCGTCTGGCGTCGCGCCGCCGAGGGTCTCTCTCCGTTCCGGCACCTGCGCGAGATCCTGAAGCAGGTCGCATCGGAGCGCGCTTGCCCGGTCACAGGCGCCACCTGAGCAGGAAACGCTCTGCCCGGGCGATCGACCAGTTCACGGTCAGGCCGATGACGGACAGGATCGCGACGCCGGCGATCAACTCGTCGGTCGCCATCAGGTTGCCGGCGAGCAGGATGTAGGCGCCGACACCGAATTCGGCGCCGATCATCTCCGCGGCGACCAGGAGCACAATCGCGATGGCGGCGGAAATCCTGAATCCCGGCAGGATCGCCGGCAGCGCGCCCGGCAGGATGATCTTGCGCACGATCGACGACCATGTGAGTCCGAAGGACTGGCCCATCCGGATCAGGCTCCGGTCGACATTGTCGACGCCGCCGTATGTCGCGATCACGGTGGGGAAGAAGGTCCCGAAGAGAATGGTCGCGATCTTCGAACCCTCGCCGATTCCGAACCAGATCACGAAGAGGGGCAGAAGGGCGATTTTCGGGATCGGAAAGATCGCCGCGACCACCGGCGCCAGCCCGGCCCGGGCGAGCGAGAACAGCCCGATGGAGACGCCGACGGCGATGCCGGCCACGGTTCCCAGCGACCAGCCCACCAGCAGCCGTTGCAGGGACGCGCCGAGGTGCTTCCAGAGCAGCCCGGTTTCCACCAGATGGGCCAGGGCGGCCAGCGCCTCCGACGGCGCCGGCAGCACCAGCGGCGGGATCAGCCCGGTACGGGACCCGGTTTCCCAGAGCCCGACGACGGCGATGAACACCAGGGGCCCGACGACGCCGATCGGCCGGGGGACGAAACCGCCGCCCCGGAAGGAAACCGGTCTGCCCGCCGCGGAGTCAGTCATCGACCAGCTCCATCTCAGCCGCCTGCGCCTCGTCCCGGATCAACCGCCAGAGGTGCCGCCGATGAGGCTCCAGCTCCGCTGCGCGGCCCTCGCGCGCTTCGAGCGGAAGGTCGATCTCGAGAATTTCGCGAACCGTGCCGGGTCGGCGCGAGAGAACCACCACCCGGTGCCCCAGCCGGACCGCTTCCTGCAGGTTATGGGTGATGTAGACGGCGGAGAACCGCTCGCGCGTCCAGAGATCGATCAGATCGTCCATCAGCAGTTCGTGCGTCTGGGCGTCGAGCGATGACAAAGGTTCGTCCATCAGCAGGAACGCCGGCGAGACGGAAAGCGCGCGGGCGATCGCGACGCGCTGTTTCATGCCGCCGGAGAGCTGCCGCGGGAAGGCGTCGCGGAACTCCGACAGCCGGGTGCGCGACAGAACGTCGTCCACGATCTGTTCGCACTTCTCGCTGGCGAAGCCGTGGTCTTCCAATACCAGCCGGACGTTGCCCTCGACCGTGCGCCAGGGCAGCAGCGCGAAGTCCTGGAAAATGTAGGTCAGCGGGTTCAGGGAATCCGGCGGCGCCTCGCCTATCTGGATCACGCTGCCCCGGTCCGGGAGCTCCAGCCCGCCGATCAGCCGGAGCAGGGTCGACTTGCCGCAGCCCGACGGCCCCACGATGCAGACGATCCGTCCCGCCGGTATGTCGAGATCGATGTCCCGCAGGACTTCGACAGGCCCGTAGCCGTGGTGAAGGCGGTCGAGGCGCAGTTCCATCGTGCGTCCTCCTCCGATGACTCAGCCGGTGCCGAAGTCCGGAAAGTGCTCGGCCCGGAACGACGACCAGGCGACCGGGCTTTCCTCGGAGCGGTCGTTCACGATCATCTCGAACACGGTTTCTCCGGGCGATCCCGGCATGACCTCGATTAGCCGCGCCTTGCAGTGGCCGGCATAGACCTGCCCCGACGGCACACCGTCCACCGTGCACACCCCGCCGTAGTCGATGAACGTGTTGCCGGTTCGCGGCAGGCGGTACGCGCCGCTCTGAAAGGTGGAGTAGGTGCGATCGTGCTCCGGTCCGCGCGACCAGACCTCACGCACGGTCCGCGTCTCCCGGTCTATGGCGAACTCGACCGCCCGGCTGTAGCAACCGGCGTCGTCCGGCTTGGCGTCGGGGGGCGTGACGCGGTGGTTGCCGTTGTCGAAACACATCACGGTGCCGGCCGGCGTCAGGGAGCAGTCGTGCTGGTGGAACGGCCATTCGAGCCCATCGGCCGGCCGCAGCAGGCGGTCCGACCAGGGCGGGCGCCAGTTGGCCGGCGTCCCCAGAATCCAGTCGAGCGCGCCGCTCTCCCGGTCGATCCGGATCAGGCAGTCCTGGTGGCGCACCGAGGCGACGATCCCCTCGCCGTCGCAGGCGAGCCCGTTCGTGTGGCTCCAGTCGCAGGTGCCGGGATAGCCGCGGCGCACCCAGTAGGCCGCGCGGCTGCCGTAGCACACCCGTCGCGGGTCGAGCATATCCAGGAGGCGGTACTCCTGGACCACCGATCCGTCGCGCGCGAACTCGACGATCACGTCGCCGACTACGCACGCCGTCTCGGTGTCCCCGTGCGGCTCTTCCTCCGACAGCGGGAACCCCTCGATATCGCGGATCTCCATGCTGCAAACGGCGATGTTCCCCGACGGCAGCTCGATGACGGCGTGATGGAACATCCCGGTCGCCACCGGGGTCGCGCCGGCGGGAGGGATCCTGTCCTTCCAGCGGCCTTCGGCGTACCACTCCGCGACCGTGTCGCCCAGCAGGTCGATCTCGCAGACCCGCCCGTCGGCGACATAGAGGATGTTGCCGTTGGCCAGCCTGCGCACGTCGCCCACCGCCTCGTCGATGCGGTAGTACCAGACCACCTCGCCCTCGCGGTCGACGGCGACGACGACTCCGAAATCGGGAAGGTGCTCCGAGGCCGGCGAATGGCGGATGTTGAACAGCATGACGCCGGGCTCGCGCTTTTCCGGCGCGCAAATCGTCACCTCGAAGGGCGGGAACTCGTCGGGCAGCGGCGGCGCGGCGAAGGCGAGCGGCGCGGGGGCTTCGATGCGGTTGCCGCCGGCGTCTTCCGCAGCGACCCTCGCCGTGCAGGTCTCACCGGGACGCATGCCGACCAGAGCCACCCGATGCCGGGTGCGCGGAATCCCGTCCGTCCGCGCCCACCACGCCCGTCCGCCGCACGATACCTCGACGACCGCCCGCGACACCGCGTCGGTCTCGAATTCGACCACCGCGGCGAGCGGCACGCGCGGGTTGGGATTGGCCGAGATGGTCGGCCCGGAGGTGAAAATCATGCTTGCTCCCCAAGGGTTCTCTCGGTTCGGTCGGCGGCGGTCACCCGGGCAGGATATCGTCGAGCGCGGCGGCGTACATCTCCGCGGCCTCCGCCCCGAAACAGGCGAACACGACCTTGTCGAGCGCGCTGCCGCGTTCGAGGTGCCGCGCCGTCTCGCCCACCGCGATGCGGGCGGCCTCCTCCAGCGGGTATCCGTAGACGCCGGTGGAGATCGCCGGAAACGCGATGGAGGCGATCCCCGTTTCCTCCGCGATTTCGAAACAGCGGCGGTAGCAGCTCGCGAGCAGCGCGGGCTCTCCGCGGTCTCCGCCCCGCCAGACCGGGCCCGCGGTATGGATCACGAAGCGCGCCGGAAGGTCGTAGCCGGCGGTCGCCTTGGCATCGCCGGTCTCGCACCCGCCGAGCGCGCGGCATTCCTCCAGCAGACGCGGTCCCGCGGCCCGGTGGATGGCGCCGTCGACGCCGCCGCCTCCGAGCAGCGCGGTGTTGGCCGCGTTCACGATGGCATCGACCGCAAGCGTCGTGATGTCGCCCTCAAAGACCTCGATCCGGTCGCGCATGGCGCCGTCTCCCGAAACGTATCCGACCCGGATGGAAAGGTTATTCGGGCGCTGGGCCCGGGGCGATGGGCCGCCCTTCGATACGCCCCGGATCAAGTCCGGGGCTACTCAGGGTAAGGATGTTTTTTCCTCATCCCGAGTAGGCGCTCCAGCGCCGTATCGAGGGACGCACCGCCGTCCGCGGGCAACTCTACTTCTTGTCGAGCCTCATCATCGTGGCCTTGTGCTTCTCGGCCGCGGCCGCGCGGGTCTTCTCCGCCGCCGCCTTGATGAGCTCGTACATGGGGGCGATCTTCGGGTTGCTGCCGAGGATCTTGTCGCCCAGCGGCTTTGCGCGGCGGAAGAACTCCTCGCGGTCGGCGTCGGAGAGATCGATCACCTCGCCGCCCTCCTTGACCCACTGCTTCTCCCAATGGTGGGTGATCTCGATCGCCACCTCGACCGTCGGGTCGGTGAGCTTCGCGGCCTCCTCCCAGATCGCGGTCTGGATATCCTTGGGCAGCTTCTTCATCCGCGCCAGGCTGGCATAGGCGGCGACCGGGATATAACCGCCGGCGGTCCGCGTCAGGTACTTCGCCACGGTATAGAACTTGGACGGACCCATGACGATGATCGCGCTGCGCGCGCCGTCGACCACCCGCTTCTGGATCGACGGGACGACCTGCGAGTACGGGATCGGGATGCCGGCCGCGCCGAACGTCTTCATCAGCGCGATCTCCATCTTTGTGGCGAGCACGCGGAGCTTCTTGCCCTTGAGGTCGGCGAGCGTCCGGATCGGCTCGCGCGAGGCGATCGCGCCCACGCCCGCGCTCCAGATATAGGCCGGCACGATACCGGCCTTCTCGCCGAGCTTGTCCCACATGGCGCGCACGCTGGGCTCGTTCATCGTCAGATGCTGATGCCAGTGCGAATCGAACATGCCGGGCGCGTCGGGCGCCTGGAAGGCCGGGTTGATGCCCTGGAAGAACCCGGGCGGGGTGAAGAAGAACGCCTGGGTGCCAAGCTGAATGCCCTCGAGCTGACGCGGGATGATCCCGAGCTGGGCGGCCGGGAAGATGCTGACCTTGAGCTTTCCCTTCGTCCGTTTCTCCAGCGCCTCCTTGAGCCATTGCGAGGACACGTGGTTGGAGTCGTTGATGGTGACGAAGCCGATCTTGATCTCGTGGGTATGCTGGGCCGAGGCCGGATGCACGGCGAGCGCGGCGAGCGCGCCCGCGGCGATCCATGCCGCGCGGCCGGGGAATCGGGTAAGCGTCTTCATCGTGCTGTCTCCCTGTTGCGCCGGGTCGCGTCGCCGCGCCCGGACGTTTCCCTCCGGGGAAGAGTATGGCCCCTGCATCGGCCCGGGGACAACGCCCGCGTTTACGGCACGCGTACGGAAACGAGGTGATGACGCCACCCAGGGTTGTGGGCCGGAGCCCCGATCAAGCCGCCTTCCCTCGGCCTCCCCCGCGAGCGCGAGGGGAGGGGGAGAGCGGGAGCGGCGCCGCGCGAATCCCCCTCTCCCCGCCGGGAGAGGGTCGGGGTGAGGGGCGATACTGCGACGGCAGGCTGCGATCGTGCCCGGTCGAAAAAATGCATTGAATGACGGCGGGAAGCGGAAAGGAAAAAAGAAGGGCGGCTTGCGCCGCCCTTCGAAAGTGATCCAGGGCCGGTTGCGCCGGTCCCGAAAAAGCGTCGGAGACTAGAACTTCACCGAGATCCCGGACACCAGCGCGGTGCCGGTGTTCTCGTTCTTGGCAGCGCCCGACGCGCCGTTGTTGGAATCGTTCCAGATCACGTTCGCGTG
>JAJDVM010000198.1 GCA_022826125.1 Defluviicoccus sp.
CGTCTCCTCGACCCCGCCCGGCAACTTGCCCTCGGCGCGGGCGAGGTTCATGGCCTGGTGCATGGCCTCGTCCCACGCCTGCTCTTCGGCGATGACGTCCATAGGCGTCTCGCCGGCATCGCCGTCGCCGCCGCCCCGGGCACCGGCGTCCATGATCTCGCCGGTTCCGGAGGGATCGTGGCTTGCCGGCGCATCGGAACCGTCATCGCGGTTCTGCCCGTCCCCGCCGGGTCCGTTCCCGTCCTGGTCGTCATCGCCGGGATCGCCCTGGCCCTGTCCGTCACCGTCATCCGACGCGCCGGCCGGGTCGTCGGACGAATCATCGTCCGCGTCGCCGGCGCCGGAGGGCTGGCCGGTCGCGGGGGCGCCCATGGCACCGCCGGGCGGAGGCGAATTACTGTCGCCGGCGTCGTCCTCCCCGGGCTCGGGCAGGCGGTCGTATGCCTCCTCCACGCTCACCCCCTCCAGCGCCTCGGCATCGGGCGGCAGGGTGAAGCCCGCGTCGCGAATGAGCGCGTGGGTGACGAGCTGCGAGGCCATCTGCCAGCGCTCGGGATCGCGCCCGCCCCTGCGGGTGTGGTGTTTCAGTGCGCACGCCATGACCACGCGCGCCATTGCGGTCTCGATGACATGCGCATCGGTGGCCGCGACCCATCGGGGCGAGTAGCGGATCTCGCGCCCGTCGCTCGCCAGCGTCTCCCGGCTCGGGTCGGCCCTGAGTGGGAGCCTGAGCGCGAGGCTACCGAAGAAGGGCTGCTTGCGCAGAAGCTCGGTCACGCCGTCGCTCACGCGCTGAGCGGATTCCTGGAGGACGCGGGCGGCCATCACGCGGCCTCCCGCACCGGCTCGGCGGGCGCCGCGAAGTAGCCCGCGAACTTCTCCATCAGCTCGTCGGCGTCGCGCTTCACCCGCGCACGCGCCACGGGATCGAAGGACTTCGACGGCCGGAGCGCGTCCGGCTCGACGCTCGCGATCTTGTCCTTCACCTGCTCGCAGAGGCGCGCGAGCTCGTCGTCGCCGAAGATGTTGAGGCGCGGCACCACGTCGACGAGGTCGCGGATGTTGGAGATCATCGAATCCCGGAACACCAGCGGCTTGCCGTTCTCGTCTTCCCGCAGCCGCTCCGAGACCCGCTCGACCGCCTCGCCGAAGCGGCGGTAGAGATCGCCCACCGCATCGTGCAGGCGCTCCTCGATCTGGCTCTCGATGTCGCGCCTGACCCGGTCCACGTCGTCGGTCGCGAGCTTCGCCATGAACTGCTCGGCGTCCTGCACCGGAGTGATGCGGTAGCGGATCGAGAACTTGCCCTGGAGCGCCTCCTTGGAGGGATAGTCCTCGATGCGGAAGAGCTTGCCGAGGTCGAGCCGGGCCTGGTCGACATTGTTGTCGTAGTCCTCGATGAAACGGGCGCGGTCGCGCACCATGCGCTCGCGGAACCCGTCCATGAGCTCCGTGTAGTGCTCGTAGTTGGCGACGGTCAGCAGCCGCGAGCCTTGGTCGTCCCACGGCAGGGTCTGTTCGTAATGCGCGGTCCTGCATGCGCTGACCGTCGCGGTGAGTGCGGCCAGGGCGGTCTTGGGCAGCAGGCGCTTGTTGTAGCGCCCGGCGCTGGTCGAGGCTTCGTGGTGGACGGCGACGTGGTTGCTCGCCTGGCGGTCGTAAAGCCGGCCGGACCAGGCGGTGATGCGCAAGGACACCTGCATGGCGTCGTCGGTGAGGTTCATGGGCTCTCTCCTCTCGGGCTAACGGAGCGTCCACAGGGGGACGTCGAGGGCGGCGGCGAGCTTCCGCTTGGCGGCAGCAAGGCTGGGTGCCCGCACCGCGTAGTCGCGCGACGGCGCGGCGCCGGCGGGGTAGTGGCCGATGCGCCAGACCATGGGCTCCTCCCTCATTGGGTCCTGGCGGCGGCCCAGCGGATGAAGCCGGGCGAGCGCTGCAACCCCGGCTCGCGGCGCACGCAGGAGCCCACGAGGAACTCGCCGACCTCGCGCCTGAGCCGCGCCGCATAGGTCACGATGGCGTCGAAGTTGACGTCGCTCGCCATCCGGTAGAGCGAGCCGCAGAGCGCCATCAGCGCGCTCGCATTCTCGGGGATGTCGGCGTTCCCGGGATCGCCGATGACAGCGCGGGGATGGGGCAGCTCGCGCCAGACCTTGAGGAACGCGGCGAACTCGACCGCGGCGGCCTCGCCGATGGTGCCGCGCAGCAGTGCGCGCTCGACCGACGGGTCGAGGCCGTTGCGGCGATGCACGATGTTGCTCGTGAAATGCCACGTCCTCGGGCACGGAAACGCCTTCTCCTTCGACTGCGGGTCGAACTGGTGGAGAAGCGTCGGTTCGAGCTGGATGAAGAACAGCACCTCGGCCGCGATGCCGTTGGCCGCCCCCCAGGCCAGCCAGTCGTCGGCGTCGACCCGGATCTCCAGGTGGACGAAGCGCGACGCGAGCGGGGTCGGCATGCGGTGGACCACGCCGCGGTCGCCCTCGCGGTTGCCGCAGGCGATTAGCGATGCGCCCTCGGGCAGCTCGTACTCGCCGACCTTGCGTTCGAGCGCGAGCTGATACAACGCCGCCTGCACCATCGGCACGCAGGACGGCAGCTCTTCGAGGTTGATGAGCCAGAGGCCGGTGTCGTTCGTGGGGGGCAGGAATACCGGCGGGGCCCAGCGGGTGCGGCCGTCGGCGTCACGCCAGGGGATGCCCCGCAGGTCGACGGGGTCGAGAAGCAGCGCCCGGACGTCGACATACCGGCGGTTGCCGTCGTCCGCGACCTGCTGGGCGATCATCGACTTTGCCGTGCCCGGGGCGCCCCAGAGCATCGCCGGCTGGCGGGCTTCGACGAGAAGGGCAAGGGTCGCGGCGACCTCGCTCGGGCGGAGCGTGTAGTCCGCGGAGATGGCGGCGGGTTGGGTCATGGGCAGGCCTCCGGAATGGCGAGATGGCGGCGCGGGCTCCCTCCGGGCGCCCGACCTTCGCCCGGCCAGGGCCGGCCTCCTCTCCTTGTGCTTCGGGGCATGTCGCCGGTGCGCGGCGCGCGGGGCGGGCGTCATCCCGGCGTGTCGCGGCTGTGCCGGCCCGCGGGTCTGTCAGACGCGGTCCGGGTCGGCGGGGTCTTCCGGGCGGCGTGCAGGCGCAATGCCGGTCAACTCCGGCAAGGGCCTGCCCGTCGGCGACAGCGTGTGGCCGATGCGGCGTTCGGTCGTCGCATAGCGCCGGTAGAGACCGGGACGGAGTTCAGCCGCCGTCCGCAGGTCCGACGGCGACGAGAAAATGCAGAACGAGCAGCTGCACCGCGACAGGTGGCGGTAGATCCAGTGCGGCGACTGGCCGGCGTCGCGGATGACGCGGAAGACGTCGTCGGTGGAAAGGTCGAAGATCGGCAGCCAGTCGAAGACCTCGCGCCCGGCGACGCTCATGCGCTCGTTGCGCCGCCAGGGGACGCGCCTGGCGCGCGCGGCGCTCTCGTCGCGCCGGATGCCGAGGCAATTCACCAGACGTCCGCCGAAGCGCGGATGGGCCTTCAGATACCGCCGCAGCTCGCGCTCGATCGGCCCGCGCTTGTACTCCGCGGTACACCATCTCTGCCGGATACCCGGGAATTTGCCGCGTTCCTCGACGCGGTCGAGCAGCGACTTGCCGGATGCAACGGGCGCGAATATCAGCGGCACGCCGGCGGGCAGGGTCGCCCCGATATGCTCGACCGTGCCCGGCCATTCGACTTCGCCGAGCGGGGCGTGAACGGCCACCAGTTGGGCGCGCGGCACGATCCGGGACAGCAGGATCGTCATGGTCTGGCTGTCCTTGCCGCCGCTGGTATTGATGGCGACGAGAGCGCCGGCGCGGACCGCCTCCCGGCACTCGGGCGGCACGGGAATATCGGCGAGTTTGACGGACATGGATCGGCCTCCCGGATGGCGGCGCGGGGACCCGCTCTGCGGCCCCGCAATGCGTCCGGAAGACGCCGGCCTCTGCCTCCTTCCGTCGTCGTGCACCGTCCGTTGGCGCCGAGGTCGGCGCCGTCCATACCCGCGTCGGGAAGGCGACCATGACCTTCCTGGCAACGTCGGTTGTGGAGGCCGCGGGCAGTGTGGCGGTCGCAGTGGCCGCCTGTGCGGAGGTCGTTGACCGGACGTGGAATGAAGGCGGCCGACTGTGCGCGCAGCAAAAGCGACGTGTCGAGCGGAACCGGCCGGATCCGGCAGTCAGCCCGGCAGGGTTGCGGCTACCGTTGCGGGCGGCGGGAAGATACGGTGAGGATCTGGGTCACGCCCGACAGGACGATGATTGGGAGTTCCGGGCTGTGGCGGCCTGGGGATTGACGCGGCCGGACCGACAGTCGAGGAACGCCGGCCTCCGGCGGACAGCGCCTGGGAACCCGTCAGGCCGATACGGTTGGCGGGAGGGTGGGAAGAAAGGGAGATGGCGTTCGACATGTTGCGCATTGCGGGAATGCCGCCCGTCTATGATCGGTGGCTGAATGGCGTGGTGCCGACCTGGGCCAGCCTCAAGGCGGACCGGATCGATGCACTGCGCGGCATGCCGGCCTGGGAGGACGGGGCGCTCCGCCTGGCGTTCGATCTGACGGACGAAGAGATCGCCCGGTCGCCGATGGTGCAGAACGCATTCGTGCTGATGCGCGCCGCCGAGGAGGCGGACGGTCTGGAACTCACAGCCCGTGGCAATCTGCCCCTTAAAACCGTATCGGCCATGCGCGAAGCAATGGACTGGCCGGGCTGCCTTTTCGAGGAGAAATGGCGCGCGGGCAAGCGGCTGCGGGAAGGTTACGTCGAGGAACTGCGGCTGCTCAGGGAGCTGGTGACGATGGACAGCCTGCTGATCCGAAAAGCAGGCAGGCTCCGGGTCGGGGGAACCGGGCGCCATGTGCTCAGGGGCGCGCGGGAACGTGTCCAGAGGAACTTTTTCAGGAACTGCTTCTGGGAGGTGAGCCTCAGCCTGTTCGGCGAGCCCGAGTGCGGCAACTGGCCCCAGCCGCAAATCGGCCTGGCACTGTGGTCTCTCTCGACGACCGGGGACCGGTGGCAGGATACCGAAAGCCTGATGCGTCTCAGCGTGCTGCCGGACGAGGCCGTGCTGCGCAATCCGGAGTGGGTGGCGCCGGTGCTGTTCGTGCTGCGTCTGCTGCGGCCGTTGCGCTGGTTCGGACTGGTCGAGTGCCGCGGCGAGGATGCGACTCGGACGGGCCACGGCGAGTGGCGCAAGACGGCGTTGTTCGACCGATTCGTGCAGTTCGATCCCAAGCTGTTCGGAATCGGAAAGGAAACCGCGCACTGAGGAGGGCGGCGGAGAGGGGAAGATCGGCATGTGCCATTTGGTGGACCAACCCCGGCCGGCTGGGAACCGCGCTGGCAGCAATCCTGGAGGGCCGGAGTCTGCGCCACCTCTACGATCCATTCGGTCGCTTTTCGCCCGGAACGAACGACAGGCGACGACAGCGGGGGACCTGGGGTTGAATCCGGCCGGTTTCGATGCGATGACGGGCGTGGCGAGGATCCCATGCGGAGATTAGGGAAGCGTCAACGAATGCAGGGACTTGAGGTCTCCCAACCTGCCTGTCGGGTACAAGGATGGCGTATCTGGCAAGAAGATGGTGCATCGTCACAAGACTGGTTTCGTCCTCCTGCGATGAGACAATGCGTGTTGGAGAAAAACTATGCCAACCGAGCATGAACAAGCCATAACGAAAGGAGCAGGCCGTCCAAGCGCCATTTCATGTGCTGTTTGCCGAGAACCAATTGTAGTTGGGGCGGCTAAGTGCAAGCATTGCCAAAGTTATCAAGGACGATTAAGGCGAAATTTAATCTTTGCGAGTTCGACCTTGCCCCTTCTCTTGGCACTTGCTTCCGTATTGGGTATCGTGGCCCCCGATCTAAGGAGCATTGTGGTTGCATGGCGGGCAGCGCCCAAAGCTGACGTTCAAGTTTCCGCTTATTTCGCACCGGGCGGTATGCAAGCATATGTTATTAATGTGGGTACAGCTACTGCAACACTGCAACGAAATGCGACCATTACGGTTAAGGAAAAAAGCGGGAGAGAAATCCATAGTATTGATCACTTCTTTAATGCAGCTGATGGTTCCGGATTATCAGCGCTAACAATCGGGCCAAACCAACAAAAAACGTTTTATCTCAACCGGTCTGTTGCGACCTTTCAGTACCCCAAATTGGATCGTGGCACCGTATGCGAATTGCGCTACAAGGTGCAAAGCGCCGACGGTATAGAGGACGGTACTGCGTCGTTTAACTGTTGGCAATAGATCGACCGGTTGCACTCAGAGGTGATTGCCGCTCAACCCGAGTCGTGCCATTGTTGGTATGGTCCTTTTGGAGACTACAAGGAAAGGTTGACGGTGTAGGTGCAGGTGCAGGTGCCTTGTCGGTTAGCAGACCTTGGCAGCAAACTCGAAGCAGACCAGACCAACGCCCTTAACCCAACCGCGTGCGGGTGGACGTGGGGACATGCGGAGAACGCGGGCAAGGGAGCATGCTGCCCCAACGAATTCACACGTCATTTCCGGATGGCCGACTTTCACGGTCCGGCCCATTCTCAGCACTTATGCAGCACGCCGGAAGCTTCTCGTCACACAAAATCCAGGGCTCCGGGTTGCGGCCGTAGAAGATGCATCGGCCGGCGAACCGGACGGCCCGGTAAATGAGATGCGCCTTACAACCCATACCAGCCTCCTGCATTGCCGCCAGATACAAGTCGTCTGCGAAACGTCGCATTGCGTCGGTGGGACTCTTGTTCTTCACTTGCCAAGCGACGTAGAGGTAGTCGTGGATGATCGAAGCCTCCAGATGAGGACCGACGCGCCCGACAATGAAGCGGAATAGTCGGGGAACGGATGCTAGATCGGTCAACGTCCCTCTCGGCACGCTGATCGTCTGCCACGATTTACCCTTCAACTGGTAGCACACGGCGTAATCCTTGCCGACGACGTATTGCGCCTCCCGATCGGTACCGATACGCCCCGGTCGCTGCTTCAGCCGCAGGATGTGCAGATGAGACTTGCACTTAAATCCCGTGATGGAATCCTCTTCCCGGTATGTCGTTGGGTACGGGTCCGGTAGGGCATCGTATTTCTTCTTTTGGCAATCATCGGTCACATCTGTGCAGCATGCGGGCGATGGAATCCCACCTTCTTTCCCAAACCAGATGCATGCAACCACTAGGGACGCGGAGACTACAGCAATTGCTGTTGCGATTTCGCGCCACCAATCCGCAAAGAAGTGGAAGATCGGATCGAAGATTGCCGGGTACCAAATACTTGCAAGAATCACGCAAGCGGTGCCGATAACCACGAGAGTCTTGAGCGTGCGTCTAGTGACCATTCCACTGTTTTCCCCTTTTGCGCGGCGCTACGGTAAATTGACCGGCACAGTTCTTGTCAAGTGTTGCGCAGCGATATGGGCAAATTCGCTTTGCTTTTTTCTTGTTGATACGAATGTCAAACTTTCTTTGTAATCCCCTAGGTTTGGCGCCCCTTGGCTTTGTCTCGGCTGTTCAACGACCATTCAATCCGGTCGGCAGACTCCAGGATTTCCTCGAAGACAGGGGCCTCGCCAAAGATCATGGCAGTCATATTGGTGTAGTCGCGGGTGAGGGCTGCAACCATCGCTTCGGTCGGCGCGATTGCGAATGTCCCTGGCACCGCCGAAGAAAGGTCGTAATCGGGCCGATCAAAGAACATGCGCGCGTGCCGGACGCAATCGGCCCCCAGAGTTCGGTCTGCCAAGGCTGGCTTGCCAGCCACCGAGCGAAGGAGACAGTGGAGATCGTAATAGTGTCGTGAGACCCGCTGTCCTTCCTGTCGGAGAACGCCACGCCGCTCATGCCAACGGCGCAGGCCATGTGCGATCACCACCTTGTCCCAGAAGGTGCGGGCAGCGTCGATGGTGGTCACGCCGTGGACCGCGAGGTCAAGAGCGGAGGCATCTTCAGCAATATAGGGCCGGATGGTGACTGGGTGGTGTGGGTCGAGGGCCGACTTTGCCCCGGACTCGATCCGCACGGCAGGCCGCACATAAGTTTCGTCACGTGGTTCGATCTCGGGATACCAGACGAGCAATGTCTGTCCATCGGGATCAGCGTCGTCGATCTCGATGCGCCCAATGCCGCCGGTGGCGTCTGCGATCTGTTCGTCCAGGAATTCCCGGAGCGGCCCGGTGACGTAGGTACGACACGCATCCCTGATCGCATCGAGGCGAGCGCGCCTCTTCTTTCCCGACAAGGTCTCCAGTTCCTCGACCGATGCCGGTTCGTCAAGGTCGTCGCGGAACACCGTGATGTCGATGTCCTCGGAGAAGCGCTGGATCAGGCCGTAGGCTTTCGACAGGGACGTGCCGCCCTTGAAGAGGAGGCGGGGTCCATCGGCGGGTCGCTCGCGATAGAGGGCATTCAACGTCCAGCAGACCCAGAAGTCCTTCTCGACATTGTTGACCGGTGCGCCGAGCCGGTTGGCGGCTTCGAGAAACAGATCGAGGCGATCGCGGGGAGGCGCGGTGCCGATCTGCCTGTATGCCGCGGCGGTCACGAAGGGGGCCGATCTGCGCCGGCACGGCCCAGCAGATCGCGCAGGAACTCCTGCATCCAGATCGGCAGTGCGGAAAAGCCTGCTTCCAGATCGTCGCGGATCGCCTGTCCGTGTCGGGTATCAGCAAAGATGCGGCGCAACGCGGCGCGGATGCGCTGTCGTTCGTCGTCTCGGGACAGCATATCCTGCATCCAGTGCAGTGCCTGAACCACCCGCATGGCCGGTCGGTCAGCCCAGTAGAGGCGGCTGGGCGCTGCGTATCGAAAATGAATTTCCTGCCGTCCCAGCCTGATCGGTTTCAGTCGCGCATCGACCAGAACCTCAATGCGCGCCGGGACGGCGGTGGTCAGGCCGAGCTCGTTGGCGGCGGTCATGCCGTCGATGACGGTACGCGCCCGGTCCCGGCGGGTGACGGCACGGATGACCGCGCGGTAGTCGGGCACGGTCGGACGTCCGGTCAGTCCATTGGTGCGCGGGCGGTCGTAGAGTCCGCGGTCGATACGGCGCAGGTCTCCAGCGACTACCAGGCGCTGAAGGGTCTTGTCGACGGCGGCGCGATTGCCGAGGTCGGCAAAGTCACCGGGAACCCAGACCTCATCCGGATCGGTCGCCATCCGTGCGAGGAGGCGGGAACGCAATCCGGGATCTTGCATCGCGACCGTCATTGTCCGAAACATGACACATATTTCCGACAATGCAAGCGGTGTCCGAAATTTGCTGCAATCTTCGGACCAAATAGGGCATGCGGTGGAAGCCGGGATCCGGTCGAATGCGACATATATTCCGCCGAACGACAAAGGCCTGATGGTGCCGACACGGAATACATCGCCAGGCTGACAAAAGTGACAACATCCTTCATCCGGCCGGCGGGGTTACTTCGGAGACGTCCAGATCGTTGTCGATGCTGTCGCCGATACGCGCGGCGGAAGCCTTCACGGTATCCCGGGCCAGGTGAGCGTATCTGGCGGTTGTCTGCACCTGTGTGTGACCAAGGAGCTTTCCGATCATCGGCAAGCCTTCGCCAAGCGCCAGGGCTCTGGACGCGAACGAATGTCTGAGGTCATGAATTCGCACGTTGGGCAGCTCGGCACGCTCCCGGATGCGCCGCCAGGGATGCTGGAGATCGGTGAGATGGCTGCACGACTTCCGGCCGGCGATCACCCATGGATTGTCGTCGTCGCGAGGGAGGGATTCCAGCAGCCGCACCGCCGACGGTGCCAGCGGGATCGCTCTGCCGCCCGTTTTCGTGTCGGGCAGGTTCAACTCGCCGGCGTCCAGGTCGACATGCTCCCAGCGCAGCTTCTGGATCTCCGAAAGCCGGCAGCCGGTCAGCATCAGCAGGCGGATGGCCACGACGGCCGAACGGGTCTCGGAGCCGTCCTTGAGGATTTCGTCGAGAACCGCACCGAGGCGCTGGAACTCCTCGGCACTCAGGAACCGCTCGCGCTTCTCTTCCTTGAAGCGCTTGACGTGCAGGCAGGGGTTCGAGCCGTCGGAGCGGAGGCCCCAGACTTCGGCCATGTTGAACATCTTCGAGAGCACCCCGAGGGTGCGGTTGGCCTGGTAGGGTGTCTTGCGCATCGCATGATGCAGTTCGGCAATGTCCTTTCTCTGGACCTCGGTCACCTTGCGACTGCCGATCCTGGGATCGATGAAGAGTTCGACCGAACGCCTGTACTCGTAGGCGGTGCTCTCCTTGCAATGGTCGGGGACGTACTCCTTGAGGAACCGTTGTCCGAGCAGCTTGACGGTTGCCGCCTTCCGGTCCGCGTCCCGCTGCATGGCGGGATCGCCTCCTGCCTTCGCTTCGGCAAGCAGCGCCATCGCGCGCTTGCGTGCAATCTCCGGGGTCATCGCCGTGACCGGGCCCAGGGTCATGCGGCGAAGCCGGCCGCTGGCCCGGAACTGGGTGACGAAATACTTGCGGCCGGACGCCCGGACCCGCATCCCGAACCCCGGGAGCTCCCGGTCCCAGTAGAAGCGGTCGGTTCCGTCGCATTCGATGCTGTCGATGACCCGCTTGGTGATCTTGATCTGCGCCGGCATGGCGATCCCCGAAACTGTCTCTGCTGGGAATCAGCCTACCACACTGGGAATCGCATGGGAATCATGAAAACTAAAATCGGTGACGGTGGAAGTTTGCGATTGGCGAGCCTGACAGGCCTTGAATCCCAACATAATCCATTGTAATATAATACTATTGACGATGACCGGCGCTGAAAGGCGTGAAGGGACGGGAAATGGCGAAATCCTTCTAGGCAAACTCATAACCTGAAGGTCGTAGGTTCAAATCCTACCCCCGCTACCACCGAGACCGACATTCCGCCTCGCGGGATGTCGGTCTCTCCTTTCCGGCTGCCGCTCCCGGCCCATTCGATGATGGTGCCGAGGTCGCCATGGAGCGCGGCGTGCAACTCGCCGCGCTTCGCGCCGGGGGTCAGCACGATGCGCTCGATCAACCCCCTTATGGCTTCCGCCGCCTCGTCGCGGTCGCGCGGGTCGGCCAGCGCCTCGGCGAGCCGCTCCACCTTGCGGCGGTAGACGCCGGCGATGTTGGGGTGAATGTCCGGGATGTCTGTCGGGACGGTGGCCAGCCGTTCGTTGATCTCGTCCTGGCGGGCCTCCAGATCGCGGAGCCGGTCGGACATGCCCCGCACATAGCCGCCTTCCTCGATGGCGTCGATCATGGTCTTGATCTTCTTCTCGATCCCGGCCAACTCCTTGCGGTCCGTCTCGCCCGACGCGCGGCGCTCGCGGTTGAGCCGGTTGGTCTCCTCCGCATACGCCTTCATGGCCTCGGCGGCGGCCTCGGGCACCATCAGCTTCTCGCGTAGCCCCGCCATGACCCGCTCCTCGATCTCGACACGGCGGATGCCCCTGCTGTTGGAGCACGAGCCCGACATGACGTGGTTGGAGCAGCCGTAGCGGTCCTGGCCGCGCTTGGCGTAGGACCCGCCGCACACGCCGCACTCCAGAAGGCCGGAGAGAAGGTAACGGGGCCGGTGGGTGCTGTTGAGCCGGTTGGCCGCCTGCGCCGCACGCGTCGCCGCGATGGCGGTCGCGTATTTCTTCGAGATTTCCCCCTGCCGGGCCTTCGCGGCCTGCCACAACTCGTCGTCCACGATGCGAAGCTCGGGAACCTCGGCCACGATCCATTCCTCGGGCGGGTTGATGCGCGCGACCCGCTTGCCGGTGTCCGGGTTCTTCATGAAGCGCTGGCGGTTCCACACCAGCCGGCCGATATAGAGCTCGTTGTTGAGCAGCCCCGTGCCGCGCTTCGCGTGGCCGCGCAGCACGGAATCGGTCCAGAGCCTACCCTTGGGGCCGGGAACGCCGGCCTCGTTGAGACGCCGCGCGATGGCGCGCGGGCTCGTGCCCTGGGCGAACTCGCGGAAGATGCGCCGGACGATCTCGGCTTCCGCCTCGTCGATGCTGCGCTCGCCCCGGATCGGCTCTCCGGCGTCGTCGTGCTGCCTCACCACGTCGTAGCCGTAGCAGATGCCGCCGCCCGACTTGCCCGCCTCGACCCGGCCCCGCAAGCCCCGGTGCGTCTTCGCCGCGAGGTCCTTCAGGAACAGCGCGTTCATCGTGCCCTTGAGCCCGACGTGAAGCTCGGTGATCTCGCCCTCGGCCAAGGTGACGATCATCACGCCGGCGAAGCGCAGATGCTTGTAGAGGGTCGCCACGTCCGCCTGGTCGCGGCTCACCCGGTCCAGCGCCTCGGCGACCACGATCTCGAACAGCCCCCGACGCGCGTCCTCAAGCAGCCCCTGGATGCCGGGGCGCAGGATCACGCTGTCGCCCGATATCGCCGCGTCGCGGTAGGCGCCGGCGATCTTCCAGCCCTCGCGCCCGGCGTGCTCGCGGCAGACCCGGAACTGATCCTCGATGGAAGCCGCCCGCTGCTGGTCGGACGAATAGCGGGCATAGAGCGCACAGCGAAGGGTCATGGTCTCGGGTCTCCTATCTGTCGTGCGCCTCCGTGTCCGGCGCGTTGTCGTTGGCGGCTTGCGACTGCCGGAACCGCTCGCGCGCGATCTGGCGTCCCAACAGGCGAGCGAGGCGCATCACGGCGGCGTCGATCCGCGCTTCCGGCCCGCCGCCCGCCCCGGCCCGCGAGGCGGTGTTGTCGTTCGCGGCAACGCGGGGAACTGGCACCCGCTCGCGGCCGTTTCCGTCTCGCTGCATCGCTCCCGCCTTCCCGGATTCGGTGACCCTGGAAGGGAGATTTGAACCTGCGGGCAAG
>JAJDVM010000343.1 GCA_022826125.1 Defluviicoccus sp.
TCGCGGAGCGAGCCGGCGAAGGTTCCGAGATGGTCCATGCTGTCGGCGGCGGAAAACACGCCCTGCCGGTTGATCGCCCCGAAGGTGGGTTTGAGCGCGTATGCGCCGCAGAAGCTCGCCGGGCGGATCGTCGAGCCGCGCGCATGGGTGCCGATGGCGGCCGGGATCGTGGGCGCGCCGACCGCGGCGGCGGAACCGCTCGACGAGCCGCCCGGGGTGCGGGCGGTATCGTGCGGGTTCCGCGTCCTGGCCGGATCGCCGCCGCCGAAGGTGACGGTGACCGTCTTGCCGAGGATCGCCGCCCCGCCCTCCCTGAGAGCGAGCACCGCGGCGGCGTCCTGTTTCGGGCGATGCCCCGCGAATAGTGTCGAGCCGTACTCGGTCGGCATGTCGACGGTATCGATCAGGTCCTTGATCCCGATGGGCAAACCGTCGACGGGGGACAGCGGGGCGCCGTCCCGGTAGCGCGCGGTCGCGGCGTCCGCCGCCTTGCGCGCACCTTCGAGGTCGAGAAAGGCCCACGCCGCGATCTCGTCCTCGCGCGCCTCGATGGCCTCGATGCAGCGCTCGAGAAGCGCGCGCGGCGTGTCGGAGCCGTCGCGGAAGGCGGCCGCGCGGTCGTGGAAAGTCATCAGCCGATGCGTCCTGGGATCGTAACTTGCCATCTCTGTTTTCCGAACGTTGGCGGGATCGCGCAGCCGGGGAGAATGACCCGCGCACGGAGCGAATAAGGTTGCATGCCGGGGCCCGCCTCAACCTGCCGATATCGCGAGAGCGTGTCCAGATCGCAGGCTCTTCCGCCGGGAAACCCGGGTCAGTAGATACCGTATCGGCCGGGCGCGATCACACCGTTGGGATCGAGCGCGCGCTTGATCGCCCCGCACGCATCCCTGAAGGACGGCATCAGCTTGTCCATGTGAAAGTCGTACCAGTCTATCGGCGCCCGGCCGACGGCCACGCCACGGGCGAAGAACGCCTCGGCCAGCGCCCGATAGGCGGTATCCGCGCGCGCGCACTCGTCCGGGTTCTCCCGGTTGAACGAGATCACGTGGAGGCCGCGGGCGAAGCGGGGTCCGGCCACGTTCATGACCTGATAGTCGAGCCCGTTGGCCTCGTAGATGCCGCGTCCCAGCTTCTGGAATTCGTTGGCGATCCGCCCGTCCATCGGCGTGCCGGGGGTGAACCAGGCGTTGCCGCCGCCGGGACGCCATTTCAGCAAGCCGAGCTCCGTGTGGGTGGGCTCGCCGGAGAAGGAGGCGATGGCGCATTCCAGCGCCGGCTTCTCCAGCGCCTCCTCATGCGGAATGTAGGTTGCCTTGCCCGCGCTCCCGAAATGATCGACCGCCCTCTGGATCTGCGGTTCCATCGCCTCCATCGACGGTCCGTAGAACGCGCCGGAGACGGTCCAGGAACCCAGCCCGTGCTCCGCCTGCAGGGCCTTGCGCGCCTCGTCGCCGATCGACTCCCTGCCGCCGGAGGCCGCATAGGCCGGGCTCGGCACCTCGCTTCCGATCAGGTACAGGTCGTTGGAGACGCGAAACAGCGTCGGCACGAAGTTCGACATCTTGAGCGGCCGGCACAGCTCGACGATAGCCTCCAGATCGTCGTCGTCCGGGAATGTGAAGTGGAAGGAGCGGATCGCCGGGGGACGGGGCAGCAGCCAGATGCCGAGACGGGTGACGATCCCGTAGTTCGACTGGGCGAACAGCCCGTCGAGGATCGGTCCGAAGGAATATTTCGAGACGTGCCAGTTGACCAGGCTTTCGCCCGCGATCGATCCGTCGCCCGTCCGGATCGTGGCGCCGGTCCCGAGCACGACTTCCATGCCGCAGCTGAAGCCGAAATGGTCGAAATAGGGGCCGTAGCCGGCACCCTTGTCGAGCGCGTTGCCGATCATGCCGCCCTGGGGCGGACCGGAGGTGGTGGAATTCATCCATTGGCCGCCCCGCCGTTTCAACTCGTCGGCCAGCATCTGGAAGCTCACCCCGGGCTCGACCGCGGCGAAGCCGAGGCGCTCGTCGATCTCGAGGATCCGGTTCATGCGCCGGCCCAGATCGAGCACCGCCATGCCCTCGGCCGGCGCGGAGCGGGTGCCGAGACCCATGTTGTTGCCGGTGGAGGTGGGGAAAAGCGGCACCCTGTGCTCGTTAGCGAGGCGGACCGCCGCGGCGACCTCCCCGGTCGAGCCGGGATAGAGCACAGCCGCCGGCCTCCGGTCCCCGCCGGGCATGGTGTTCTCCCCATAGCGGGCAAGCGTTTCGTCCGCCGTGTTGACGTGCTCCGCGCCCAACTCGGATTGGGCGGCCCGGAGAAAACCATCCATGCTCATCGCTTCGATTCCCCCTCGCGGCGCCAGATTACCAGATGCCCGGACCGCCGGACCCGGACGGCCGCGGCGGCGCCGGCGGTTCGGGCGACCCCGGCGGGCTCGCGCGGGGGACCGGCGCGGGCAGGTCCGTATCGCGCAACGCGGCGGGCAGCGGCCCACCGGTGGCCCAGTCCAGCAACTCAGCGGTGTGGAGCTGCGGCAGCGCCGTGAACCGGGCGAGCTGGGCGAGGCAGCCGAGATTGCCCGCGGCTACCGCCGCCGCTCCGGTGCTCTCCACGTGGGCGGCCTTGCGCCGGCCCAGGGCTTCGGCCATGTCGGGCTGAAGCATGTTGTAGGCGCCCGCCGAGCCGCAACAGAAATGGGCTTCGGGGATATCCCTAACCTCGAAGCCGGCGGCGCGAAGCAGGGCGCGCGGTTGCTTGCGGATCTTCTGCGCGTGTTGCAGCGAGCAGGCATCGTGATAAGCCACGTTGAGCGGTACGGCGGTCTCCGGCAGGCGCAATTCTTCCGGCGCCAGCAATTCGGTGACGTCGCGGGCGATCGCCGCGAGTGCAGCGGCCTTGCCACGCCGCGACGGATCGCGTTCGAGAACGCGCGCATAGTCCTTGACCACGGTCCCGCAGCCGGACGCGTTGACCGCGATGGCATCGAGGCCGCCCGCCTTCTGCTCCGCGGTCAAGGAGTCGACGACGCGCGCCGCCGCCTCGGTCGCCATCCCCGTCTTGCCCATATGGAGGGTGAACGCCCCGCAGCAGCCCGCCCCCTTTGGCACCGTAACCTCGAAGCCGTGGCGGGTGAGCAACCGGACCGTCGCCGCGTTGATCTCGGGCGCCAGCGCCTGCTGGACGCAGCCCTGCAGCAGGGCGACGCGCCCCCGCCGCGGGCCTTCCGCGAGGTGGACGCCGGTCAGGTCCGGGGCCGGCGGCAGCGCGGCCGGCGCCAGGTCGACCAGGTTGCGCAGGCGGCGCGGCAGCAGAGCCCGGAGGGGACGGGCGAAGCGCGCCAGACGGGACATTCGCGTGAAACGGGCGGGGTCCGGTATCGTCCCCGCGATCAGGTCCCGCAGCAGGCGGTCGCCGAGCGGGCGGCGGTAGGTCTCTTCGATATGGGCGCGGGCTATGTCGGAGAGATGCAAATAGTCCACGTCGACGGCGCAAGTCGTCATACAGCTGTTGCAGGACAGGCAGCTGTCGATATGGCCGACCGTCCGGGGGTCGGGCCGGCCTCCTTTCTCCAGCATCGCCTTGATGAGGTCGATCCGCCCGCGCGGCGCTTCGTTTTCGTCGCGGGTGAGCACGTAGGTCGGACAGACCGCGGTGCAGAAGCCATAATGCACGCAGGTCTTCAGAATGCCGTCGGCCGCCGCGATCCCGGGGTCGGCGAGCTGTTCGGCGTTGAAGTCGGTCTTCAAGAACGCCCCCGCATCTGCCGCCGAAGGCTGGCACGGGACACCGGTGGGTGCAATCGGGCGCGACGCTCCGGCGCCGAGTCCCGTGCGGGAGAACCTGCTTCGATGCCGCGATCTGGACATGGCGGGCTCCGCGTTTTACCAACTGCCGACGCGGAGGGTTTCCGGGGGGACGCAAGCAGGACAATGCCCAGGCCATTGGTCGGCGTCATCGGACACGGACATCTCGTCAACGACCGTTACCCCGCGCAGCTCGTCGGAGAAAAGAACCTCCGCGCGGTGGCGGAGGTCGCCGACGCCCTGCCTGTGATGTTCGCGGGCGCACCGGACATCACGGATATCGGGTCGCTGCTGGACGCCGTCGACGGGATTCTGCTGACCGGCGGGCGGTCCAACGTTCATCCGGCGCGCTTCAACGTCGAGCCCGATCCGAGCCACGAACCGTACGACGAGAACCGGGATGCGGTGGCGCTGCGGGTGACGGAAGCCTGTGTCGAGCGGGGCGTCCCGCTCCTCGGGCTCTGCCGCGGCATCCAGGAGATGGGCGTCGCCTTCGGCAGCACCCTGCATCCGGAAATCCGCGACCTGCCCGGACGCATGAACCACCGGGCCACCCGGCTGGAGAACGGGGAGATCCACCCCGACCAGGAGGTCGTTTTCGCCGACCGCCACGAGGTCCGGCTGGTGCCCGGCGGCGTCTTCGCGCGGCTGTTCGGACGGGAGACGGTCCGCGTCAACTCGCTCCACGGTCAGGGCATCCTGGAGCCGGGGGACCGCGTCGTCGTCGAGGGGGTGGCGGAAGACGGCACCATCGAGGCCATCCGTATCGCCGGCGCGTCGGGCTTCGCGCTGGGAGTCCAGTGGCATGCCGAGCACGATCCGCAAACCAACCCGGTCAACCGCGCCCTGTTCCGCGCCTTCGGCGAGACGGTCGGCGAACGCGCCCGGGGGCGACAGACTTCGTGAAGAGGGCCGTTTGCCATGGCTGACGCGACCAGACTCGACGCGCTGATCGTCGGCGCCGGGTTCGCCGGGCTCTACATGCTCCACAAGCTGCGGGGCATGGGGTTGGCCGCGCGGGCGGTCGACGCGGCGTCGGGCGTCGGAGGAACCTGGTACTGGAACCGCTATCCCGGCGCGCGCTGCGACGTCGAGAGCATGTTCTATTGCTACCAGTTCGACGACGACCTTTCGCAGGAATGGGAATGGACCGAGCGCTACCCGGCGCAGCCGGAGATTCTGCGCTACGCCAATCACGTGGCCGACCGGTTCGACCTCTGGCCCGACATCCGGTTGAACACCCGCGTGGTCTCCGCGGTCTACGACGAGGGAGCCACCGGCTGGCGGATCGCGACAGACACCGGCGAGACGTTCCTCGCGAGCTACTGCATCATGGCGACCGGCTGCCTGTCGGCGGCGAACAGGCCCGATTTCGAGGGGCTCGACGATTTCGAGGGCCGGATATTCCACACCGGGCACTGGCCGCACGAGCCGGTCGATTTCACCGGCCGGCGGGTCGGCGTGATAGGCACCGGCTCCTCGGCGGTGCAGGCGATCCCGGAAATCGCCAGGCAAGCGGCCCATGTCACGGTGTTTCAACGGACCGCCACCTATGTCATTCCAGCGAACAACCGGCCGCTGGATGCCGGGGAACAGCGGGACATAAAGGCGCGCTATCCGGAGCTCCGGGCCGCCGCCAGGAAGACGTTCGGCGGGTTCGCGGTGCCGACCGGCCGGGAGTCGGCGCTCTCGGTGTCGGAGGAAGAATGCCGCGAGGCGCTGGGCCGGGCGTGGAACCAGGGCGGCATCGGCTTCCTCAACTCGTATATCGATTTCGGGATCGACGAAGAGGCGAACGTGCGGGCGCAGGCGTTCGTCCGGGACAAGATCCGGGAGATCGTCGACGATCCCGAAACCGCGGAGAAGCTGCTGCCCCGTCATACGATCGGCTGCAAGCGGCTCAGCCTCGGTGACGACTATTACGCCGCTTACAACCGCCCCAATGTCGAGCTGGTGCCGCTGGGCGGGGAAGGAATCGGCCGGATCGCGGCGGACGGGCTGACGGCGGACGGCAAGGATTACCGGCTCGACGACCTCGTGCTCGCGACCGGCTTCGACGCCATGACGGGGGCGCTTTCCCGCATCGACATCCGCGGCCGGAACGGCCTGGCGCTCCAGAAGGCATGGGAGGCGGGGCCCCGCATGTATCTCGGCCTGATGTCCAGCGGCTTCCCGAACCTGTTCGCCATTACCGGTCCCGGCAGCCCCTCCGTCCTGTCGAACATGATGCCGACCATCGAGCACCACGTGGAGTGGATCGCCGCCTGCATCGGATTCCTGCGCGAGAACGGCATTCGCGAGATCGAACCGCAACTCGAAGCGCAGGAGTCGTGGGTGGAGCACGGCAACGAAGTCGCGTCCAGGACGCTGCGCTATACCTGCAGCTCTTGGTATCTCGGCGCCAACGTGCCGGGCAAACCGCGGGTCTTCATGCCCTATATCGGCGGAATGCCGTCCTACATGGAAAAATGCGCCGCCGTCGCGGCG
>JAJDVM010000360.1 GCA_022826125.1 Defluviicoccus sp.
CCTGGTCCTGGTCGCGATCCTGATCGCGGCCTACACCATCGGCACCGTCCTCATCTGGTATTTCTTCGGTCCCGAGGGCATGGACAAGTACCTCGTGACCAAGCTCGGCGGCGACCCGCGCTCGCTCTGGGACGGCCGGCCCCGCGTCCATGACATCCTGACCAACAACGCCTCCGGCTTGCTCGGCCGGTTCATCGACATCATCCTCAACGAGATCTTCCCCTACCTGATCCTGGGCTCGCTGTTCGGCGCCTCGGCGGGCGGCAGGTCGCTGATCAAGCTCGCCTTCCGCTGGACGCGGCGTCTCCGGGGCGGACCCGCCCATGCCGCGATCGTGTCGTCCGCCATGTTCGGGACGATCTCGGGCGGGCCCATCGTCAACGTGCTGTCGACCGGGGTCCTCACCATTCCGATGATGATCAGGCGCGGTTTTTCTCCGACCTTCGCCGGCGGGATGGAGGCCGCCGCCTCGTCGGGCGGCTCGATCATGCCGCCCGTGATGGGCGTCGCGGCCTTCGTGCTCGCCGCGCTTACCGCGGTTCCCTACAGCGACGTGATCGTCGCGGCCGCGATTCCGGCGATCGCCTATTTCCTGTGCCTGTTCCTGTCGGCGGTCTTCCAGTCGCGGAAGCAGAAGATCGAGGCCTTCGGCCAGTTGACCGAGGAAATGCACCTCTCGCGCCAGGACATCTACAACCTGATGATGATCTTCGGGCCCATCCTGGTGATCCTGTTCCTGCTGCTCACGTCGAAGGAGAATGTCGGCTGCGGCTGGTTCGACGGGTTGCTCGGCGCCGAGCGCGTGTTCGCCGACGGGGTGTGCAAGGTCTCCGAGCTTCCGTGGTTCCTCAAGCTGTTGCAGAACGCGGCGGGCGATGCCGGGAGCGCCGGGTGGTGGGCGGTCGCGCTCCTCTGCTTCCTGCTCTTCCTCGATCCGGAAATGCGGGTGCGGCCGCGCAAGCTGCTCGATGCGTTCTCGAACGCGGGGGTCCTGATTTCGACCCTCTATCTGATGTTCCTGGCGGTCTCGATCATCGATTTCTGCCTCAAACTGACCGGGCTTCCCTTCTTCATCTCGCTAGACGTACTGCAATGGCTGCAGAGCCTCGACCTGGGGGCGGGCGGCTCGGTGATATTCCAGTTCATGGCGCTCGGGATGACCATGCTTCTGGCGGTGCTGTTGGGCATGGGGATGCCGGCGGTGCCGGCCTATATCAACGTGGCCCTGTTGATGGGACCGGTCCTCGCCGGGCTCGGCATATCGATCTTCACCGCTCACATGTTCATCTTCTATTTCGCGGTGGCCTCGGCGATCACCCCGCCGGTGGCGCTCGCCGCCTTCGCGGCGGCCTCGATCACCAAGGCCGAACCCATGGCGACCGGGTTCTCCGCGGTGCGGTCCGGCATCGTCATCTTCGTGATCCCGTTCGTCTTCGCGGTCTATCCCGAGCTGCTGCTGATCGAGCCGGCGGTCGTCGATCCCAAATCGACCGGTGCCGAAATCGCCTATCTGCGGGGGTATGACGGCACCGTGGCGCTGGTGCCGCTGCTGTGGTTGCTCGCGCGGCTCGTCCTCGCGCTTTATCTGCTGGCAAGCGCCCTCGCGCGGTTCGACCGGTCCGCGCTGCCGCTCTGGGAAATCGGGCTCAGGCTGGCGCTCGCCGCTCTGGTGATCTCGAACGACAGTGCGCTCCACGGACCGGCCATCGCCGTCGCGGTCCTCTGGATCGGCTGGCACGGCTTCCGGACCCGAAGAAAGCGCGCAACGGACGACGCGGCGCTAGGGAGTTGAAACCGGCGGCTTCCTGTGCCGTGTCGCCTGCTCGTAGGCGTAGGCGTAGCGGATCATCCGCGCGTCGTCGTAGCCGCGGCCGAGAAATGTGATGCCGGCCGACAAACCGTCCGAGGTGAAGCCCGCCGGAACCACGATCGAGGGCACGAAGATCACGAAGGTATTGAGGTAGGGCACGCCCTTCTGGTCGACGAAGGGCGGGTTGACGCCGTCCTCGATGAGGGTCGGCTGGTGTTCGACCGCCTTGTGGACGATGGCATCGAGGCGATGATCGGCCATGACCGCGAGGAAATTCGTCATCAGCCGCTCGCGCGCCGCCAGGCACGCGCGCCGCGCTTCGGGGGTGGCGGTGGCGGCCCAGCGGGTGCGGACGCCGCGGAAGGTCTCCGCGTAGAGCGGCGAGGCCATCGCCTCCTCGCGCGAGGCGAAGGGCGGATCGGCGGTCCCCGAGACGTATTCCACGAACGAAGCGTCTTCCTCCGCCCGGTCGTTAACCCGCGTGGCGAGCAGTTCGGCGAGGTCCGGGATAACGACCGAATCGACGATTTCGGCGCCGCAAGCGGCGAGTTCCTGTACCGCGCGATCGAACACCGTATCCACCTTGACGAAGTCGTCGGAGCCCGGTTCGGTATTGAATCCCATCGGTTCGCGCAGAATGCCGATCCGCGCGCCCTTCAACGCTTCCGCGTCGAGTCCTGTCGCGTAGCTCTCCGGCGCGTGGCCGACGCCGCGCGCGGTGACCGGATCGGCGGGGTCGTAGCCCACCATGACGTCGAGCAGCCGCGCGGCGTCGGTAACGGTGCGGCACATCGGCCCCAGCGAGCCGTTGATCATCGGCCAGCCGGCGTAGACGCCGCCGCGGCTCACCAGCCCCGCGGTCGGACGCATGCCGACCACGCCGTTCCAGGTCGCCGGCCGGCGGATCGAGGCGAACCCTTCCTGGCCGATGGCGACCGCGGCGAGGTTCGCGGACACCGCGGCGCCGGACCCGCCCGACGATCCGCCGGCGGTCCGGGCGAGGTCGTAGACGTTGCGGGTCGAGCCGAACAGCGAACCGTGCGTGTCGCCCGCCCCCATCTCGCCCAGGGTGGATTTGGCGAGGACGATGGCGCCGGCCGCCTTGAGCCGCGCCGCGACGAAGCAATCGCGCCCCGGAAAGTGATCCTTGAACAGGACCGAGCCCATCGTCGTCGGCATGCCGTCGACATCGGCCTGGTCCTTCATGATGACGGGGATGCCGTGCAGCGGGCCGACCGAGCCGCCTCGCGCAAATTCCGCGTCGAGGCGGGCGGCCTCTTCCTTCGCATCCGGGTTGACCGAGACGATCGAATTGATCTCCGGGCCGTTCCGGTCGTAGGTCTCGATCCGGTCGAGATAGGCTTCCACCAGCGCCCGCGCCGTCAGCGCGCCGGCGCGATAGGCGGCGTGAATGTCCGCGATGGTGGTTTCCGGGACCGTGAATCCGCCGTCCGTCGTCACTTCAGCCGATCTCCGGCAGGATTTCCTCGGCGATCCGCTCGAT
This sequence comes from Defluviicoccus sp., assembly GCA_022826125.1. Classification (GTDB taxonomy): domain Bacteria; phylum Pseudomonadota; class Alphaproteobacteria; order MPNO01; family MPNO01; genus MPNO01. The sequence goes on from JAJDVM010000360.1 coordinate 3,315, forward strand.
CTGCTCCGTGTCGAAGCGGTAGGGCACCAGGGTGATCTGCTGCACCCCCGCCTCGAGATGGGCGCGGAGCTGCTCGATGCATTCCTCGGTCGTGCCGAGCACCGCGCTGTCGGTGGTGGAATCGCTCCACCCGGCGAAGTCCCATTCGGTGGTCAGCCACTCGTACATCGGCTTTTCCACCTCGGCGCGCGACTTTCCGACCATGATGGGAAGCTGGTTGATGCTCTTGAGCGTATCGGGGTCCTTACCGCCCTCCTCGGCGAAGCGGCGCACCTTGTCCCACGATTTCACGAACCCCTCGACGGTGTAGTAGTAGGTCAGCCAGCCGTCGCCGGCGATGGCGGCACGCCGCAACACCCGGTCGACATAGCCGCCGATGAGGATCGGCGGGCGCGGCTTCTGCACCGGCTTGGGCGACATCACCGCCTCGCGCAGCTCGTAGGGCGGGTAGTTGCCGGTCACCGAATCCTCGGTGAACAGGCGGGTCAGGATCTCAAGGTTCTGATCCATGATGTTGCCGCGCTTGTTGAACGGCACGCCCATGGCGTCGAACTCGCGCTTGTACCAGCCGGACGCCATGCCGAGCGTGAGCCGGCCGTTGGAGATCTGGTCGAGGCTGGAAAGCTGCTTGGCGAGCACGACCGGGTTGCGCGACGGCAGCACGAGAATGCCGGTCCCGATGCGGATTTCGGTCGTCCGCGCGGCTACAGCCGTCAGCACGGTGAGCGAGTCGAGAATTGGGAAATAGGGGTCCACGCCGAGCAGGACGTGGTCCCACACCCAGACCGACTCGTAGCCCAGCTCCTCCATCCGGACCGCGTAGTCGATCAGCCCCTGCGGATCGGGCATCTCCGGTGCCGCGGTGAAATTCTGCATCGCGATGCCGACGATCTTGCTCGCCATATGCTTCCCCTGTGCTGGTATTGCCGCGTGCGACGTTCAGGCGATATAGACCCTGTCGGGGTCCATCTCGCGCAGCACCGCCAATTCCTCCGCGGTCGGCGCCTCGGTCCTTCCGATCTCGTCGTCGAACATCAGCTCGAACCCGGTGGCGTCCTGCACCTGCTCCGGCTCCACGCCGTCGTGCAGCGCCTCGACCTTCATCCGCTTGGTCTCCTCGTCGAAGCCGAGGACGGCGAGGTCGGTGATCACCCGGTACGGGCCGCCCGTCGTCAGACCGGAATCGCCGCGCGTGCCGCCGCCATGCCAATATCCGGTGGAGGTGACGAAATCGACCTCTTCCACGAAGCGCCGCTTCTCGTGGATCATCGAGACGATCATCCTGGTCAGGCTGGCGATGTCGTTGCCCCCGCCGGTTCCGGGCAGGCGGATCTTCGGATCGTCCGCGTCGCCGATGAACGAGCTGTTGAGGTTGCCGTACCGGTCGATCTGGGCGCCGCCCATGAAGCCGATATCGACATAGCCGCGCTGCAACAGCAGCAGCACGTCGGTGTTCGACAACACCATGTTGGCCTGCCGCGTGCAGCGCTGCTCGTTGGTCGACGGCGGCAACTCGCCCGGGACGATGAAGGGGCCCAGCACCCCGCCCTCGAACAGGATGGTGAGCCCCGGCGCGTGAATGCGCTGGGCCAGCGTCGCCGCGAGGAGAGGAATTCCGACGCCGGCGAAGACGGTCTGCCCGTCCTCCAGCACCCGGCTGCTCATCACCGCGAGGAGTTCGGACGCGCTGTGGGATCCGTTTTCAGTCATTGTAGACGCTCCTGCCGCGCCGGGCCGCGTCGATCACGTTGTCCATACCCAGGAGATCGAGATAGGCGACCCAGTCCGTGGGTTCGTAGACGTAACGATCAAGATACTCCTTTACGCCCGCCTCGGCGTCACCGCCTGTCAGCGCCGCATAGGCGTCGAGGTTGGGAAGGAACGGCTCGTAGACGCCGTAGCACTCATGCGGCGCGCATCCATAGGGCGCCTCGACCACGGCGTCGACGGTGATGAACGGGATCTTGGTCCGGTCCGGCGCGCGGCGAATCTGGCTGTTGGAGACGATCCGCTCGGTGGTCAGGATGACCCGGTTCGCGGCCATCGCGATGTCGGCATCCATGAAGGGGAGCCCGTCCATCTGCGCGTTGCCGTAAGGGTCGCAGCGCTGGACGTGGATCAGCGCGACATCGGGGTTGAGCGCAGGCACCAGCAGCAGCTTCTCCCCGGTGAACGGGCAGTCCATTTCCTTCGGCCCGTCCACCCGGCCGGTCAGGTCCGAGCCCATCATGCTGCGCACCGGGATGAAGGGCACCCCCATCGCGCCGGCGCGGTAACGCACGCCGATCGCCATGTGGCTCCATTCCTCGAACGTCGCCCGGCCGGTTTCCGTGTAGTGGCGCATCACCTTGGAGACGCCCCAGACGATGCCCTGGGAAAACCAGCTGGTAAGCACGTGTTTGCTGGCGCCCGAGCCGTAGAACAGGTCGCCCTCGGTCGAGGTGATGCTGCGCGAAACGACGAGGTCCTTCTTCCGCGCCCGGATCAGCGCCCAGACCATCGCCATCGGCGTGCGCGACAGGGTGCAGCCGCCGAGCGCCACATGGTCGCCGTCATCGACCAAAGCCGCCGCTTCCTCCAGCGACATCACCTTCTCGCGCAGGCTGCGGTCCCGCGCCTCGGTTTCGCGCCTGAGATCCGCATAGGTCTTGGTCACGTCGTCTTCTCCTCAACCCGGCCGGTTGACGCCGGTCTCGGCATTGAACGCCCGGATCGCTTCGTCCCACAGCGGCAGCACGTCGTGCAACCCGGTCCAGAACCCCTGGTCGCGGCGCTCGTCGAACGACTCGAGGTCCACGCCGCGCTGCTCCACCCAGGTAAAATAGCCGAGATTGAAGATGCGCGTGCTCTCGGCGTGGCCGGTCTCGAGCACGTGGTCCGCGCCGGTGGCCTGGAGATCGCGGCCGAATGCCTCCGCCGCCGCGACGCCATCGAAATCGCCGTCGAACTCGGTCTCGACAGTCTTCGCCCGCTCGCTGTCGTACATCGAGGCCCCGTCGGTCGCGACCGTCACGATCAGATCGTCGGGCCCGAGACCGAAATGTTTCGCGGTCTTTATCGAGGCCAACACATTGGCGATCGACGACAGCCCGAAATCGGACAGCCGCGCGACGATCCCCGCGTCCACGTCGCATCGTCCGGTCAGGTGCGCCCGCCCCGCCGAAGTGTTGAACAGCGCGTTCAGCCGGTCGCAATTGCGGTCCGAAACGCCTACCACCGCGTCGGTGTTCATGACGTTCTGGATCAGCGGGATGTGCTTGTCGCCGATCCCCTGGATGTTGTGCGCCCCGTAACCGTTATAGAGCATGGTCGGGCATTCGAGAGGCTCGACCGCGACGATCCGGGCGCCCTCCGCTTCCTTCAGACGGTCTCCGGCGGCGAGCGTCCCGCCCGAACCGGTGCCGGCCACGAAGGCGGCGAGCGCGAGATCGGGGTTGTCGCGGCGGAGATGGGCGTGGATCGCCTGCAGGGCGGGTCCGGTGCAGCGGTAATGGCCGAGATAGTTGGCGAACTCGGAAAACTGGTTGAGGATCGCGTTGGCCGGATCGCGCTCCAGCTCGTCGCACGCGTCGTAGATTTCCTTGACGTTGCTCTCGGAGCCCGGCGTGCGGACGATGTCGTCGGGGTGCTCGATCCATTCGCGCAGCCAGTCGAACCGCTCGGCGCTCATCCCCTCGGGCAGCACCGCCACGCCGCGCACCCCCATGATGCGCGAGATCGCGACCCCGCCCCGGCAGTAATTGCCGGTGGACGGCCAGACCGCCTTGTTGCGCGCCGGATCGAAGCGGCCGGTGACCAGCCGCGAGACGAGGCAGGCATAGGCGGCGAGCACCTTGTGCGCGCCGATCATCGGGAAGCTGTTGCCAAGCGCGACGGCGATCGGCGCATCGACCCCGGTCAGCGCCCTGGGCAGAACGACATGAGGCGGCACGGCCCGGATGCCGCCGGTTGCGACATCGTTGAACCAGTGAACGCGGAACAGGTTGGCGGGGTCGGCCGCGTCGCGGTCGATCTGCATGGTCCGGGCGGCGATATCGCCCGGGATCGCGGCCGGATCGGCGAGCTCCTCGAAGGTCGGCAGGACGACGCGCGCCTCGCGCAGGTGACGAACCGCGCTGTCGTAGACCGCCCGGTCCTCGATCCCGGTGGGAAGACCGGAGCTACGGCGAATTGCCGACATGCTCCATCACGGCGCGGACGATGTTGACATAGCCGGTGCAACGGCAGAGATGGCCGCTCAGCATATCGCGCAGCTCGTCCTCGTCCGGCTTCGGGTTCTCTTCCAGGTAGGCGCTCAGCGACATCAGGATCCCGGGCGTGCAATAGCCGCATTGCAGCCCGTGGTTCTTGCGGAACGATTTCTGGAGCTCGTTGAGCCCGCCCTCCTCCGGGGAGAGGCTTTCCACCGTTTCGACCCGCTTGCCGTCGACCTGAACCGCGAAGGTAAGGCAGGCCCGGCCGATCGCACCATCGACGCGCACCGTGCAGGCGCCGCACACGCCGTGCTCGCAGCCGACATGCACGCTGGTCAGGCCGAGCTCGTGGACCAGAAAGTCCGACAACAACATGCGGGGCTCGGCATGACCCTCGGCCGGCTTGCCGTTGAGCGTGAACGAAACCGCGTGCCGGGCATCCCGGCTCAACTGCGGCATGACCTGGCCTCCTCGATGACTTTCCTGCCGAGCCGGCGGACCAGCTCGCGGCGATAGCGCGCCGACGCGTGAACGTCGTCGTACCCGCCGAGATCCCATGCGAAAGCGTTGAGCGCGTCGTCGAGGGCGTTCCCTTCCAGCGCGTCCCACTCGCGCACCGTCGGATGGTCGGCGACCCCGCCCACGCCGAGCCGGATACGGTCGGCCGAAGCCGCCGCCGCGAGGGCGACGATCGCGAAGTCGCCGCGCCGCTGGGCCATCTCGACAAAGGCGTAGCCCCGGCCGGGCTCGCCGACGGGAAAGCGGACGGCGGCGACCAACTCGTCGTCGCGCTTCGACGTGGTCAGCATCCCGGTCTGGAATTCCGTCGCGGCGACGCGGCGCTCGCCAGCGGCCGAGCGCAGCACGACCTCGCCTCCCAGCGTCGCGAGGCAAAGCGGCAATTCGGAGCTGGGATCCGAATGGGCGATCGAGCCGCACACCGTTCCCCTGCTGCGGGTCTGATAGTGCCCGATATGGGGGAACGCCGCATGCACGAGCGGGAGCTTGCCGGCGATCCCGTCCCAGCGCTCGAGCGCGCTCTGCCGCGTGGAGGCGCCGATTTCGACGACTCCGTCGTCCTCGCGGATGTAGTCGAGATCGTCGATGCCGGAGATGTCAATCAGCACCGAGGGTTCGACAAGGCGGAAGTTGAGCATCGGCACGAGCGACAGCCCGCCGGCAAGGATGCGCGCGTCGTCGCCGGCGTGAGCGAGGCCGTGAAGCGCCTCCAGGGTCGAGGCGGCGCGGATATAGTCGAACGGACTCGGTTTCATCGGCCGATTCCCAGCGCCGCGAGCAGGCGTTGCCACCACGTCGCCGCGAGGGCGTCCGCCGCCGGCGCCTCGGCGGGCCCGCCGGCGAGAACCGAGGCCAGACGCTCGAAGAACTGCCGCACCAGCGCGCGGGCCGCGCCCTCGATCATCCGCCCGCCGACCGCGGCGACGGTTCCCGACACCTCGATCCTGTAGTCGTAGGCGAGCGCCGTGCCGCCGTCCTTGGGCGTCAGGGTCACACGCCCGGTCCCCTCGGAGAGGCCGAGCAGACCGGTCAGCGCGCCCGACAACGTCGCCGCGTTGGGCGGATCCATGTCGCTCAGGGCGACGGTCGCCTTGAAGCGGCCCTTGACGGGACCGGCACCGATCGAGACCTCGGCGCGGTAGTCGCTCTCGCCGACCCGGTCGAGCGCATGGCAGCCCGGGATGACCGCCGCCAGCTTCTCCGGGTCGAGCAGCGCGTCCCACACCTCCTGTTGCGCGGCCGGAACGAACGCCTCTCCGGTGCCGGCGATGACGCGGTCCGCCTCTCCCTTCGCGGCTGGCGCGGCCCCGGAGCCCTCGGGCGGCGGCCGTTCCTCGCCGTGAATCAGGGCCGATACCTTGTTGGGGCTGAGCGGCAGGGTGACGTTCTCGACGCCGAGCGCGTCGCACACGGCATTCGCGATGCAGACGGGCGTCGACATGCAGTTGCCCTCGCCCACCCCCTTGGCGCCGAGCGGCGTGACGAGCGACGGCGTCGACATGTGGACGATCTGCGGCTCCGGCACTTCCCATGCCGTCGGCACCAGGTAGTCGGCGAAGGTACCGTTGAGGAAGCTCCCGTCCTCCCCGTAGGCGAATTCCTCGTAGAGCGCGCAGCCGACCGCCCAGGCGAACGCGCCGTGCACCTGCCCCTCGGCGAGCTTGGGATTCAGGAGCGTGCCGGAATCGTGCATCGTCACGTATTTGTCGATTTTCACCTCGCCGGTGTCGCGGTCGATTTCGACGCCGCAGAAATCGAACACGAAGCCGTAGGTGAGCGAGGAGTTGATCTGGTCCTTGTCGTTCGGCGGTTCCAGCTCGGGCGGCGACCAGGAGCCGATCTCGCGGATGCCGGGCTCCATGTCGTCCGGCAAATTACCGGGCGTCCAGTGCGCCGAACCGGCGACGCGGTAGAGGTTGACGGCGTTGTCCGGGTTGTCGGCGGCGTAGATCTTGCCGTCGCCGAATTCGAGGTTTTCCGCCGGCACGTTGAGCGTCTGGCTCGCGATCCTGGCGAGCTTGGCGCGCGCCTTCTTGGCGGCGCGGTCGGCGGCGACGGCGGTGGACGACGTGAAGCGCGAGGAATAGTTGCCGGTCGCGATGGACCATGCGTCCTTCGCCGTGTCGTGCTCCAGGTTGACGTGGATGTCGCCGGGTTCGAGTCCCAGATTGTCGGCGACGATCTGAGAGAGCACCGTCATGTGGCCCTGGCCCTGCGGGATCGAGTCGGCGGTGACGTTCACGGTGCCGAGCGGGTCGATATTCACCGTCGCGTTCGAGACCGCGCCGCCCTTGGGGTTCTTCTGGCGCTCCGCGAGCGGGAGGATGTTGGAGAGATACCCCATGTTGGACTGCGCCGGTTCGACGATCGCGGCATAGCCGATGCCGTAGAGGCGGCCTTCCGCGCGGGCCTCGTCGCGGCGCTTCCTGAGCTCTTCGAGCTGCCCCTCCCGCGCGGCTTTTTCGAGCGCGGCGGGGTAATCGCCGGAATCGAGCAGCGCGCCCGCGGCGGCGCGATAGGGGAAAACCCCGGCCGGCACCAGGTTCTTGCGGATCACCTCGTAATGGTCGAGGCCGAGCTCTATCGCGATCCGCTGCACCAGCCGCTCGATGGCGTAGTACATCTGCGGACCGCCGAAGCCGCGCACCATCCCCGACGGGCATTTGTTGGTTAGCAGCAGCCGGTTGGTGACCGACAGGTTCTTGACGTCGTAGGCGCCGGTCAGGATGCCGTGCATGCGATAGAGCGGCCCCGGCATCGGCGCGCGCAGGAAGGCGCCGTAATCGTCCAGCTGGTCGAACCTGAAGCCGGTGATCGTCCCGTCGTTCTTGACCGCGGCCTCGATGGTGATGATGCGGTTGGGTGCCGCCGTCGCGCCGGACAGGTGTTCCAGCCGGTCCTCGATCCACTTGACCGGCCGGCCGGTGACCCGTGAAGCGAGCCCCATCAGGACGATGTAGGGGAACACCTGGACCTTCACCCCGAACCCGCCCCCCGAATAGTTGGGCGTGCGCATTCTGAGCTTGGAGCTGGAGACGCGGAGCGCCTTCGAGATCACGGTATGGGTCGAGTACGGCCCCTGGAAGTTGGACTGCACGTCATAGGACTCGGTCGCCGGATCGTAGGCCACCGTCGCGACGAAACCCTCGATGGGCGTGTGCGAGTTGCGCGGATAGGAAATCTTCAGCTTCACCGTCCGGTCGGCCTCGGCGAATGCCGCGTCCGGGTCGCCGTAGACGAAGTCGCGGGTCGAGACGACGTTCGATCCGACATCCTCGTGGACGATGGGCGCGCTTTCCGCCGCCGCTTCCTCGGGGTCGATGGCGGGCTTGAGGGTCCTGTAGGCGACCTCGATCGTTGACAGCGCGTCCTCCGCCCGGTAGCGGTCGGTCGCGATCACGATGACCACCGGCTCGCCCACATAGCGCACCTTCCCGACCGCGAGCGCCCACTGAAGGATCGGCTCGCGAAGGACGATCAGGAACGGGTCCGAGATGTCCCTGAGGTCCTCGCCCGTCAGCACGTCGACGACGCCCGGCATCGCCCTGGCCCCGGAGACGTCGATCGAGACGATCTCGGCGTGGGCGTGGGGCGAGCGCAGGATCGCGGCATGCAGCGTCCCGGCCCGGGTCGGCAGGTGGTCGGAGAACATCGCGCTTCCCGTCAACAGGGCCGCGTCCTCGACCCGGTCTATCGGCTGCCCGACATATTTTTCCTGGGTTCGACTCATCGCTTCCTTCTTCCTGCCCAAGCCGTTCCGCCGCAGGCCGCCGCCGCTTCGATGTTCCGATTTCGCGCCCGGATCCCGGCGATGCGGCTCCGATCCGGCGCGTCGGGCGCTCGCAAATCGCGCGCTGAAGGTGGTGCGGGTTCGGGGGCTATCAATACGGTTTTGCGTTGCCCCGTCAACCCGCGGAGCCCCGCATTGCGCGACTTGCCCGGCCCGACCGAAGAACCGAAGATGCGCGCGACGCGAGCGGGCGCTGGAGGGAGACGTGAAGGATAACACCGTACGCATCGACGAGACCGCGACACCCTCGGGGCTGGTCTTTTCCGACGTCTTCAACGCCGCGATCCCGTTCATCGACCGGCACCTGGAGGAAGGGCGCGGCGACAAGACCGCGATCCGCACCGTCGACGGCGAGACCAGCTACGCTGCGCTCGCCGAGCAGGTCGCGCGCGCCGGCAACGCGTTGCTCGGCGCGGGCATCGAGCCCGGGGACAGGGTGCTGATGGTGGTCAAGGACTGCCCCGAGTTCGTCGCCTGCTTCTTCGGTGCGGTCAAGGCGGGGATCGTTCCGGTGCCGGTCAACACGATGATGCGGCCGCAGGACTACAAGTTCCTGATCGAGGACTCGGGCTGCGCCGGCGTCGTCTACAGCCGCGAGTGGGCCGAAGCGGTCGAGGCGGGGCTCGACAGCGTGGCCGGGAGACCGCCGGTGATCCTGCGGGTCGACGGGGAGGACGGGCTGCAGGCGAGGGCTGCGGCGGCATCCGCCGATCTCGCGCCAGCGCCGACGGCGGCGAGGGACGACTGTTTCTGGCTCTACTCCTCGGGCTCGACCGGCAACCCCAAGGGCGTCGTCCACGCCCATCGCGACATGGTCTGCACCAGCGAGCGCTACGGCCGGATGATCGCGGGGCTCCGCGAGGACGACACGGTCTTTTCGGTCAGCAAGCTGTTCCACTCCTACGGCTTCGGCAACGCGATGACCTTCCCGCTCTGGGTCGGCGCGACCATCGGGCTGAGCGACCGGCGCCCGACGCCGCAGATGACCTTCGAGGCGATCGAGGCGCTTCGCCCCACCGTGTTCTTCGGCGTGCCCACCATGTACGCGCAGCAGCTCCATGCGATGGAAGAGGCGGACCCGGACCTGTCTTCGATCCGGATCTGCATCTCGGCCGGCGAGGCCTTGCCGGGCGACGTCATGCTGCGCTGGAGGGAAAAGACCGGAACGCTGATCCTGGACGGGCTCGGCTCGACCGAAATGCTGCATATCTTCGTCTCCAACACCGAGGACGACTGGAAGGCCGGTTCGTCGGGCCGGCCCGTGCCGGGCTACGACGTGCGGCTGGTCGACGAGGACGGCGGTGACGTGCCGGACGGCGACATGGGGACGCTTCTGGTGCAGGGCGAGTCGGCGGCCAAGCTCTACTGGAACAACCCCGAGAAGACCGCCGCCACCATGCTGGGCGACGACTGGCTCAACACCGGGGACATGTATTACCGGGACGAGGACGGCTACTTCATCAATTGCGGGCGCGGCGACGACATGATCAAGGTGGGCGGGCTCTGGTGCTCGCCGTTCGAGATCGAGGCTCGGCTGATCGAGCATCCCAAGGTGCTGGAGGCCGCGGTGGTCGGCCGCCCCGACGACGACGGGCTGATCAAGCCCGAGGCGAATATCGTGCTCAACGACCCGGGCGACGCCGGCGGGGCGTTGGAGAACGAGCTGAAGGCCCATTGCCGGGAAGCGCTCGCCCACTACAAGTACCCGCGCTGGTTCAACTTCGTCGACACCCTGCCCAAGACGGTAACCGGCAAGATCCAGCGCTTCCGGCTGCGCGGAGGCTGAGACAAGCACCGCGCCTCAACGGCCGGTGGGTCGGCCCGTTGCTCGAATCTCGATTTTGTGTATAATAATACACAATCGAGGGTCAGGTTGTGGAACGCAACAGCGGCCGGCTCATCCGGATGCTGCAACAGGACGGCTGGGTGCATGTCGCCACCAAGGGCAGCCACAGGCAGTTCAAGCATCCCAGTAAGCCAGGGCGCGTCACCGTCCCGCACCCGAACAAGGACATCCCACGCGGAACGGTGGCGTCGATATACCGGCAAGCCGGCTGGAAGGCGTAAGGAGGACGGACCGATGCGCTACGTATCTTTCATCCACCGGGACGACGCCGGCTACGGCGTCAGTTTCCCCGACTTCCCAGGCTGCGTCTCGGTCGGCGACACGGTTGACGACGCCGTGAGGCGGGGCGGCGAAGCCCTCGCGTTCCACGTCGAGGGACTCCGCGACGACGGCGAGCCGATTCCGGTGCCCCGCTCGATCGACGCCATCAAAGCCGACCCGGACCTGGCCGAGTGGCGGCGGGGCGCCGACTTCGTGCTGATCCCGCTCCTCCTGGACCGTGGATCCTCGCGGCGGGTCAACATTTCCCTCGACCGCGGCCTGCTCGAGGCCATCGACGATGAGGCGAGGTACCGGCGCATGACCCGGTCGGCCTTCCTGGCGACGGCGGCCCGGCACGAGATCGAGGGGACGTGACCGGAGGCCACGGCAAGGCGAAAGCAGAAACGCCGGAGACCGAGAGCGAGACCCGTGACGGGCGTTCGGATGAGCCGGCGACGATGACGGGCTGGGTACGGGCGGCGCTGTTGGATGCAACCCGCCTGCGCGCAGGCTGAAACGAAAGAGGCGGCCCGAAGGCCGCCTCGTCGGTGCTAACGCCGTAGGCTGAGGGACTAACGTCCCGTTCGCGCGAGCGAGTGGACCCAGCCTTTCATGCGGCCCTTCGCGTTGGCGATCTGGTCGCCGGTGAAGAAGTCGTCCAGATCGACCTTCTCGATCGGGTAGACCGGCCGGAGGAAGTCGCTCTCGAAGCCGAACGGCACCGTGGCGTCGATCCCCATGCCGCCCTCGAACCGCGTGTTGGAAGCCGTCCACTCGCGGTCGCCGGCGGTCATGCGCTCCGCCGGCATGAAGGTCTGCCCGCGCCCGCCCGGGATGGGGTTGAGGATGTCGGTATGCGGGTTGACCCTTGTGGTCAGGCACCACATCACGTCGTCCATGTCGTAGGGGTCGGTATCCTCGGAAACCGCGATGCAGAGCCGCGATCCCTGAGAGGTCGACAGAATCGCCGACATGAAGTTGCGCTGCCAGCCCTCGTCGATCCGGTTGCGCTTCTTGACCTGGATGATCGCGCCGCCCCAGTCGGTCATGCAGTAGGGGATCACGCAGTCCTGGATGATGCCGGGCTGCATCCGTTCGCACAGCTCGAACATCGCGGACTCGCGGACCGTGGTGTCGATATTGTGGTCGTCGAGCGTATGGACGCCGAGCGCGAAGATGATCGGCTTGGTCGCCGGGTCGCGCATGGTGACACCGGTGACGTGGAAGGTCGGCGCCTTGTAGGCCTTGCCCATGTAGCCGGCCCATTCGGGGTGGAAGTGGAACCGCCCCTGAACCCCCGCCTCCTCGGCCTCCGCGGTCTCGTAGCGGCGGTCGCGCGGGTTGACGTAGCCTTCGAGCACCAGCTCGCAGTCGGCGAGCGCGAGCGCGTCGACGGTGCGCGCCTTGACCATCCGGACCGGCGATCCCTGCACCGCGCCGGCGATGCCGATCTCGTCGCAGCCCTGCGGCAGGATCACGTAGTCGAAGCCCGCCCCGGCGAGCAGCGTGCAGGACGGCGGCACGCCGAAGCACATCGTGATCGGCACCGGCTTGTCGTCCTTGTAGTGCTTTGAGACGACCTGCCACATATGCGAGCCGGGCGAGATCTGGAACGTGCCGACATTGCCCCAGCGGAAGTTCATCCGGTTGTAGCCGAGGTCGGAACCGCCGTCGAAATACTCGCCGGTCACGACGCGGTTGCCGGAGCCCACGGTGAGCTCGGGCTCGTAGGTGGTGTGGCGGATCGGCACCATGTGCTCGTTGACGTCGACCGGGTTCTCGATGACGTGCTGCTGGCAGGGCGCCTGGTCCTGCGGAACGATCTCCGGCGGGACCGGGTGCGACAGCGCGTGCGCGAGCTTGCGCGTACGGTCGGTGTTGTCGGTCCAGCCGAACATCTTGTTGATCACCTCGATGTCGCCGAACAGGTTGGTCAACAGGCGGTGATTGGGCTTGCCCTTGACGTTGTTGAACAGGATCGGGCAGCCGCCATCCATCTGCTTCTGGATCGCGGTGAGCTCCAGATCGGGATCGACCTCCTTGTCGGTCTCGATCAGATCGCCCTCGGACCTGAGCCATTCCAGGGAATTGCGCAGGTCGTTGATCGCGTCGACGGGCGCGCCGAGCGCTTCTTTCTTGGCGGTGCTCATGAGGTCTCCTCTTGGCGTCTCCCTAAGACCGCGTTTGTCGGCGGTCGGAGCGGTGTGTTGCCGCGTTAGTCGGCGGCTTCAACGAGCGGCGAGCCCATCCCGCCGCCACGCGCCTTGCTCTCATGCAAGAAGCAACCCGGGCCGCAACCCGGATTCCGGGGCAAATCTACGGCCTTTGCCGCGAATTGCAAAGAAAACCGCCAGTTCCTGCGAAACAATCGATCAACGGATGCCATAACCAAAACATACGAGGGAACGAGGAGCGGCAAGAATCCGCTCTACCCGACCTGGGCTTCCTCCCACATCGCGCGGAGGTCGGGCCGGCGCACCTTGCCCCGGTCGTTCTTGGGCAGGGCGTCGACGAAGTGGATCTCCTTCGGCACCCGGTACTCCGGCAGGTCGGCCCTGCAATGCTCGGCGACCTCGCCCGCGGTCAGGCTCGCGCCGGTGCGGCCGACGACATAGCAGACGACCTCCTCGCCATAGATCGGGTGAGGCACGCCGACGGCGGCGGCCTCGTGCACCTTGGGATGGCGGAGCAGCACGTTGTCGATCTCGGCGGGAGAGATGTTGACGCCGCCGCGGATGATCAGGTCCTTGAGCCGGCCGGTCACGGTGATGAAGCCGTCCTCGTCCATCACCGCGAGGTCGCCGAGATGGATGCGCTGGCCCTTGAGTTCCTCGCGCTCCCCATCGACCGACATCGAGGCGACCACGCATTGCGGACCGCCCAGCGTGACCTCGCCCTCGACGCCCGGCGGGCAGCGATTGCCGTCCTCGTCGACGATGAGAAATTCCTGGTGCTTGGCGGGCGGGCCGACGGTTCCCTTGCGGTTGTAGTAGTGACGGTTGCCACACACCCAGCCGCCCTCGGAACAGCCGTAGAACTGGAGCAGTTTGATCCCGTAGCGGTCCTCGAACTGCTGCCAGCGCTCGGGCGCGAGCGGGGCGGTGCTGGAACTCATGAACCTGAGCGAGGCGATCTCCTCCCGGTCGATCTCCACCGGGTCGTCGAGCAGCATGTTGATGACCGTCGGGATACCGATCGAGAAGGTGATCCGGTTGTCCCTGACCCAGTCGAAGAAGCGGCTGTGCGAGAAGCGGCGCGCGAAGTGCAGCGTGCATCCGGTCTGCATCCACGGCAGCAGGCTCGCGCCCTGGGCCGAGTTCCAGCCGAAGGACCGGTACTCCAGCGTCCGGTCGTCCCCGGTCAGGCCGAGGAAGTCGATCGTCGACAGCCCGAACAGCCAATGCCCCAGCATGTCGCAGACGAAAAGCTTGGGCGTGTCGGTCGTGCCCGAGGTGCAGTAGATGCTGCCGATATCGTCGGCCGCGTTGTCGATGTCGAGCTCGGGCTCGGCCGGCACCGAGGCCAGCCGGGCAAAGAACTCGTCCGACTCCGAACCGCCCTTCCGACCCTTCTCCCAGCGTCCGAAACGGACGATCTCGCCGTCCACGCCTTCGGTCATGCGCGCGCCGTCCATCGTCTCGTGCCACAGCGTCAGCTTCGGCGCGATGCCGCGCAGGATGGGCGCGATATAGCCGACGTTCATCTCGACATTGATCGGGCAGATCGCCGCCCCGGCGCGCCAGATCCCCATCCAGAGGATCAGCTTTTCCAGCCGTTCCTCCGACAGCACCGCGACATAATCGCCGCGTCCGATCCCGCGATCGCCGAGGAAATTGGCGATGCGGTTCGCCTCGGTATGGAGCTCGCCCCAGGTGATCGAGCTTTCCTGGTCGAGATCGACCAGCGCGACCCGGTCGGCGTCGCGCGCCTTGTAGGAATCGAGAAGCGCCCGCACGGAGGTGAAGGGAATCGCCAGATCGTGCTCCGTGCCAGGCTCTGTCCCGCCCACGCGCTGCTTCATACCGGATACCTCGTCGTCCCAAATTCGGCGCGATAGTCGTCGGGCGTCCGGCGGCGGTCAAGCCGGGCGCCGGGGTTCCGCACGACAGGGCCCGGTGATAGGTTCCCGCCGGAATTTCCAGGGGGAGAGAGTCATGCGTGGTGTGGTGATACGCGAGTTCGGGCCGCTCGATACGCACAGGCTGGAAGAGGTGGCGGATCCCGCGCCGGGAGCGGACGAGGTGTTGATCGACATCCACGCCATCGGACTCAACTATCCCGACACGCTGATGATGCAGGGCCGCTATCAGGTGAAGCCCGAGACCCCATTCGTGCCGGGGCGCGACGCGGCCGGCACGGTCGCGGCCGTGGGGGCCAACGTGAGCCATGTCAAGACCGGCGACCGGGTGGCTTCGGTCTATACCTTCGGCGCCTATGCCGAGCGGCGCGTGGTGCCGAAGGAGCGGTGCTGGCCGCTGCCCGACAAGGTCGATTTCGTCACCGGCGCGGGGATGATGACGACCTATCTCACCTCCTATGTCGCGCTCCTCGTCCGCGCGCAGCTGGCGGCGGGCGATACGGTGCTGGTCCTCGGCGCGACGGGCGGTGTGGGACTCGCGGCGATCGAGATCGCCAAGGCGAAGGGTGCCACGGCCATCGCCGGTTCGACCTCGATGTCCCCGGAGGGGGTCGCGCTGATCGAGGCGCATGGCGCGGACCACGTCATCGACCTCTCCGGCGACAATGTGCGCGACGCACTCCGCGACCAGGTCTACGCCGTGACCGACCGGCGGGGTGTCGACATCGTGTTGGACCCGATCGGCGGCGATTTCTTCGATGCCGCGATCCGGGCGCTCGCGTTCTCCGGCCGCATCCTCGCGGTCGGCTTCGCCGCCGGGCGCATCCCGGAAGCGAAGGCGGGCTATTTCAACGTGCGCAACCTGACGATGATGGGGGTCGCCCTCGACCTCCATTTCCGCCATCGGCCCGATCTGATGGCCGATGCCGTGGCCGAGATCATGGCGATGTGCGAGCGCGGCGAGGTCAACCCGCAAGTGACCGGCGTGCACGCGCTGGAAGACTTCCAGTCGGTGATCCCGATGTTCCAGGAGCACGGGGTGAAGGGGAAGATGGTGCTTACCACCGGGCGCTAGCCCGCGGGAGGAAGAGATGGCGGCGGACAGGAAACAGCTCGAAGCCTGGGTCGAGGACTTCACCGAGGCCTTCAACCGCGAGAACATCGACGAGGTAATGGCCTACTTCGCCGACGACGCGATCTATGACGAGTTCCACGGCGAACGCCATGTCGGCAAGGACGCGATCCGCACCGCCTTCGAGCCGCAATTCGAGGGCAAATACGGCAGGATGCGCTTCCACACCGAGGACATGTTCCTCGACGTGGAGACCGGCAAGGCGATGATCAGCTGGCTTCTGACCCTGGAGAGCGGCGACCGCGCGGGCGGCTGGCGCGGGCTCGACCTCCTCCACTTCCGCGACGGCAAGCTGGTCGAAAAACACACCTACGCCAAGACCGAACGCCCCCGGATCGACAAGAAACAGGACTCCGAAGCGGTCCGCCGCGCGGTCGAGCAAAGTTAGAGGTCGGTCCCCAGATAGTACTGCTTGACGAGCTCGTTTTCGCGCAGCGCGTCGGCGCTCTCGCCGGCGAGCGCCATTTCCCCGTGGACGATGACGTAGCCGCGATCGGCGATCTTGATCGCCTGGTTGAAGTTCTGCTCGGCCATCAGCACGGTCAGCCCGTGCTCGTCCTTGAGCTCCTTGATCTTGGCGATCGTCCGGCTCACCAGGATGGGCGCCAGGCCGACCGACGGCTCGTCGATCAGCAGCAGCCGGGGGGACGACATCAGGGCGCGCGCAATGGCCAACATCTGCTGCTCGCCGCCGCTCATCGAGCCCGCGAGCTGGCGTCGGCGCTCGGCCAGCACCGGGAAGGCCTCGAAGCTGAAGGCGAGGTTGTCCGACAGCTTCGCCCGCGCGGCGTTCCGGAAAGCGCCCAGATGCAGGTTTTCCTCGACCGTGAGCCGCGGAAACAGGCGACGCCCTTCCGGCACCATGCCGATCCCGCGCTCCACCACCTCACGCGGACCGAGCCCGACGAGGTCGATTTTCTCGCCGTCGATCTCGACGTCGATCCGCCCGCTCTCCGGCCGGACGATGCCCATGATGCACTTCAGCAGGGTCGACTTGCCGTTGCCGTTGGTGCCCAGGAGCGCCACCGTCTCGCCCTCGCGCACATTCAGCGAGACCCCGTGCAGCACGCGCACCGTGCCGTAGCCGGCCTCCAGCCCCTCGACGTTCAGTTCAATCGCCAAGATACGCCCTTTCCACGGCGGGATCGGCGACCACGGTGTCGGGATCGCCGTCGGCGATCTTCTTTCCAGCGTCCAGCACCACGATGCGCTGCGAGAACCGCATCACCGCGCGCATGATGTGCTCGATCATGATGATGGTGACCCCGTCCTCGTTGAGGCGGAAGAGGATCTCGAGAAGCTCGTCGACCTCAGCCGAGGACAGGCCGGCCATCGCCTCGTCGGAGATCAGCAGTTGCGGCCGGGCGGCAAGCGCGCGGGCGAGTTCGAGCTTGCGCATCTCGATCTGGGTGAGCCCGGCCGAGATCGCGTCGGCGCGCGCATCGAGCCCCATGGACCGGACGATCTCTTCCGCGCGGCCGTCCCGCTCCGCGCCGCTGGCACCGGTCGCGTACTCGATGGTGATGGTGAGGTTCTCGCGCACCGTCTGGCTTTTGAACGGGCGCGGGATCTGGAAGCTGCGGACGATGCCGAGCCTGGTGCGCCGGTGCGGCTTGAGGCTGCCGAGGTCGCGGCCGCGGAAGCGGACCGTGCCGGTGTAGTTGCCGAGCGCCCCGGAGATACAGTTGATCATCGTCGTCTTGCCGGAGCCGTTCGGCCCGATCAGCCCGAGCCGCTCGCCCTCATAGACCTCGGCATCGACGGAATCGAGGGCGACGAAGCCGCCGAAGCGCATCGTCAGGTCGCGGACCTCGAGGATGGTCTCGCCCGTCATCGTCCGCGCCCGAAATACTTGCGCACCAGCCCGACGATGCCTTCCGGCGCGAGGGTGACGAACAGCACCAGCACGAGCCCCACAATCAGCAGGTTGAGCTCGGACGAGATCGTGACGTTGGCGATCTGCTGCGCCGTCCCGAGCAGCAGCGCGCCGATCACCGGCCCGGCCCACATCGTCGTCCCGCCGATCATCGGCATGGCGATCGCGTTGACCGCGTAGGCGAGGTTAAAGGCCGACGCCGGCTCGACGAAGCCGACATAGAGCGGGAACGGCGCCCCGGCGATACCCATCAGGAAACCGGACAGGGTGGTCGCGATGAGTTTGAGCCGGAGCGTCGGGATGCCGGCGCATTCGGCGGCGACCTCGTCGTCGCGGATCGCGTGCAGGCCGCGCCCGAACTTGGCGCGCTCGATCCAGCGCGCCGCCGCCACCGCGATAACGGCGAGCACCAGCATCACGAAGGTCAGGAATTTGACGTAGTCGCCGAACGGCTCGAGATTGCGCGGGCGGATCACATAGGCGCCCGTCGCGCCGCCGACATAGTCCCAGTTGACCATCAGGGTCTCGAGCACCACGGCGAGCGCCAGCGTGCCGATGGCGAAATAGACCCCGCGCAGTCTGAGCGTGAGATAGCCCATGCCGAGACCCATCAGCCCGCAGACGATGCCGGAGAGCGGGATCATCACCAGGAGCGGCGCCTTGACCAGGTTGTAGAGGACGATGGCGGTATAGGCGCCGATGGCGAAGAACCCGGCGCTGCCGAAGTTCACGTAACCCATATAGCCGCCCATGATGTTCCACGCGGTGGCCAGCACCACGTATTGCAGCACCACGTAGGCCGCGAAGAACCAGAAGCTGTTGGCGATGATATCGGTCATCGCGAGCAGAAGGCCGATCGCGATCACCGCCCCGGCGCCGATCCAGAAGCGTGTCATTCCCGCCACGGATCAGCGCCCGAACCGGCCCTGCGGGCGCACCGCAAGGGCAATCAGGAGGACCGAAAAAGCGACCGCGGGCGCCCAGGACGGCCCGTAGAAGGTCGACACCAGGCTCTCGGCGACGCCGAGGATCAGCGCCGCCACCAGCGTGCCGGAAATCGAGCCGAGCCCGCCCAGCACCACGATGGCGAAGACCTGGCCGATATAGAGCCGGCCGACCGAGGGCTCGATCGGGATGATGATGATCAACAGCGCGCCGGCGATCGCCGCAGTAGCGATGCCGAGGCCGAAACCCACCTGCTTGACCCGCACCGGATCGGCCGCCATCAGCTCAAGCGCGAGGCGGTCCTGGGAGACGGCGAGAATGGCGCGCCCGGTGAAGGTGCGCGCGAGATAGGTGTAGACGGCGGCGAACATGACGACCGAGACCATGCAGGGCACGAACATCCGGGTCGGGATGCCGATCGCCCCGATCTCCCAGTTGCCGCCGATATAGGGCGCCTGAACCGAGCGGAAGTCGACGCCGTAGACCATGATCAGCACGACCTCGACGATGAACATGACGCCGAAGAAAAACGCGAGACCGCGCAGCGCCTCGTCGTCTCGCCGCTCGAAAGCCTCGTAGTAGAAGCGGTAAACCCCGACCCCGATCGCGTAGAAGATCGGCGCGGCGACCAGGCCGGTGAGGATCGGATCGAACCCCCACCACTCATTGCCCATATAGGCGATATAGGCGCCGAGGATGACGAAGGCGGGGTGGGCGATGTTGACGATGTCGAGCTGGCCGAAGGTAATCGACAGCCCGAGGCTGACCGCCGCGTAAAACCCCCCGAGGAGCACGCCCGCGACGAGCGCGTTCCACAACAGATCGAACGTAAACACGTGAGGTCCGGCTCCCCTCCGCCGCGGAAATCGGCGTCGCGGCCGCGGCGGGCGTCAACGCCCGCCGCGGCCGTTCGGCTCTACCTGGCTTCGGTGTAGGGGTAGCGGATCTTCCCCGAAGCCCACTCCTTGGGATACAGGACGACTCGGGTCCCCGCCTTCGCGAAGGTATCGAGCTTGTTGTCCTTGATGTCCTGGTACTGGACCATCAGCGTCCGGGTCTTGGCCCATTCGCCGTTGGGCGCGAACTTCACCTTGCCGACCACGGTGTCGTAGGTGGTCTTGCGCATGTGCTCGGCGAGCTTGCCGTGATCGAGGCTGTTGGTCGCCTTCACCGCCTGGCCGAGGATCTCCAGATAGGCGTGCGCGTAGGTTGGCAGGTAATAGCCGAGCGGGTCGACGCCCTTGCCCTTGGCCGCTGCCTGGTACTTCGTGAGGAACGCCTCGACGCCCTCGAAGTTCAGCGTCGGCTCCGGCACCCAGAAATCGTAGTTGACGATGCCGTTAAGCTTCGGCCCCAGCGCCGTCATGATGGTCGCGTATTGCAGTCCCACCATGCCGCCGCCGAACAGCTTGGTCTTCAGCCCGAGCTCGGTCGCCGCCTTGACCATGCCGACCGAATCCGGCGGGTACGAACCGACATAGACCACGTCCGGGTTGCGCGCCTGGATGGCGCGGACGATCGGCGTGAAGTCGGGCGTCTTCGGGTGATAGCTGCCGTCATAGACGATCTTCAACCCGTAATTCTTGGCGTGGATGCGGGCGCCCTTGACTGCGTTCTTCGCGAACTCGGCATCGGCGCCGACCAGCGCGATGGTCTTGGGCTTGGGATCCTGCTCCATCGCCAGCTCGAAGAATCCGCGCGACCAGTCGGTGATCGGCTTGGGCCCGGCGGGAAGGATCTGGAAGTAGCGGTCGTAGTTGAACTTGTCGTTGACCGCGAGCCCGAACAGCGCGATGAAGGTCAGGTTGCGCTGCATCATGATCGGCATCGCCGGCGCGATCAGGTTGGTGCCGTAGCCCGAGACCACGAGGTCGACCTTGTCGACGTCGAGGAGCTTGGTGTAGATGCCGGGCACCGTGGCCGGGTTGGTCTGGTCGTCGTAATAGATCAGCTTGACCTGACGGCCGAGCAGCCCGCCGGCCGCGTTGATGTCCTTCTCCCAGATCTGCATCGCGATCAGGGCCGACTTGCCGGCGCCGGCGAGCCCGCCGGTGAGCGCCATCGAGAATCCGACCTTGATCGGCTCGGCGGCTTTGACCGGCGCGGCGGCGAGCAACGCGGCCGCTCCGAGAGCGGCAGCGCCGGCCAGAAGGCCGCGCTTGTTCAATGAGATCATCCTGTGCCTCCCGTTTGGACCCTTGGTCGCTACGATACTAGGTACAAACGGCAAGAGCGACAAGCGAGGGGTTGGCGCGCCCGGCACGATTCGAACGTGCGACTTCTGGCTTCGGAGGCCAGCGCTCTATCCACTGAGCTACGGGCGCCGCGCGGGTGATCCCCAGGAAACCGCGAACATAGCGGGAAGCGGGAAACGAAGCAATTTGGGCGCCCCGGCGGCGATGTCCGGTTTTCGGTGACGCGCCCGGCGCAAGACTGCTAACAACGAGGCGCTGCCCCGAAACCGGAGGAGGGAAGGATGGCAACGCAGGAAGGGCGGATCCCGGTAAGCCACATCGGGAGCCTGGTGAGACCGCCGGCGCTGATCGAGTTCCTGGAAAAGGAGCAGCGGGGCGAGCCATACGACCGCGATGCCTATGACGCCTGTCTGACCGAATCCGTCGCCGAGGCGG
>JAJDVM010000153.1 GCA_022826125.1 Defluviicoccus sp.
CTCGCCATCGCGCGGACCGGGGGAAACTATCTTGGTTGCAGAGCCTTATGGCTCCTCCCGTCCCGTCCTGCCCGGCGGCTTCTTGCGCTACCGCCCAGCGGGCTGCCTTGAACCGCAAATGGCCGAGACTGTCCGACGATCTGGATATCTTCTTGGACGACGGGAACCGTCTCCCCCGCTCGGTCGAGTCGGAACTCGAAGCGCTGCTGCGCGCCGGTTACGCCGTTGAACTCACGAATGACCCCCACCTCCCCCTGTCCCCCTCCGCCCCGAGGGGCGGAGGGGGAACGCAAGCGGTGCCGCCTTCACCCCCTCTCCGCCCCCGGGGGCGGAGAGGGTCGGGGTGAGGTGGGGGATGCCCGAACCGCACGGCAGTCCGGCATGACCGGGCCCGCGGCCGCGAGCCGCCGTCCGGAGGAGCCAGAGCTTCAGACCGGGACGGACAAGTTTATCGTCGCCAGCAGCCGGCCGCCGCGTTCGGCGACGGTGAACAGCCCGGCCGTCCTGGCGATGAAGTCGTCCGCGTTCACGACCCGTTCCGCGCCGCGCCCTTCGCCATAGAGCGGGTTCGCGACGATCTTCTCGTTCCACGCCTCCGGGTACATCGCCTGGCCGGTTAGATAGGCGGTGTCGCCGACATGCACCTTGTAATGGGTGTGGATCGCGCGGCTGTGATAGTACCCGGGATAGATCGCGTCGAATTCGACGACCCCCCCCTCGTCGGCGGCCAGAACGCCGCGCCGCGTCGATTCCGTCGGTCGCGCGGGAAATCTCCTGCCGGAGGGCTTCGCGCGGGCGGTTCCAGCGTACTTCCGAACCGGTGTCGCAGGAACCTTCCGCAACCCTCTGGCGCGCCGGGAGAGAAGCCGTTCCAGCCCTCTCCGGGGCCGCCCCCGGGGCGCCTTATGGAAGGCTCGTCGCGTCCCCGGGGGACACGAAAATAGTCCCATATCGGACCAATGTTTCACGTGAAACATAGGTCAACAATGCTGTCCTTTGTTTCACGTGAAACATTAGGCTACCCCCAGAGTGCCTCGCTGGCGATGCGGGCGCCCTCGGCGAGGGCCTCGAACTTGGCCCAGACGATGCTCGGGTGCACCTCCGGCGTGGCGCTCGCGCTGGTGCCGAAGCCGCAATCGCCGCCGGCGATCACGTTCTCGCGCCCGACCAGGCCGGCGAAGCGGAGGATCCGCTCGGCGATCAGCTCCGGGTGCTCGACGAGGACCGAGGAGTGGGTGATGACGCCGGGGATCAGCAGCTTGCCGTCGGGCAGGCGCGTCTCCTTCCAGAGCTGCCATTCGTGCTCGTGGCGCGGGTTCGCCGCCTCGAAGGAATAGGCGCCGGCCGCGATCTCCAGCACCAGGTCGAGCACCCAGCCGAGCTCCACCTCGTGCACCCGGGGGCCCATGTTGATGCCGTAGCAGGTGTGGTAGCGCACCCGGTCCTCCGGCACGCCCTTGAGCGCATGGTTGATCGCCTCGACCCGCGAGGCGACCCACTTGCGGTAGGCGTCCATCTCGAGGTCCGGCGTCTTGACGTAGTGTGTGACGAGGTGCGGGTCGTCGATCTGGAGCACGAATCCGGCCTCGACGATGGCGCGGTACTCCTCGTTCATCGCGTCGGCGACGGCGTAGAGGAAGTCGTCGTCGGAGGCATAGTGCTCGTTCTTCTGGTTGCCCGCCACGTCGACCGGCGAGATGGCGGGTACGAACGCCTCGGCCGCGCCGTGGGCGTCGACGGCGGCGCGCAAATTGGCGAGGTCGCGGTCGAGCTGGGCGCGCCCCTTGTAGCGCACCGGTCCCACGCAGACCGTCTCGGTCGCCGGGGCGAGCGAGCCCGAGCCGTGCGGCCGGGTCCCCTCGTAGAATTCGGGGAAGGCCAGCGCCTCGCGCGAGCCGCCCCACGGGATGCCGCGCGGTTTGGGGCGGGCCTCCAGCCCGTCCAGCCGCTCGTTGGCGTAGACCGCGAAGCCACGCTTGGAGAACTCGCCGTCGTCGACGATGTCGATGCCGAGCGCGGTCTGACGCGCGACCACGCCGTCGACCGCCTCCTTAAGCGTCGCCTCCCGGGCCGCGCGGTCGAGCGCCACGCCGCGGTCCTCGGCGAGGAAGGCATCGATCAGCGCCTGCGGCCTCGGCAGGCTCCCCACATGGGTGGTCAGGATTCTGTCGCCGCTGTTCAACATCGAACGCTCCTCCACGGTCCCGTACCTCCCCCCCTTGCCATCCCGCCGCCGGAATGTCCATGCTCGGCCGCGGCAAGGGAGGGCCGGAGCCGCCATGGGCAGCCCCTGGCCGCTGGCCTGCCGGCAATGGCAGGGCGCGCGCGCCTACCAGGAAGATTCGTTCGGGACGGCGGAGGTCGCGCCGGCGGCGCTGCTCATGGTGCTCGCCGACGGCATGGGCGGCCATGCCGGCGGGGCGGAGGCGAGCCGCATCGCGGTCGATGCGTTCCTGCGCACGTTTCCGGAGGCGGGCGGCACCGTCGAGGAGCGTCTTCGGGCCTGCCTGGAAGCGGCGGTCGGGGAGCTGCGCGCGCGGGAGGCCCTGGACCGGCGGCTCCGCGGCATGGGCACCACCGTCGTCGCCGTGCTCCGCGACGGGCGCGGGGTGGACTGGCTGAGCGTCGGCGATTCGCCGATGTGGCTGTTCGCCGGGGGCGGGCTCCTGCGGCTCAACGCGGACCACTCGATGGCGCCGCTGCTCGACGAGCTGGTCCGGGCGGGAGAGATGACGGCGGAGGCGGCCCGCGCTGACCGGAGGCGCCACATGCTGCGCTCGGCGGTGACCGCCGGCGGGCCGGAGCTCGTCGATTGCGGCCACCGCTCCTTCCGGCTGCTGCCGGGCGAGTACCTGCTGATCGCCAGCGACGGGATCGAGACCCTCGCCGAGGAGGAGATCGCCGGCGTGCTGCGGACGGCCGACGGCGGCGTCGAGGACGCGGCCGACGCCCTGATGTCGGCGCTCCGCGCCGCGGCCGGTCCCCACCAGGACAACGCGACTTTCGTGCTGCTCTCCGGATCGGAGCCCTGATACCCTGCGGCGCGACGGGAACCGGGACGGGAGCGGCGGCATGGGCCCCTATCACAGGATCGAGGACATCCCGAGCCACAGCATCGAGGTCGGCGAGCTGAAGGTGCTGTCGGGCAAGCACGGCATGGTGTTCTTCGGGACGCTGGCAGCCGGCACCGAGGTGCCGCGCCACTCCCACCCCAACGAGCAGATCACCATCGTGCACTCGGGTCGGATGCGCTATTGCATCGGCGACGGCGAGGTGACCGAGGTCGGCCCCGGCGAGGCCCTGGTGATCCCGGCCGACGTCGAGCACCAGTCGTGGTACGACGAGGAGTGCACGATCACCGAGTTCTTCTCCCCGCCGCGCCTCGACATGTTCCCGGCCGCCGCGCACCACCCCTACGGGATCGAGGAATGACGGACGCGCGGGCATGAAGATCGCCCGCGTCGAGACCGTCCCGCTCGCCGTCCCGCACGAGCATGGCGGCCCGCCGCCGGCCTGGGGCGGGCAGGCGTGGGAGACGCTCGACATCCTCCTGGTGCGGGTGGAGACCGACGACGGGGCGGCCGGCTGGGGCGAGGCGTTCGCCTACAACTGCATGCCGGCGGTGCGCGCGGTCGTCGATGCGACGATCGCGCCCCTGCTCGTCGGCCGCGACGCGACCGACATCGCCTCGCTCAACCGCGACCTCCAGCAGGCGCTCCACCTCTTCGGCCGCTACGGGATCACGATGTTCGGGATCTCGGCGATCGACATCGCGCTCTGGGACCTCGCCGGCAAGCGGGCCGGGCTGCCGCTCGGCCGACTCCTCGGCGGGCCGGCGGAACCGCCGCCCGTCCCGGGCTACGCGAGTCTCCTCAAGTACCGCGACCCGGAGCTCGTGGCGGCGAACGTCCGCGCCGCGCTCGACGAGGGCTACCCTGCGATCAAGCTGCACGAGACCGGCGAGCCCGAGGTCGCGGCGGCGCGCGGGGCGATGGGGGAGGGGGTGCCGCTCTGCGTCGACGTCAACTGCCCGTGGACGCCGGAGGAGGCGCGGGCGATGGCCGCGCGGCTCCGGCCCTACGATCTCCACTGGCTGGAGGAGCCGATCTTCCCGCCGGAGGATTTCGCGGCGCTGGCGCGGCTCCAGGCCGAGTCCGGTGTCGACCTCGCCTGCGGCGAGAACGCCTGCACCGCCTTCGAGTTCCGCCGGCTTCTCGATGCCGGCGCGGCGCGCTACGTGCAGCCGAGCGTCACCAAGCTGGGCGGGGTGACCGAGTTCCTCAAGGTGCTCGCGCTCGCCGAGACCCACGGCGCGGCGGCGATGCCGCACTCGCCCTATTTCGGGCCCGGCTGGCTCGCCACCCTGCAGCTCGCCGCGGCGATGCCGCTCGCCGGCAGGCCCGGCGGACCCTGGATCGAGCGCTTCTTCACCCGGCTCGAGGCGACGCTTTACCCGGGTTCCGTCTCGCCGGCGGACGGCGGGCGGTTCCGCGTCCCGGCCGGCCCCGGCCTCGGCGCCGAGCCCGACCCCGACGCGATCCGGGAGTATCGCGTGGCCGCGTAAGCGCCACTATATATGAGGGACCGAAGCTCAATCCGCGGCGGGAGGTGACGATGCCGAGATGGATCTGGATGTTCTTCCTGGGCGGCGCGCTGGGGACCGCCTTCGGCGTGGCCGTCGGGTTCTTCGTGTTTCCCTACGTGTTCCCGCCGCCGCCCGCGGCGGAGACCCTGGCCCAGGGCGAGGCGACGACGGTCGCCGCCCGGGGCACCTTCATCCACGCCGACAAGAACGACCCGATCCACTACGGCATGGGCAAGGTGACGGTCTACGAGAACCTGGTCTTCCTCGAGCCCGACTTCGAGGTCGGGCCGGGCCCGGCGTTCCACGTCTACCTAGTGCCGCGCGAGAAGGTCCGCAGATCGTCCGACGTCGAGGGCACCATGTTCGTCGACCTCGGCAAGCTGCGCGCCTTCCAGGGCAGCCAGAAATACCCGATCCCCGCCGGCGTCGATTTGAAGAAGTTCCCGAGCGTGGTGATCTGGTGCGCCCAGTTCGACGTGCTGATCTCCCCCGCCGACCTGGCGTTCGAGTCCTAATGTTTCACGTGAAACAAAGGACAGCATGGTTGACCTATGTTTCACGTGAAACATTGGTCCGATATGAGACTATTTTCGCGTCCCCGGGGGACGGGGCGGCGTTCGCGCTTGCCTGCCGGAAGGCGGCTCCGCCGCGGGGAAACGCCGCCGTTCCAGGGGGTTGACGCGCGATCCTGAGAGACCGGTTCCGCCCTATCCCGGATAGGCGAGCCGGATCTGCTGCCGGGTCCGGTCGTTGGTGACGCCGCGCGACCACTGCGCGGAATAGGGCGTGGGGTGGCGGAAACCGGGGATCGCGAGCCACAGCCGCCACAGCACCCGCCTGCGCTCGGGCTCCGGCCAGTCCTCGAACGCCGTCCGCGTGTGGACGCAGGTGTAGTTGTTGAGGATCTGGATGTCGCCGCGGCGGAAGTCCATCGTCGCATGGTGCTCCTCGGCGAGCGCCGAGACGAAGTCGATCGCGTCCTGCTGCCGGGGCGCGATGTCGGGCGCTTCGGGCAGGAGGTGGCCCTTCATGATGTGCTGCGGCCCGAAGGCGGTGCTGAGCCGCCCGTCGGCGAAGTTGAACACCGGGCTCTCGAAATACGGCCATTCGTCCGGGTTGGTCTCGCCGTGCTTGGTCCAGCAGAACGGCCGGGTCAGCACCGCGTGCAGGTCCGGACGCAGGCGCAGGACCTCGTTGTGCAGCCTGACCGAGCTCGCGATCTTGGAGGTCCCGCCCGATTTCGCGGTGCGGATGCAGAGCAGCGCGACGGCGTCCGTCTGGTCGCAGTGATAGTCCATCTCCGCCGCGGTCTGGTAGCCCCGGTGCCGGGGATGGCCGTATTCCCGCCCGGCGTCGAGCACGTGCCCGATCATGTCGCCCTCGGGGTTGTTCGACCGAGCCTCGCCCATGTGGAGCCCCATCGCCCAGTAGACGGTCGCGGTCTCCAGCGGCGAGAGCGCATCCATCGGCAGCCCGCGATAGAGCGCGATCCCGGGCCCTGCGCGCACCGCCTCCAGCATGGCCTCCACCCGCTCGCCGAACGGCCCGAGGTCGAAATCCGCCCGCGAGGCCGCGAGCAGCCGGTCCGGATCGCCGCCGAGCCGGGCGGCCGCGGCGCGCGCCATGTCGACCAGACGGGCGGTCTCGGCCTCCGTCGCCTCGAAGCGCCAGTCGGAGCGAGCGTTGAGCTCGGCCCCGGTCCAGTCCGCCGGATCGCCGACCGGCCGGTCGGCTACGGCGGCGGTTGCAACGGCCATGATCGTCCCCCGCGAAAAAAACTGCCACCTCACTATAGCCCGGATTTCCCGCCCGTGGGCTCTCCCCCGACACAGAGCACGCGGCGCGGCTGGATCCGTTCCGGGCGGCGCTCCCGGCGGGGCGAAATGCCGGCCTACCGGGAGCCGGGCGGGCCCTGGAACTCCCAGGTGTGGCCCTGGGGGTCGGTTACGAAGAGCTGAGGCTCGCCGAGAAGGTTCGAGATCTCCTCGAAATGGATGCCAAGGGCGCGCATCCGGCCGCGAAAGGCCTCCACGTCGCCGATGCGCCAGGCAGTGTGCCGACCGGCGGGCTCGATATTCGCGTCCTCCGATGGTTTGAGCGCGACGTCGTTGGCGATCAGGTGGAACTGGACGTTGTCGTTCTCGTCGCCCAGCCACGCGCCCGGGCCGAGATCGTCCAGCGCCTTGGGGCGCGGCAACAGCTTCAGGTCCAGCACCTTGGTATAGAAGTCGATACACGCGTCCAGGTTTTCGGTCTGGACCGGGATACCTTCGTGGATGGAGCCCAGCCAGCTA
Source organism: Defluviicoccus sp. (assembly GCA_022826125.1). Classification (GTDB taxonomy): domain Bacteria; phylum Pseudomonadota; class Alphaproteobacteria; order MPNO01; family MPNO01; genus MPNO01. The sequence continues at coordinate 6,880 of JAJDVM010000153.1, forward strand.
AGCTGCGGGGCGTCGGTCCGGGTCTCGCTCATGGTTTCGCCTCCTTTGTCGGACTTTCGGTTCTATTCTGCTTTCGCCTGAAAGCCGGCGGGGTCGACATCGTGCAGCAGGTTCGGGGCGCCGTAGTCCCGGATGATGCGTTCGGGGTCGGGGGGAGGCGCGCCCGAGCCATGCTCGAGAAACGCGCCCAGATAGCGCGAATGCGCGACCAGACGGCGTCCGAAATCGAGCTGCTCGGTCTCATACCGCGCAAGTGCGGCATCGACATCGCCCAGGTCCGCGAGCGAATCCGCGAGGCATTGCGCGTCGAGCGCGGCCTTGGAAACCCCGCCGATCGAATGCGGCCGGGCCACGAAGGCGGCATCGCCCATCACCACGACACGGCCGTGGGAAAGGCGCGAGGACTCCATGTCCGTGATCGCCTGCAACAAAGGCTGCGACACGCGCTCGACGACCTCGGCGACCGCGCGCGGGAACCGGTCGCCGGCATCCGCTCTCATCGTGTCGGCCAGAGCGGGCCGGATAAGCGGCGGCGGGATCGAGATACCGTGGTTCGTGCCGCCCTCGTCGGTGAACAGGTCGCGGAGAACGTCGGCGTCAGCCGGGCGGTACCAGATGAAATAGACGCGCCGGTGGCCCGGTCTCATGTCCTCGCCCGGACCCGGTACCGCCATGGTCAGGAGCAGCTCGCCCGGTGGGAAACAGAACACGATCCGGTCGCCGATGACGGCGGCGGTTTCGCGCGGCACGTCCTGCTCCTCGACGATGCCCCGCCAGGCGACGTAGTTGGCGTAGCGCGGTTCGGTCTCGGGCATGAGCTGGCGGCGGACGGTGGAGAACACGCCGTCGGCGGCAACCAGTAGGTCGGCCGCGGCGCGGGTTCCGCCGTCGAATATCGCGGTCACCGAGGCGGCATTCTGCTCGACCTGCCTCAGCGTCATCCCCTGGCGGTAGATCCCCGCCGGCACGACGTCCCGCAGCGGGCGGTAGACTCGGGCCCAGCTGCTGCCGACCGTCGCGCGGTCGTTGACGAAGGCGATCGAGCCGTCGGGCTCCATCCAGACATAGCTGTTGTGCGCGACGCCGGCCGACGGCTCGAACCGCGCGCCGATGCGATCCATGATCTCGAGCAATTGGGCGGAAATGCCGAGGCCCGCGCCGCGGCCCGTGAGATCGCCCACGGTGCGCTCGAACACCGTCGCGTCCCAGCCCGCCTGGCGCAGCAGGCTGGCGGCGAACAACCCGCCGACCGAGCCGCCGATCACCAGCGCATGCGGTTTGTCGGAAATCGCGCGCCTGCCTTTCCCGCAACCCGGTTCAGTTAACCATATCGGGCCGCACCGTTCAGCGGAAACCGCGTACGGGCATGGGCAGGCCGGATTCCAGGTGATACGCTTTCCGGCGAAGCCGGAATTCGAACCAGGCGATGGGAGGATTGCGATGCGTTCGACAGGAACAGGGATTGCGGGCCTCATCCTCGGTGCGATGGCGGTCTCGTGCTTCGCCGCTGCGGGTCATGCGAAGACCGTCAAGCTCACCGTGGTGGGCGCGCCGCCGCCCGTCGTCACCCCGGTCCAGGTCACCAAGGAATATTTCGTCCCCGAGGTCGACAAGCGGATCGCCGCATCGGGTAAGGACTTCAAGATCGAGTGGACCCAGGCCTACGCCTTCACCCTGGCCAAGTTTCACGAAGTGCTGGAGGCGGTCGAGGACGGCATCGCCGATGTCGGCGTGCAGATCCACGTCTTCGAGGAATCCAAGCTGCCGCTCGAGAACGTCTCCACCTACGTCCCGTTCGGCACCGCCGACGTCCATGCCCTGACCCGGATCATGCGCGACGTCCACAAGCAGGTGCCGGAGATGGGCAAGGTCTGGCACGGGTACAACCAAGTCTATCTCGGGACCGGGGTCAACGACACGATCCACCTGATGACCAAGTACCCGGTCAAGCGCTACGAGGACCTGAAGGGGCGCAAGCTCGGCGCCAGCGGGACGATGGGCAACTACCTGCTGAATACCGGCGCGGTGGTCGTGAGTTCGAGCATGGCGCAGGCCTATCTGCATATAAAGAACGGCGTCTATTCCGGCTACCCGGTCTCATGGGGGCTGGGCTTCCCCTACAAGATCTATCAATCGGCGCCGTATTTGACCAAGGTCAATTTCGGCGCGATCGCTGCGACCGGGCTCAGCGTCAACAGCGACTCCTGGAAGAAGCTTCCCGGCTGGGTCCAGACGATCTTCCGCGAGGTGGCGGTGGGCTGGCAGGACCGCCACGCGGCGGTCAGCCTGGGCAAATCGAAGAAATTCGAATCCATCATGGCCAAGGCCGGCGCCAAGATCTCCGATTTCCCGGCGGAGGAGCGCAAGCGCTGGGCGCGGGCGCTCCCCAACGTCGCCAAGCAGTGGGCGGAGAGGCTCGAGAAAAAGGGCCAGCCGGGGCAGCGCGTGCTCGCGGCCTACATGCGGGGGCTGCGCGACGCCAAAGCGGAGATCGTGCGCGACTGGGACAGGGAATAGACCCGTCTTCCGGCCCGGACCGCCGCCCCGGGCCGCCTCCCGGGAAGGCCTGACCGGTGGCCGATAGGTCCGAGCCCGACCCGGCGCGGCGGCCCGGCCCCATGGCCGCGGTCGATTGGGCGATTTCCGGGCTGAACGCGGTCGGCACGCTCTGGATCTTCGCGATCATGGTGGCGATCAACGCCGACGTGTTCGCGCGGTTCCTGTTCAGCGCGCCGATCAGCGGGGTGCCGCTGTTGATCGAGCTGTCGATCGTGGCGATCGTCTTCGTTCAGCTAGCGGCGGCGCTGCGCGGCGGGCGGATGACGCGCTCCGACGTCCTGATCGGCCGCCTGCTCGGGACCCGGGCGATGCTGGGCCATACCCTCCAGGCGATATACCACCTCGCCGGCGCCGTCCTGATGGCGGGCATCGTCCTCTATGTCCTGCCGATCTTCGAGCGGGCGTGGCAGCGCGACACCTATGCCGGGCTCGAGGGCGACGTGACCATCGCGATCTGGCCCTTCAAGCTCTTCCTCGTCCTCGGCGCGGGGTTCTGCGCGGTCCAGTTCCTGCGCGAATTGTGGGCCGATCTGCAATTCATTGCGCGTCAGCGCCGGGACGGCGACCGGAAGCTGGGCGAACCGCTGGCGGGGATCGCCGCCGCCGTCGCCGTCGCGCTGATCTTCGTGGCGCTCGGCACCGTGTTCGAGTTCAGCCGGGCGCAGATCGCGGCGATCTCCGTGCTCTTCGTCCTGTTCCTGGTCTATGTCGGCGTCCATGTCGGGGTCGCGCTCTCGCTGCTCTCCTTCGTCTGCGTCTGGATCATGCGCGACAATTTCGAGATCGCCGGCAGGCTGATGGCGCTGGCGGCGTCCGAAGGCCTGCAGCGCTACGAGTTCGGCGTCATCCCGCTGTTCGTGCTGATGGGCCTCTTCGTCAGCGTCTCCGACATCGGCAAGGACACCTACGACGTCGCCAACCACCTGTTCCGGCGGTTCAAGGCGGGGCTGGGGACCGCGACGGTGGGCGCGAACGCGGTCTTCGCCGCGGTCACCGGGACGTCGATCGCCTCGGCGTCGGTCTTCACCAAGGTCGCGGTGCCCGAAATGCTGAGGCTCGGGTATCGGCCGCGCTTCGCCGTCGGGGTGGTGGCGGGCTCGTCCGTGCTCGGCATGCTGATCCCGCCGAGCCTTCTCCTGATTCTGTTCGGCATCCTTGCCGAGACGTCTATCGGCGACCTGTTCATCGCCGGGATCGTCCCGGGCCTCCTGCTGGCGGCTGCCTATTGCGTGCTGATCTGGGTCATGGCGCACCGCTTTCCCGACCGCGTCGCCGCGCGCGAGACGCTCGAGCGCGAGACCCGATCGGAGATGTCGGCTGGCGAAGTCTGCCTCAAGATCGTACCCATCGCGCTGTTGATCCTGATCGTGCTCGGCGGGATCTACGGCGGGGTGTTCACGGCGACCGAGGCGGGCGCGGTGGGCGCGCTCGGCGCGATGATCCTGACGCTCCTCAAGCGCAAGCTGACCTGGAAGACGTTTTGG
>JAJDVM010000350.1 GCA_022826125.1 Defluviicoccus sp.
CCCTCGGCGCGGTCGTCCGACCAGGCAAGCATGTAGGCGAGATCCGCTTCCTGCATGAAGCCGTGCATCAGCGGCATGTCCATGCCGCGGTTGATCGCCTGCTTGGTCATCATGATGGCGAGGGGGCCGTTCTTCGCCATCGCGGCCACGATCTCCCGCGCCTTGGCGAGGGCCTCTCCCTTGGGCGTGACATGGTTGACGATGCGGTACGACTTCGCCTCTTCGGCGCCGATCCGGCGCGCCGTCCAGATCAGCTCCTTGGCGAGCGCCGCGCCGATCATGCGAGGCAGGTTCTGGGTGCCGCCGGCTCCCGGGATCAGGCTGTGGCGGGCCTCCGGAAGGCCGAACTGCGCGTCCTCTCCGGCGACGATCATGTCGCCGAACATGGCGAGCTCGAACCCGCCGCCGAGACAGTATCCCTCGACCGCGGAGATCACCGGCTTGGTGTAGGCCTGCATGAACTTGTAGAGGATCCGGTTGCGGCGGACGTTGTAGCGCGCGCGGTAATTGTCGTAGCGCTCGTGGATCTCGTCCTTGAAGCCGCCCAGATCGGCGCCGGCGCAGAACGCGCGCTCGTTCCCCTGGAGGATCACGACGAGGATTTCGCGGTCGAGCTCGACCGCCGCCATCGCATCCATGATCTCGTCGGCCATCGGCTCGTTGATCGCGTTCATCACTTCCGGCCGGTCGAGCGTGATTTCGAGCGCGCCGTCCCGCCTCTCGACCCCGATGGTCTCGTAACCTCCGCTGTCTTCCGTCACGCCAGCCTCCGGCCTGTCCCGCAAAGGGCGGCATTATAGCCGCGCGGCCCGGGGGTGCTATGGACCGGCGGGACGGCGCTCGCTATATCTCCGCGCGGCCCGCCGGGGCCTGATCTTGAGGGAGAACGGGGACGATGGAGACCTACCAACTCTATATCGACGGCGCGTTCGTCGATGCCGAAGGCGGCAGGACGCAACCCAGCATCAACCCGTTCGACGGCGAGGCGGTGGCCGATATCCCGGTGGCGAGTCCCGCCGACGCGGAGAAGGCGATCCTGGCCGCGCGCAAGGCGTTCGACGAGGGTCCGTGGCCCCGCATGAGCGGCGAGGAGCGCTCGGCGACGATCGGCAGGCTCGCCGCCGCGATGAAGGAGCGGCAGAAGGAGCTCGCCGCCAACGAGTCCCGCGATTCCGGCGGCACCATCGCGAAATGCGGTGCCGATGCCTATCTCGCCCAGCGGCAGATGGCCTGGTTCGGCGAAATGGCCAAACGCTACAACGCCGAGGCGAAGGAGATCGAAGGGATGTCCCGGCCCGGGCGGTCCTTCAACTACACGATCCGCGAGCCGATCGGCGTCTGCGCCTCGATCATCCCGTGGAACTTTCCCCTGCTGATGGCGGTCTGGAAGCTCGGACCCGCGCTCGCCACGGGCAACACGATCGTGCTCAAGCCCGCGAGCGACACGCCGCTCAACGCGATGGAGCTCGCCCGGATCGTCGACGAGGTCGGCTTCCCGCCCGGCGTCGTCAACATCATCGCCGGCCCCGGCGGCAGCATCGGCGAGGTCATGACCACCAGCCCGCTGGTCGACAAGGTCGCCTTCACCGGCTCCACCGAAGTCGGCCGGGACATCATGGCCAAGGCGTCCGGCACGCTGAAGAAGGTCACCCTCGAATGCGGCGGCAAGTCGGCCAATATCGTGCTGCACGACGCCAACTGGGACATCGCCATCGACGGCTCGATCTTCGCCTCGTTCTATCACCAGGGCCAGGTCTGCGAGTCCGGCACCAGGCTGCTGCTGCCGAAGGACCAGCACGACGATTTCGTGGGGCAGATGGTCGCCAAGCTCGAGGCGCTCCCGATGGGCGATCCGCTCGATCCGGCGACCAAGCTCGGGCCAGTGGTGTCGGAGCGCCACATGGAGACCGTCCTCGACTATATCGAGCTCGGCAAGAAGGAAGGCGCGACGCTTGCCTGCGGCGGGGCGCGGGCGACCGAGGGGCCGCTCGGCAAGGGCTATTTCATCGAGCCCACCGTCTTCGTCGACGTCACCAACGACATGCGGATCGCCCAGGAGGAGATCTTCGGCCCGGTGCTCTGCGTCCTCAAATACGACGGCGAGGACGAAGCGGTCGCGATCGCCAACGATTCGATCTTCGGCCTCGGCGGCGGCGTGTGGAGCGAAGACCTCGACCATGCGCGGGAGATCGCCGCCAGGATGCGGACCGGGACGGTCTGGATCAACGACTGGCACCTGTTGAGCGAGCGGATGCCGTTCGGCGGTTACAAGCAGTCCGGCGTCGGCCGCGAGTTCGGCGAGGAAGGGCTGAACGAATACACCGAGGTCAAGGCGCTCCACGTCGACGACACCAGGACGCGCGACAACAAGCCCTGGTATGACATGCTGGTTCCACGCGAAAAGACGGACGCCTGACCGTGATCCGTGCGGCCGTCGTCGGCCTGGGTCGCTGGGGCCAGACGCTTGTCGATTCGCTCGGCGAGGGGTCCGATGCCATCCGGTTCGCTCGCGCCGTCGCGCGCACGCCGTCCAGGGTCGAGGACTACGCGGCGGCCAAGGGGATCGCGCTCGGATCCGATTACGACGACATGTTGTCGGACCCCGGCATCGATGCCGTCGTGCTGGCGACGCCGCATTCCCTTCACCGCGCCCAGATCGTCGCGGCGGCCGAGGCCGGCAAGCACGTTTTCTGCGAGAAGCCCCTGACCCTGAACGCGGCCGACGCGGAGGCCGCGATCCGCGCCGTGGACGAGGCCGGCGTTGCCCTCGCGATCGGTCACAACCGCCGTTTCGCACCTAATTTCCTGGCGCTGAAATCCATCCTGGACGAAGGCCGGCTGGGCGAGATTCTCCATCTGGAGGGAAATTTCTCGGCCGATCTCACCCGCGCGGCGGACACCTGGCGGGCGGATGCCGCGGAGAGCCCGGCCGGCGGCATGACCTCGCTCGGCATCCATATCGTCGACGCCTTCATCGCACTTGCCGGGCGGATGACGTCCGTCCGCACCTCGAGCAGGCGTATCGCGCTGCCCTTCGGGGTCGACGACGCGACGTCGGTCCTGATCGACTTCGAGAGCGGCTGCACCGGCTATCTCGGCACCGTCGCGGCGACCGCGCATCTATACCAGGTCCGCGTGTTCGGGACCGAGGGATGGGCCCAGATCCACGCCCTCGACCGGCTCGAAGCCGACTTCCGCGACGGCGGCCGCGAGGAGAGAAGCTGGGACGATTACGACTATCCGGGCTACCGCACGATACGGGACTGCCTGGAGGCGTTCGCGGCCGCCGCATCGGGCGGGACGCCGTTTCCCATCGCGCCGGGCGAGATCGGACATGCGGTCGGGGTGCTAGACGCGGTCGTCCGGTCGGCCGAGACAGGCGAGGCTCAGCCGGTCTGACGCCGCTCCGCGCGCGATGTCGCCGCATAGATTCCGACGAAGACCAGAACGATCCCGACGACGTGATACCACTGGGGTTCCTCGCCCAGGAAGGCGATCGCCATGAGCGTCCCGAAAGCGGGCACCGTGTAGACGAAATAGCCCGCCGTGTTCGCGCCCACACGGGCTACGCCGGCGACCCATAGAATCTGGGCGATCAGCGACGGAAACAGCGCGATGAAGCCGACCCCGGCCATCGCGCCCGGCGTCCAGTCCGCGGCCCGGCCGAGGACGACTGCTTCGAGAAGGAAAAGCGGCAGGCATGCGATCGTGCCGACGGCGCAGAGCACGGCCATCAGCTCGGTCGGGGTCAGCTCGGGCGGCGCCCGTTTCAGGTTGGTCGAATAGAAGGCGTAGAAGATCGTTCCGATCCACAGCATCGGGTCGCCGATCCCGAAGGAAAGCGTCGCCAGAGCCGAAGGCTCTCCGCGCACGACGATCGTCAGGATGCCGAGGAACCCGACCGCGACGCCGCAGATCTGAAACCGGGAGATCCGGACGCCGAAGAACAGCCAGGAGACGAGGACGATGTTGATCGTCATCGTGGCCAGCAGGATCGAGCCGTTGATCGCCTGGGTGTGCGCCAGCCCGAGGAAGAAAAGCCCGCCGAAGGCGGTCATGTTCAGGAACCCCAGCAGACACAGGTCGCGCCAATGGGCCACCACGATGCCGCGCTTGGCGATCAGGGCGCGCGCGGTGAAGGGGAGCACCGCCATGAGGGCGATCGCCCAGCGCCAGAAATTGCCGGTCAGCGGCGGGACCTCGGGCGACGTCGCCCTGACGGCGATGATCGTCCCGGCCCAGCACAACGCGACGAACAGCAGGATCGCGAATGCGGCGGTCCGGCCCGGCAGGGCATCTTCGATACGCGTCGGGAGAGGCCGGCTGGACACGGCGGCGATCTTATCCGCCCCGGGCGACCGCGCCGATAGGCTATGCTCACCCGATTGTGAGGAGAGGCGTCCTTGCGGTTGCCGCCCGGGACCCAACCTAAGGGGCTACATGCCGTTCCGGAGGGACAAGACCATGGCTCAAACGCCCAGGATATTCGCCCGCACGCTCGCGATCGGGAGCGCCGCGGCGTTCCTCCTGTTCGCCGGCTCGGCGACGGCCAACCCGGGCCAATGGGAACGGTTCTGGCCGAAGACCGATTTCTCGAAACATTCGGTCGCGTTCGAGGAGATCATGTCGGGAGGGCCGCCGAAGGACGGGATACCGTCGATAGACGATCCCAAGTTCGTCCCGCTCTCCGAGGCGAAGGACCTCGCGGCGACCGAACCGGTGGTGAGCTTCAAGATCGGCGACGACGCCCGCGCCTACCCGCTGCGGATCCTGATCTGGCACGAGATCGTCAACGACACGGTGGGTGGTACGCCGGTGTCGGTGACCTATTGCCCGCTCTGCAACTCGGCGATCGTGTTCGACCGCAGGCTCGACGGCCGGGTGCTCGATTTCGGCACCACCGGCAAGCTGCGCAACAGCGACCTCGTCATGTACGACCGCCAGACCGAAAGCTGGTGGCAGCAGTTCACCGGCACCGGGATCGTGGGCGAGTTCGACGGCAGGGTCCTCAAATTCCTGCCGTCCCGCGTCGAGTCCTTCGCGCTCTTCAAGGAGCGCCACGCGAACGGGCGCGTCCTCGTCCCCAGCAACCCGGGAATGCGGCCCTACGGCGCGAATCCCTACCAGGGCTATGACAGCGCGGCCCGCCCGTTCCTATACCGCGGAGACTTCCCGGAGGGCATCGCGCCGATGGCCTATGTCGTCAAGGTGGGCAAGGAAGCCTGGCCGCTGGATCTGATCCGGAAAAAGGGCGAGCTGATCGCGGGCGACATCCGCCTCCGCTGGATGGCGGGACAGAATTCCGCCCTCGACAGCGAGGTGATCGCGGAGGGCCGCGACATCGGCAACCTGATCGTCGAGCGCCGCGACGGCGATGCGTGGAAGGACGAGGTGCACGATCTAACCTTCGCCTTCGTGTTCCACGCCTTCGTGCCCGACGGAACGCTCCACAAGGGCTGAGCGAGAGGCGGTTGCCGCGAAGCGATTCCGTGTAGCATGATGCCCTCGACGGACGACGTTCAGGGGAGAAAGCGCATGGGTGGCCGAAGACAAGGGATCGTTTCCGCCGTTCTTTTCGGAATGCTGGCGTGCGCGGTGCCGGTGTCGGCCGGGGCGGCGAAATTCGACGTTTCCGTCTGGCACTCGGAGCGGTTCGCCTGGACCCACGCCCTCAAGTTCTGGATGGACGAAACGAAGAAGAGGACCGAGGGCAGGGTCGAATTCCGCCCGTTCTATTCCGGCGCGCTGGGGCGGATCACCGAGACCTTCAAGGCGGTTCGCAGCGGCGCGGTCCATTTCGGCACCACCGCCGCCGGCGTTGAGTCCAGCCGGATTCCCGCACTGTCCTATGTCGAGGGCGAGGCTGGGATGCCGAACGACGCCACGGCATGGCTCAAGGTCGCGGCGCAACTCCGGCCGATCCTCGACAGGCTGTTCGATGCCCAGGGCGTGAAATACCTGTGGATGCAGCCGTCCTTCGGCGGGACCGTGAATTGCCGCGAACGGCTGCTCAAGAAACCGGCCGACTGGAAGAACCTGAGGGTTCGCACCGCCGGGCGCTGGCAGGTGGAACAGATCAAGGCGCTCGGCGCCAACCCGGTGGCGACCGACCCCGCCGAACAATACGTCGCGCTGCAGAACGGCACTCTCGACTGCGTGCTCAGCAACCACGAGATCACCTTCGCGTTCAAGCTCTACGAGGTCGCGCCCAAGATCGTCAATCTGGGCGTGCCGGTGAACGTTCTGATCTACATCGCGAACAAGCGGGTCTGGGGCAGCATCTCGGACGCCGACCGCAAGACGGTCGAACGGTTGGCGGCGGAAGCCGAAGGCGTTGCGGCGCGCTATCTGGATCCGCTGCAACCGGAGCTACGGGGCAAGATCAAGAAGGCCGGCGGCGATGTCTATTCGCTCAACGCGGCCGAGAAGGCCGCGTTCGTGAACGCGATCAGGCCGGTCTTCGACAAGATGGACGGCGTCTCCGGGGCCGACGGCAAGTTGGTCCGGAAGATACTCGAGCCGCACTGGTAGGGCGGGCATGACCCCGCGCGGCCGGGCGGGCGCAGTTGCCGCCTGGCTGGCCGCGGTGGCCCGGTTAACGCACCGTATCAACGCCGTCTTCCTGGCGGTCAGCGGCGGCCTCGCCGCCGTGATCATGCTGGTGATCCTGCAGGACGTCGTCAGGCGCTACGCGTTCAACGATCCCAGCGCCTGGGTGCTTGATATCTGTTCGTTCATGCTGGTGTACCTGTTCTTCCTCGCGCTCGCGCCGGCGCTGGAAGCGGGCAGTCACGTGTCGGTCGACCTGTTCAGGGAGCTCGTCCCGCCCCGTTACCGGCGCGGCGTCCTCGCTCTGGGCGGCGTTCTCACCGTCGCGTTTGGCGCGATCCTGTGGACCATGCTGCTGAACGACACGATCGAGGCCTTCGCCGACGACAATCCCTTCCCGGCATCGACCATTCCGATGAAGATGAAATACATCTGGGTTATCGGCCCGGTGGGCGTCGCGCAGTTCGTCCTGACCGCGCTGGTGCTTCTCGCGACGGGCGTCCGCGACACGGGCGACTGACCGGTGGAAGCCTTCGCCAGCTTCCTGGTCTTCGCGCTCGCGCTGCTCGCTTTCCTCGCGACAGGCATACCCGTGGCCGTGGCGACCGGGCTGATCGGCCTGATCGGAACCTATCTGTTCGTGTCCCCCTTCGCGGTGGCGCATATCGCGACCGTGGCCTTCTCGACCTCGAGCTATTTCATCCTCACCGTGGTTCCGCTGTTCATCATGATGGGCGAGGCGCTGGCGGTGACCGGGATAGGCAGGGACCTGTTCCGCGCGGCGCAGCTGTGGCTCTACCGGATCCCCGGATCGCTCGCCGTCGGGACGATATTCGCCTGCACCGGATTCTCGTCGGTATGCGGGTCGAGCCCGGTGACGTCGGCCACCATCGGCGCGATGGCTGTTCCCGAGATGGTCCGCCACGGCTACGACCGGCGCCTCGCTCTCGGCGTGACCGCGGCCGGCGGAACTCTCGGCATCCTGATACCGCCGTCGATCGCGATGATCCTGTACGGCGTCATTACCGAGACCTCGATCGGCGACCTGTTCATCGCGGGGTTGCTGCCCGGCATCCTGATCGCGGGATTGCTCTCCCTGACCGTGGTGGCGCTCGTTCTCGCCCGCCCCGGCCTGGCACCGAGGGTCGCGGTCAGGGCACCGCTTGCCGAACGGCTCCAGTCCCTCAAGGTCGTGTTCCCTGTCCTCGCACTCTCCTTCATGGTCCTGGGGTCGATTTACTTCGGCGTGGCCACGCCCACGGAGGCCGGCGCCGTGGGAGCGGCCGGCGCGTTCGGCATCGCGGCGTTCTGGGGAAAGCTCGACCGTGAGGTCGTCGGCCGGATTCTCGGCAACACGGTGCGCACCACGGCGATGTTCATGCTGCTGCTGATCGGCGGGTTGTTCAGCGCCTTCATGCTGACCCGTCTCGGCGTGCCCCAGGGAATGGCGAAGGCGCTGATCGCGCTCGACCTGCCGCCCTGGCTGATCGTCATCCTGATCAACCTGCTGCTGATGGCGCTCGGGATGTTCATGGATCCGATGAGCGTGCTCGTCATCATCGTGCCTGTGTTCTTCCCGGCGATCCTCGCGATGGGCTACGACCCGGTGTGGTTCGGAGTTCTGGTGACCATCAATATCGAGATCGCCGCGATATCGCCGCCGATCGGCTTCAACCTGTTCGTCCTCAAATCGGTGGTTCCCGACGCCGAGCTCTCCGAGGTCATCAACGGCTCGCTGATCTTCATCCTGCCCCTGGCCGCGGGCATCCTGCTGCTGATCCTGTTTCCCGAGATCGCCATCTATCTGCCGGCGTTGGCGAAATGATGCGGTCGGCCGCCGGCCCGCCTTGCCGCCGGTTCCGCCCGTTGTCGCCTGACCGGACGGCGCCTATATTCGGAAGGGCGGAAAGGAGGCTGTCTTGCGAAGCTCCGGTCCCTGGATGCCCCTCGACGCAGCACGTCCGGACATCGCCTATTCGATTCTTCCGCATGACCGCCCGAGCGCCGACCCCGCTCGGGGTCGGGCGGGGCGGAGTTCCACGATATTGCCGTCTGGATTTCGCCCGTCGGGTAAGGGCAAACTGCTGGATACGGGGAGGCGCGTACATTATCTCTCCGGTGAGAACGGGTGAGGCCGATGTCGAAGGATGTGACCC
>JAJDVM010000315.1 GCA_022826125.1 Defluviicoccus sp.
GTTGCGCAGGTCGCGCACGCGCTTCGACGGCACCGGAATATCCACCGTCATCACCAGCACCTTCATCCCGGCTTCGCGGGCCCGGCGGATCAGGTCGAAGCAGATTTCGTGCCTGTCGGGAAGGAGGACCTGAAACCAGGCGTGGTCCGGGGCAATATCCGCGATCGTCTCGATGGGCGTCGTGCCGACACTGCTGAGTATGTAGGGGATGTTCCGCCGGGCGGCCATCGCCGCCAGGGCGCCGTCGGTTCCCGGCCAGATAAAATTCGCCAGGCCCACCGGCGAGACGCCGATGGGCGCGTCATAGGTATGGCCGAACAACGTCACCTTCTGGCTGCGGTCCGAGACATCCCGCAGATATTCGGGACGCAGGGTGACGGCTTCGAAACCCTTGCGGTTGCGGCGAAGGTTCGCCTCGTTGCCGGCGCCGCCGTCGAGATAGTCGAACGCCAGATGGGGAATGCGCCGCCTTGCCGCCTCGCGCAGGTCGTCGATGGTGTGCAGGGAATTTCGATTCAAGGCCATGAAGCCAATCCGTCCGGTTCAGCCGCCAGATCAGGCGCCCGATCAGACACCAGACTTGCAGCTTTGAACGGCACGTTCCAGCGCCGTGTCGCCGGACAGCAAGACCAGCTCCCGCACGATCAGGCTCATGTCGCCCGCCGGAGCATGCTGCGCGGTACGCTCTGACAGGCGGCGCTCACGCTGCTGTCTTCGATCATGGGCAGCGGGTTCCTCGTTATGGCGCCCCTGCTCGCCAGCGCTGCGATGGTCGCTGAGTTACGTTTGACGTAATGCGGATGTCGCGGCTAAGGTACGTGTGGTGCGGTTATAGCGGGAACGTTCGTCGTGATCATCGGTTTTGCTGACAGGAAAACCGAGGCGTTCTACCGGGGCCGACGGGTTCGGGCTTTCTCGGGCTTTCCCGCAGCGCTTCCCGCAAGCTTGACCAGCTCGACGCCGCCACGTGCCTAGGCGACCTTATGCGTCCCGGCAATCGTCTGGAGGCACTCAAGGGCCGGCGCAGGGGGCAGTGGAGCATTCGCATCAACGACCGGTGGCGAATCTGCTTCAAGTGGCCCGATAGAAGCTCCGGCCCGACCGAAGTGGAAATCGTCGACTACCATTGAAAGGAGGTTTGACATGCGTGAACCCATTCATCCCGGCGAGACGCTACGTGAGGACCTCGACGCGCTCGGCATGAGCGCGGCGGAGTTGGCGCGGAGGATCGAAGTGCCGGTAAATCGCATCACCGAGATTCTTAACGGCCGGCGATCCGTCACCGGCGACACCGCCTTGCGTTTGGGGCGATTCTTCGGCACCTCGGGGGAGTTCTGGTTGAACCTCCAGAAGCTCTACGAACTGCGGCAGGCGGAACAGAAGAACGGGGCGAGGATCGCCCGGCTGCCGACACTGGATGCCGGAACGGACCTTCACGCGGCCGGTTGAGTGTTGACGCTACGGGCCGAGTGATTCGAGTGATGGGGAGCTCGCACTTTGTGCGGCCTCGCGCAGGTCGTCGATGGTGTGCAGGGAGTTTCGCTTCAAGCCCATGATGCCAATCCGTCCGGTTCAGCCGCCAGATCAGGCGCCCGATCAGACATCAGACTTGCAGCTTTGAACGGCACGTTCCAGCGCGTTGAGAAACCGCGACCGGTCCCGTTTGCCGAACGGCCGTGGTCCGCCGCCGATCTCTCCCGTTTCCCGCAGGCCGGTCATCAGGTCCCGGGTAGCGAGCGCCATGCCGATGGCCTTTTCATCGAGCACCTCGCCATTGGGCTTGAGCGCCAGGGCGCCGTTCGCCACGCACCGAGCGGCAAGCGGAACGTCGGCGGTGACGGCGATATCGCCGGACCCGGCGCGGGCCGCGATCCAGTCGTCGGCCGCATCGGCGCCCTGGCCAACGATCACCAGGCGGGCATTGGGTTCGCGCGGCGGACGGATGCCGCCATCGGTGACGAAAACGCTCTCGAGGCCGTGGCGCACCGCGACCCGCAAGACCTCGTCGCGCACCGGGCATGCATCGGCGTCGATGTAAATGATTGTGATTGCCCTGCTCCGGTTTTCGTTGGCGCGGGGTTCTTGTACTTCACGCCGGGACGTGCGTGAAATGGAGAATGTCGCCGGAACAATTCAAAAACCTCCGCCAGAGCCTGGGTTTGGACCGGGCCGCCTGCGCCGAACGGCTTAACGTCGCCGAACGGGACCTGCTTGGCTGGGAAGAGGCGGGCCGGGAAATTCCCGAGACCGCGGCCCGCGAGTTGGCCCGCCTGGACGGGGTGGTCCAGACCGCCGTCCTTGCCGAAGTGGACGCCTACGCGCTACGGCCCGAGCGGGACGTGGTGCTGCTGCGGATCATGTCCGATGCCGACCTCGCTCTCTATGAGCCCGATCTGTTTGACGATCTGGGCGGTTCGGCCCTCCACGGCATCGTCGTCGAACGGGCGAAGGAGGCCATCGAACGGCTCGGCGGCAAAGTGACGGTCGCCTTCATGAATTCGGAATTCTACGAGACGTGGCTCGGGGTGAACGATTTCGACGACAACCGCGAATTGCGGATCGCCTGGGCGCGCCAGCAACTGCGCGGTCTCGACATCTAGGGTCCGGAGTCAATTGATTGCTTCATGGCGGGCATAAAATGATTTCGTCATGGCCGGGCCCGGACCCGGCCATCCACGTGGATCACCGGGTCAAATAAGGTCAATTCGGACGAATTGACCGACCCGGTGATGACGATTTGTGGGTGATTGAGGAGAGGGAGCTTGCCGTGCGATCCCGTGCTCAGAACTCCGTGCTGAGCGCCAGGAAGAACGTCCGCCCCCATCCGGCCACGGTGGGGCCGTCCGTGCTTCCGGGGTTCGCGGTGTCGACCGTGTAACCCGCGTCGGTCAGGTTGAAGATGCCGCCCGTGATCCGGACCCTTTCCAGCCCCAGCGGGTTCGTCCAGTCCACCCTCAAATCGTGGCCGGTCCAGGGACTGAACCTGCCCGTGCCCAGCTGGTTCGAGAAGCCAGAGCGGTAACTCGCCGTCCAGATGGCGCGCACGTCGCCGCGCCGCGCCGAAAACCTGGCGCGCAACATGTCCTTCGGTCGCACGACACGCTCCGGGACGCCGTCGACGGTAAGATCGGTGTTCGTCTCCCGCCGCCAGGTCCCGTAGGCGCCGTACCCGCCCCAGGACGTCTCGAAGCCTGCTCCGAACCGGGCCATGATGCCCTCGGTTTTCGCATCGACGACATTGGCGAACCTGTCGTAAATTACGGTGTGGCCGTCCAACTGGACGCAGTCGGACGTCACGCCCTCGGGGCACTCCGGCAGGTTGCGAAGCGCCGAATCGGCGGTTTGGTTTCCCGGTATGTCGGTAAGCGACTCCCGAAACCACTCCACGCTGAGGCGGTAGGGCGCTTTCTTGAACGCGGCCTCCACGGCAAGCCGCTCGGCGGTCGCCGGATCCAGACCGGCGCTCCCTTCCGTATTGCGCTGGACCTGGAGCTCGTTCGCCGCGGCGCACGTGCGGGGCGGATCGACGCGTTGGGGAACGCACTCCACATAGGGATAGCTCTGGAGCGCGGTGCCGTAGAGCTGGGCAAACCCGGGAGCAAGCTGCCCCTCGCTCCAGGAACCCCGCAGGGTCAGCACGTCCATGGGCCGGTATTCGGCCCCGGCGCGCCAGGAGCGGAGCGCGCCCACGTCGTCGTATTCGTCCGCGCGGCCCGCGAACCGCAGGTCGAGCCGCTCCATCACCGGCAGGCGCGTCTCGGCGAACGCGCCCAGAATATCGCGCTTCCCGGTAAAGCTCACGCCTCCGGAGCCGAGAACCTCCGAAACGTCGTACACCGCGCCGTCGCGGCCGACGAACCGAAGGAGACTATGCGCTTTAGCCCGGGTCATCTCGACGCCCGCGGTCCAAGCCGCCTTTCGCCCGCCGATGGAAAAGCCCGATCCCTCCAGGGCCGCGCGAAGGGTTTGGAACTCGGCGGCTGCGTCGGTTTCGTGGCGCAGGCTGGTGTCCAGAATCGCCTGCCGGTGGGCCTCCGCTTGGGAAAAAGGATCTAGGATATTGTAGCTGCCGTTCCCAATCGCCGTCGCGATTTTGCCTTCGTGAACGAAGGTATTGCCCCTTGTGGTCGCATCCTGCCGGAAGAGGTTCAGTTCGGTGTCGTAGCCGAGCCATGACGTGAGCCGGCCCTCGACGCCCGCCGTGATGTCGTAGGCTTCGCTTTCCGTCAGCCAATGCCGGTTGCCGTGGCCCACGAAGCGGTGACTGGCGTAGAAGAGGTCGTTATTATTGTCGGCGTTGATGGGCGGCTGGCCCTCCGCGACCGCGTCGTTGATTTCCTGGAGCAGGGACCCATCGGGGTCGAATCCGAACGTCCCCACGGACGGCGCGTAGAGAAAGTCCGTGTCGTACTGGAAAAAGTTCGCCACGACACTGATCTCCGCGCTGTCGCCGAGGGGGTGCCTGGCGTTCAGAAGGAGAGTCTGCTGATCAAGCTTTATGGTCTCCCACATGATGCTGCTGTAGTCGAAGCCGCAGCCCTCGTCTCCGTCGGGCACGGGCGGGCCGGGCGGATCGGTCAGCCGTCCGGTATAGCCGTCCGCCGGATCGCAGTCGCCCAGCCCGACCGACCGAAAACCTTCAATGTTGTTGCCAGAGTCGCGTTTCACGATGAACACCGTGTTTCCGCCCCTGCTGATGTTCGAGGCGTCGGCGAACGAACCGCCCGGCGTCCATTTCCCTCGGCTGTAGTCCCTATCGGCGGAAGCGATGGGCTCACGCCTGATGCTGTCCGCCGTTACGCTCAGGCGCCCCCTGCCCACTTTTCCGCCCCACGAGGCGCTGCCCTGATAGCCCTCGCCGCCCTTGCGGCTCGGCTGCCGCGTGAGCGCGCGCACCGCCGCGCCGTCCCAATCCTCCCTGAGCACGACGTTGAGGGCGTTGCGGACCGTACCGCCGCCAAGCGTGCCGAGGCTCTCGCCGCCCACCAGCTCGATGCGCTCCATGGCGGCGAGCGGCAGCGCGTCGAGGTCGCTCCCCGTCGAGGCGTAGGGCACGCCGTTCACCAGCACGGGCAGCGCCTGCCCGCCGGTAAACAGATAGCGGAGGATGCCGGTGTCCAGCAGCTCCCCGAGGCTCTGGGAGCCGGACCCCTCGAGAAAGTCGCGCTCCAATGCGACGATCACCCGCGGCTGGGGCGCGAAGGAGCCGGCGTTGGCGGCGGTAGCGGTCAGGACAATCAGGGAGGTCAGGGCAATCAGGGAAATGAGGACGAACTTGCCCCACAGGCGCATCGTGATCACGGGAGGCTCCTAACAGACTAAGCAACGGGCCGAACGCGCCCGCTCATGGCGTCAATCGATACACTCCCGACCGTGACAGCCACGACCGGCTAAATTTAGGGGAACGACGGAGGGCTTGTGAAACGCATTTATGAACGTTTTTGATATCAACATTGTTATGTCTATGCGAGACTGCCACCGTCCGTGAGGAGGAAATCGCATCCGGTTGGCGCCCTCCCTCACCCTGTCCCTCTTCCCCTGAAAAGGGCGAGGGGACGCACGGCAAACCCTCCGTCCGGGAGAGGGTCGGGGTGAGGGTGATATGAAATTCCCTCTCATACACCGCTGGCCTTCAATCGGCCGAAGCAGACTTTTGGACGGCATAGGCCGGACCGGCTTGCCGCCCGATCGCCCATCCGCGCCACCGGCCGGTTCGGTCCGGTCCGGTGCACGCACAGGTTGACAAGTGCATCGCACCTGTGAAAAACAAAATCGCCGGTAAAACTATATCAAAACTGCTATGCTGAATCTTTCCGCCCGACCGCTGCCCAGGATGCGCGCGCTCAGGGCGTTCGACGCCGCCGCGCGCCATGGGAGCTTCGTCCGCGCCGCCGAGGAACTGGGCATCCACCAGCCCTCGGTCAGCCGCTACATCGCGGAACTGGAGCGCGAGCTCGGGGTCCGGCTGTTCGAGCGCGGCCGCCGCGCCGTGACCCTCACGCCGGCGGGGGTAGTCTTCCACCGCGCGGTCGCCGTCGGGCTGGAGCGCATCGCCGCGGGCGCGCTCGCGGCGTCGGACCTCCCGGAGGACGAGCGGCTCATCATCGCCTGCGGCGGCGCCACCTCGGAACTGTTCCTGAGACCGCGGTTCGACGCCCTTCACCGGGAGCTCGGCGACGATGCGGTCATCCGCCTGCTGCATTGCGAGAACAACCACCTGGAGCGCCCGAACGTGATGGAGACCGACCGGATCGACCTGCTCGCAAGCTACCACAGCGTCGACGGCGTGCCCGGCGACGAGGTGGTGGTCTTCCCCGAAGCGATCGCGCCGGTGTGTTCGCCGGGCTTTGCCGAAGCCCATGCGGACATCCTGCGCCAGCCTGTCGCGCAGTGGGGCGCGCTGCCGTTTCTCGACTTCGCGCGGCCGAGCCTCGGCTGGGCGGTCTGGGACGATTGGTTCGAGGCCGCCGGGCGTCCGGACCCGCCGCCCCGCTACCGCAATTTCGAGGACTATGTCTACATGATCGACGCGGCCGTCGCGGGACGGGGGCTCGCGCTGGGCTGGCGGAACTTCGTCAGCCGCTTTGTCGACACCGGCTCTCTGGTCGTAGTCGCGGACGGGTTCGTCGGGTTCAGACGGTCGTTTGCCGTCAGGCTCACCGGGTATGGCCGGCAGCGCCTCATCGCGCGCCGCTGCCTCGACGCCTTCGCGTCGCTGGCGAACGAGACCACGCCGGGCTGAACGCGCCAATCCCGCAGGCCCCCGCCGGCGCCGCCGGCGCGTAGAGCCCTACCGGCCCTTGAATTCGGGTTTGCGCTTTTCCATGAAGGCGGTGGCGTCGGTATACGAGCCGACGAAGCCCGGCGCGCAGCTCACCCGGCCAGCAGGCCGGCGATCTCGGACATCCGCAGGGCCAGCATCAGCGGCTCGCGCTCCGAGAACGGGCGGAAGCCGAACCGGTCGTAGAAGGCCCTTGCGCGCTCGTCGACGGCCTGCACGATGACGGCGCGGGCGCCGACCGCGCCTGCTGCCGAGAGCGAGCGTCTCGCCGCGTCCACCAGGAGGTCCGAGCCAAGGCGCCGGTCCCGGTAGGCCTCGTCCACCGCGAGTTGTCCCAGAAGGATGACCGGGATCGGGTCGGGCATGTTCCGGCCGACCCGGGACGGCACCCGGCGCCGTTCCACCGAACTGGCGGCGAGGCTGTAGAACCCGGCGACGCGGTCGCCGTCGCAGGCCACGTAGGTGCGCGCGCCGCCCCTGGCCTCGTTCAGCCTTGCCTTGCCGCGGAGCCATGCGTCGAGGGTGGGGACGCCCGAGGAGAACTGCGAGATGTCGTGGCGGGAGGCGAGGGGCTCCGGCGGGCCTAACGGTCCCACTGGGGCCGGCGCGCGTAACGCGCCTTCACGGCCGGCTCGATTTCCACCGGCGCGTCGAGCGCGGCGACGAAGTCGTCCCAGGCCTCGTCGTCGAGGGCGATGACGGGGCGCTCGTTGAGAATCTCGATGGCCGCCGCCTCGCTGGACCGGAGTACGAACTCGGTGCGGCTGATGCCCCGAATCTCCGCCGCGCGGTCAATGACGGCCAAGCGTTCGCTGGATGTGCGCAGATTCACCTGGGGCATGCCGGCCTCCTTCCACCGGGCTGTATTGTATGTTGTTCGGATAGCAATATAGCAATTGTATAGAATGCCGGCAAGCTGCGGCATGTCCCAATTCGGCGGACGACGCGCCGCCGGAGCGCCGGGCCCTACCGGCCCTTGAATTCGGGTTTGCGCTTTTCCATGAAGGCGGTGCGGCCCTCGGCGTAGTCCTCGCTGCCGGTGCACGCGCGCACCAGTTCCTCGCAGGCGGCGATATCGGCTTCGCCGGTACCCTTGCTCAACTCGTTGATGATGAACTTGGCGGCCCGCAGGCTGAGGGGCGCGTTGTCGGCGATGGCGTTGACATAGGATTCGACGAAGCCCGGCAGTTCCCTGTCGTCGATGCGCCGGTGAATGAGCCCCATGCTGAGCGCCTCTTCCGAATCGTAGCGCCGCGCGGTGAGGAGAATTTCCTTGGCGTTGGCCGGTCCGACGGCGTCGACCACCCACCGGGTCATCGCCGGCCGGTACCCGATCCCCAACCGGCCGGCGGGAATCGCGAACACCGCGCTTTGGTTGGCGATTCTCAGATCGCAGGCGCAGGCCAGCCCCACGCCGCCGCCCATGCAGTATCCCTCGATCATGGCGAGCGTCGGCTTGGACGCGTCGCGCACCGCGGCGAAGAAGGCGCCGCTCTTGCGCTCGAACTCGGCCGAGGCGTCGGCGGTCGCGCGGTGTTCCTTGAATTCCGAGATATCCGCACCGGACACGAAGGCCTTGCCGCCGTTGCCGCGGAGCGCGATCACCCGGACGGTATCGTCCGCTTCATAGGCTTCGACGACCTTCCGGGCGGCCTCGGCCATGGAGAGCGAGAGCGCGTTGTGTTTCTCCGCGTTGTTGAAGACCAGCCAGCCGATCGCACCGAATATGCCTGCCTGGATCTTGTCGGTTCCGGTTTCCATGCTCCCCCCGGGCTCAAGGAATTGGCGGAAGAGAGTGGGAGTCGAACCCACTAAGACTGTCTTACAGCCTTCACTGGTTTTGAAGACCAGCCGGCACACCGGCACCGCTTCCCTTCCGCCGTTGTTTTACAAAGGCTTGGCGGAGTTGAAAAGCACGCACCGAATGGAAATCGGCTTCGGAAGCCTAAGCGGGCGGCTCCGGAATATGGATCGACCGGAAAGACGAATACGACGCGCCGGTCTCCCGGTTCACCGGAATGGTGATATCCAGAACGATTTCCGGGTCGGCATCGCGGGTCACCTCGAACAGCCTGATGTGCCGCCGGCTGTCGAGATTGTCTTCCGCGGGATTGCCGTCGCGGTCCGTCCGGATGCACGAGAAATTGCAGAAGATGTTGCCGGTCTCCGGCAATTCGACCGCGCCGCCCTGGGAACTCGAA
>JAJDVM010000355.1 GCA_022826125.1 Defluviicoccus sp.
ACGACGGGAGAAGAGAATCGGGGGGACCGATGACGTCGCAGCGCGGCAGCGCGCCGGATCATCGAGTCACCTGGGGTTGGAGAAATCCACCATACTGACGGCGGGCACGGCGTCCCGCCGCGGAACGCGGCTCAGTTCAAATACGTTTCGGGCGGCACGTGTGTGCTGTTCTTTCGGACCTTCAGCAAGACGTTCGGATTGCCATCAGCCCCGCACCGGGGGACTTCCGACGGAGTGGGTGCGGTCAACATGCGTCGGATTCGTGTGCGCTGGCGCTGATCGTGGACAAGAAGGAATATGACGCATACTGGAGACTACCGCTGGTGCAGTAACGGCAAGGAGTTGTCATGAGCAAGCAAACAATCCAACACATCTCCCCCATCGCGATTATCGGCATGGCCTGCCGCTTCCCGGGGGCCGACGACATCAGCGCCTTCTGGCGTCTCCTGGAAGCCGGTGAGAACGCGGTGCAGGAGGGCGTTCCGGGGTCCGGCGTCGGACGCGTGGGCGCGCTGTTCCCCGACGACACGGGGCAGATCGACGCCTGCCGGTTCGGCGCCTACCTCGACCAGATCGACCAGTTCGACGCTGCCTTCTTCCGCATCTCGCCGGTCGAAGCGCACTTGCTGGACCCGCAGCAGCGGCTGATTCTGGAGACGAGCTGGCGGGCGCTCGAAGACGCAGGTCTGGATCCCGACCGGCTGAAGGACAGCCGCACCGGCGTCTATGCGGGGATCAGCAACAACGACTACCGGGGACTGATCCTGGAGGCCGGCGAGAATGCCGGGCCCGCCGAACCCGCCGCCAGTCTCTATGCGGTCACCGGCACGTCCCTCAACACCGCGATCGGCCGGGTCGCCTTCGCGCTGGGCCTCGGGGGGCCGGCGATGGCGGTGGATACCGCGTGCTCGTCGTCGCTGGTCGCGACGCACCAGGCGGTCACCGGCCTGCAGCGGGGCGACTCGGACCTCGCGCTCGCGGGCGGGGTGAACATCATCCTCTCCGGCCGGCTTCTGGAGTATCGCGCCAACGCGGGAATGCTGTCGCCGGACGGCCAGTGCAAGACCTTCGACGCCTCCGCCAACGGTTACGTGCGGGGCGAGGGCTGCGGCATCGTGGTCCTGAAGCGGCTCGCCGATGCGCAGATCGACGGCGATCGCATCTGGGGAGTGATCCGGGGCACGGCGCTCAACCAGGACGGGGCGAGCCAGGGTCTGACGGTTCCGAACGGGGCGGCGCAGGAACGGGTGATCGAGGCGGCGCTCGAGCGGGCCGGGATCCGGCCGTCGGACATCGACTACCTGGAGGCGCACGGGACCGGCACGGAGGTGGGCGACCCGATCGAGATCGACGCGACGGCGGCGGTCTACGGGCGTGGGCGCGATGCGGGCCGCCCGCTGCTGATCGGCTCGGTGAAGACCAACATAGGCCACCTGGAATCGGCGGCCGGCGTTGCGGGAATCATCAAGACCGTGCTGGCGATGAATCGAGGCGTCATCCCCAGGCATCTCCACTTCCGCAACCCGAATCCGGAGATGGACTGGGAGCGGTTGCCGTTGCGGGTGACGTCGGCTTCGACACCATGGCCCGCCGTTGCGGACCGCCCGCCCCTGGCGGGCGTGAGCGGGTTCGGATGGTCGGGCACGAACGCCCATGTCGTGCTGGAGGGATACGCCTCGCCGGGCGGCACCGTGCCCGGCCCGGACGGGGACGGTTGGGGGGACGGCTGGATCGCCGGGGCTCCGCGCCCGATCGCCGCTTCACTCCCGGCGTCGGTCGCGCCACCGTCGGAGGACGCGCTTGTCCCGCGTGAAACGCGCCTGTTGCCGATCTCCGGAAAGTCGGGCGCGGCGCTTCGCGACATGGCGGGACGGTATCTCGAATGGCTCGACGGACAGGGGACCACCCTTGGGGCCGAGGTCGCGGCGTCCGATCCGCTGTTTTCCGACATGGCCTGGTCGGCCGGCATTGGCCGGAGCCACTTCGGCCACCGGGCGGGGGTGGTGTTCCGGGACGCGGAATCGCTGCGCGAGGGTTTGCGGGCGATCGCCGACACGGACGAGAGACCGGCATCGCGCAAGGCGGCGACCGTGGCGTTCGTCTATACCGGACAGGCCAGCCAGTGGCCGGGCATGGGCGCGGCGCTCTACGAGAGCGAGCCGGTGGTGCGGGCGGTGCTCGACCGATGCGACGACGTGCTCGGGCGAGAGCGTGGCGCCTCGCTGCTCGACGTGATGTTCGGCCGCCCCGGCGCCGTGGGAGACCTGGACGATCCGCGGTGGAAGCAGCCGGCGATCTACGCGCTCGAATGCGCCCTCGCGGCGCTGTGGTCGAGTCTCGGCATCCGCCCGGACGTGGTGCTCGGACACAGCCTGGGAGAGATCGCGGCGGCGCACACCGCGGACGCATTCAGCCTGGAGGACGGCTTGCGCCTCGCGGCGGTTCGGGGCGAGCTGGTCGGCGCGTTGCCCGGCGAGGGTGCGATGGCAGCGGTGTTCGCACCGGCCTCGCGCGCCGCGGCTGCGCTGGACGCGCACAACGCGGCCTCGCAGGGCGTCGGTCTGTGCATCGCCGCGGACAACGGGGCGCACCAGGTCATCAGCGGACCGGCGGCGGAGATCGCCGTGATCCTGGAGCGTCTGGAGGCGGACGGCATTCGGGTCGCGCGGCTGCGCAAGAGCCCCGCCTACCACAGCGCCATGATCGAGCCGGCGATGGACGACCTGGAGGCAGCCCTCTCGCGGCTTGCCCTTGCGCCACCGTCGATCCCCTTCGTGAGCAATCTCACCGGAGGGACGATCGGCCCGGGTGAGGCCCTGGATGCGGCGTACTGGCGGCGGCAGATGCGCGCGCCGGTGGCGTTCCGCGCCTGCGTCGAGACCCTGGCGGGGCTGGGGGTGGACGCGGTCGTGGAGATCGGTCCGCACGCGGTGCTCGGGCCGATGACCTCGCTTGCCTGGCCGGACTCGGGCGCGGCCGCGGAGCCTGCGGTCGTGTCGAGCCTCAGGCGACCGGCGACCGGCGAGGAGCCGCCGGCGCCGGGGTCCGGAGGCGGCTTCGTGGAGGCCGTCGCCGGCGCCTGGGAGGCGGGGTTGCCGCTACGCTTCGAAGGGCTCTTCGCCGGCGAGGCGAGGCGCCGCATCGCGCTGCCGGGCTATCCCTTTCAGCGCGAGCGCTACTGGGTCGAGGCCCCCAGACGGCGGCGACCGGGCACCGGGCACCCGTTGCTGGGTGCGCGACACGATTCCGCGAGCGGCGAGTTGAGCTTCGACACCGAGCTGTTCCCCTCCGACCCGGCATGGCTCGCCGACCACCGGGTGTTCGGCCGGCTGGTGGCGCCCGGCGCGCTCTATGGCGCCATGGCGGCCTCGGCCTGCATGGCCGAAGGCGCCGCGTCGGCGGTCGTCGAAGACTTCCAGATGCAGAGCGCGCTCGTCTTCCCGGAGGGGGATGCCTCGGACGGAGGCGGGGAAGAAGGCCGTCGCCTGCAGGTGCTGCTGGACGGTTCCGGGGAGGATGGGTCGCGCCGGGTCCGGATTCTGAGCCGGGGAGGAACCGACGAAGCCTGGACCCTGCACGCGGAGGGCCAAGTCTCGACGAACTCCGGTTCCGGTCCGCCACCCGGTGCCCCGTCGCTGGATCTCGAACGGCTGAAGGCCGATCTGACACCGGTGGATCTCTCCGCCTACTACCGCGCCAAGGCCGGCGTCGGGATCGATCTCGGCCCCTCCTTCCGGACGCTGAAGGCGCTCTGGTCACGGCCGGGCGAAGCATTGGGCGAGGTGTCCCTCCCGGACTCCCTCGGCCGCAGCGGGCTGGAGATTCACCCGCTGGTGCTGGACGGTTGCTTTCAGGTGACGGGAGCGGCCCGCGCACCGGACGGAGACGACGAGGGGGTCACCTGGCTGCCCTTCGGGTGGGAGCGGCTCGCGTTGCCGGAGCGGCTGCCCAAGCGGCTGCACTGTCACGTGCGCACGAGGGGGGCCCCGGATGGCGCAAGCGCCGAACCATCGGAGGTTGCACGCGCGGACATCTCTCTCCACGACCTGGACGGGTCCCCGATCGGCACCTTGAGCGGGTACACGGTGAAGCGGGCGACGCGCAGCGCGCTGCTCGCCGCGGTGGAAGGGGTGGAGGAGCTGCTCTACGAGGTCGCGTGGCGCGACCGCGCCTTGTCGCCGGGCTTGCTGCCGGCGGACTTCCTGCCGAGTCCGTCGGCCGCCGCTTCCCGCTCGCAGCATTTCTCCCGGTATCTGGTCGACGAGGGGGTCGAGGTCGGGGACGAGATCGACCTGCAGGGGGAAATGGAGCGGGCGTCGTGGTGCCATGCGCTCGAGGCCCTGGAAGCACTGGGGTGGGAGCGCGGGGCAGGCGCGGTCGTGAATCCGGAAGCGCTGTGCGAGCGCCTCGAGGTTCTGCCCGAGCACGCGCACCTGGTCCGCCGGATGCTCGAGATACTGGCGCGTTCAGGCGTGTTGCGGGCGACGGACGAAGGCTTCGTCGTGACGGTCGGAGCCGACGAGCCGTTGCCGGACGAGATGCCGCGCGATTCCGAGGCATTTCTGGCCGAGGTGACGCAGCGCTTCCCGCACGCGGCGAACGAGGTCGGGCTGTTTCGGCGCTGCGCCGGCGCCCTGTCCGCGGTGCTCCGCGGCAATGAGGACCCGCTGTCGCTGCTGTTCGGCGATGCGAAGCCGTCGGCCGGCGATCTGTATCGGCTGGCCCCGGTGTGGCGGGCGGCGAACCGGATGATGGGCGAGGTGGTTCGCACGCTCGTCGACCAGTTGCCGGAGGGGCGGCGGCTGCGCGTGCTGGAGGTGGGTGCCGGCATCGGCTCGGCCACCGACCGCATCCTGCCCGAGCTTCCCGCCGGACGGTTCGACTACATGTACACCGACATCTCCGCGGGATTCTTCGCCGATGCGGAGGCGCGCTTCAGCGACGCGGACGCCGCCATCGACTACCGCGTGCTGGATATCGAGAAGGACCCGGTGGACCAGGGCTTCGAGCCCCACGCCTGGGACCTGGTCATCGCGGCCAACGTGCTGCACGCCACGCGCCACCTGGACGAGACGCTTGCCCACTGCCGGGCGCTGCTGGCGCCGTCGGGGCTCCTGGTGGCGCTGGAGAACCAGCGCGGCCGGGGCTGGATGGATCTGATATTCGGTCAGTTGGACGGATGGTGGCGTTATGCCGATCGCTACCGCCCGGACCATGCGCTCGCAGGGCCCGACGTGTGGTGCCAGGCGCTTGCCGATACGGGCTTCGCGGAGTCCGAGGTTCTCGGCGTGGATTGGTCGGCAGCGGCCGGCCTGCCGGATCGGGGGGTGATCGTGGCGCAGGGCCCAGCGGAGATCGCCCTGCCGAAAGGTGTCTGGGTTCTGGCGGCCGACCGGGGCGGCATGGCGGCGGCACTGGCGACGCAGCTCGCCGAGCGGAATCAGACGGTGGTGCTCGCCAGCGACGATCCGGAGATCCGGAGCGCGGCGGCGGAGAGCGAGGCCGGGTTCGTCGCGGCATCGGTCGAGATGGACCGGCGCGAGTCGTGGCGATCGCTCGTCGAGAGCCTGCCCCCGGATGCGCCCTTCGCTGGCGTGGTGCACCTCGTCGCGCAGGACGGCCACGGGCCGGCCGCGACGACCGTGGACATGGCCGCGGATGCGAAACACGCGGCGGCGAGCGCGCTCGCGCTCGTGCAGGGCATCGCGGACGCGGACGCCGTGCCCGAGAGGGGTCTGTGGCTCGTCACTCGGGGTGCGCAGGTGCTGGAACGCGAGCGCACCGGGCAACTGGCGGGTGCTGCCCTCTGGGGCTTCGGCAGGGTGCTGACGCGCGAGGCGCCTCAACTCCAGGCGCGGATGCTCGACCTCGACCCCGAGGCGGCGGAGTCGCAAGCGGCCCTTGCCGGCGAGTTGCCCAATGAATTGCTGTTCCCCGATTCGGAGAGCCACGTCGCGTATCGCCAGGGGCGCCGCCGGGTGGGCCGGCTGGTCCGGACGGGTTCCGGAGTGGAGCGTCTTGCCCTGCCGGAGGACGAGAGCTGGGTGCTGGCGCCGGACGACGGCGGGGCGATCGAGACACTGCGGGTGGAGCCGGTGGAGCCACGCGCACTGGAGCCGAAGGAGGTGCGCGCTGCGGTGGAAGCATGCGGGCTCAACTTCCTGGACGTGTTCCGGGCCATGGGCCTGGTCGAGGAGGAGGGGCTGCTCGGCGAGGAGTTCTGTGGCCGGATCGTCGAGATCGGCTCGGACGTCACCACTGTCACCGTGGGCGACCGCGTGGCCGGCTTCGCGTTCGGCACCTTCGGGCCGGAGGTGGTGACGCACGAGGAGCTGGTCGCACTCGCGCCGCCGGACGTGTCCGCGACGGCGCTCGCCACGATCCCGTCGGTATTCGTGACGTGCGTGCTGTCCTGGGAACTCGCCGGGCTGAGGGCGGGCGACCGGGTGCTTGTCCACGCTGGCGCGGGCGGCGTGGGGCTTGCGGCCATCCAGCTCGCCCAGGCCGCGGGCGCGGAGGTGTTCGCCACGGCGAGCACGCGCAAACAGGGCTATCTGCGTTCGCGCGGCGTCGAGCACGTGTTCGACAGCCGCTCGACCGCGTTCGGCCGGGAGATCCTCGATGCCACGGGCGGCGCCGGCGTCGACGTGGTGCTGAACAGCCTGACCGGTGAGGGATTCATCGACGCGAGCCTCGCCTGCCTCACGCAGGGCGGCCGCTTCGTGGAGCTCGCACGGCGCGACATCCTGAGTGAGGACGAGATGACGGCGCTGCGTCCGGATGTCGCCTATTCCATCCTCGATCTCTACACCCTGAAGCAACATGACCCGGCGCGGCCGGGTGCGGCCCTGAGACAGGTGCTGGCGCGCATCGCGACGGGTGAGCTCGAGCCGCTCATGCACACCAGGTGGCCGCTCGCCGAGACCAGCGCCGCGATGGGATTCATGCGCGCGGCGCGGCACATCGGCAAGATCGTGCTCACGACGCCTCCCCTCGGGGCCGGGCGGCTGCGGCAGGACGGGACCTACCTGGTGACGGGCGGCCTGGGCGGCATCGGCTGCGCGCTCGCCGAATGGCTTGTCGAGCACGGCGCCGGGACGGTGGTGCTGAACGGCCGCAGGGCGCCGGACGCGGCGGCGGAAGAAGCGATAGCGGCGCTGCGCGCCCGCGGATTCAGGATCGAGGTCGAGCTTGCGGACGTGACGGACACGGCGGCGCTCGACGCCATGCTGGCGCGGATGGACGCGACCCT
>JAJDVM010000097.1 GCA_022826125.1 Defluviicoccus sp.
GAAGATGCTCGCCATCGAGAGCCCCATGATCCCGGCGAAGGCCCAGAACAGGGTCTGCGCGGTCGAGGCGCGCATGGTCTGGATCTTGAAGCTCAGGAAGAAGATGAAGCCGAGCGGCGCCAGCATCACCACCCAGATCAGTCCGGTCTGCGCGATCTGGGCGTAGAGCCCGGAAAACGCCATCGCATAGGCGACGATCCCGGTCAGCGCCAGGCCCGAGGCCATGTAGTTGTAGACCCGGAGCATGTGCGCCCTGAGGCCGGCATCGAATACCTCGGTTGCCTGACCCGTGCGCAGCACGGTCCGTTCCGTTCCGAACGCCATGAGCATCCTCTCCGAAGCTGCGGTTGAACGTGGCTACCATATGGTCCGGGAGGAGGCAAAATCAAGCGTTCGGGCGCTACTCGTTCCTGAGCAGCGGAGCGGCCTTGTCGCCGAGCGCGCGCCAGGTGCCGACGAATCCGAAGGCGAGCGTGAGCGCGGCCGAGCCCGCGACCGTGGCTATGACGATCCAGGGCTGGAAGAGCCACTCGAACTCCATCATCTGGGTCACCGCGGCCCAGGCGGCGACCGTGCCGACCAGCCCGGCGACGACCGCCGTCGCGGCGCCGAGAAGACCGTATTCGATGGCATAGGCCTGGAGCACGCGACGCCGCGTGGCGCCCAGCACCTTCAGCACCACCGAATCGTAGACCCGGCGCCTGTGTCCCGCCGCCGCCGCGCCGGCCAGCACCAGGATGCCGGCGAGCAGCGTCACGCCCGAGGCGACCCGTACCGTGGCGGCGATCCGGTCGAGGACCTCGCGTACCAGATCGAGGACCTCGCCGACCCGAATCGCGGTCACGTTGGGGAAGCGGTCGGTCACCGCGGCCTCGACGCGAGCGAGCGCCCCGTCCGGAGCCTTGAGCGTCGCGAGATGGGTCTGCGGCGCGCCTTCCAGCACGCCGGGCGAGAACACCATCACGAAGTTGATCCTGAGCGAGCGCCAGCGCACCTCGCGGATATTGGCGATCGTCCCGGCGATCGCGCGTCCGAGCACGTCGACCGTGAGCGTGTCGCCGATGCCGAGCCCGAGCCCGGTGGCCGCGTCGTGGGAAAGCGAAATCAGCGGCGGGCCCGAATAGTCGGCGGGCCACCAGCTTCCCTCCACCAGCTCCATGTCGCGCGACGGGGCGGCGGCCCAGGTGATCCCCCGGTCGCCGCGCAGGAGCCAGCGCGCGGAGGGATCGATCGCGGCCTCCGAAGCGGGCTTTCCGGCGATCCGGACGATCCGGCCGCGCAGCATCGGCACCCGGCGCAGGCCGTTCGCGCCGGGGACCGTCTCGACGACCCGCTCGAACGCCTCCACCTGGTCGGGTTGCAGGTCGACGAAGTAGAAGTCGGGCGCGTCCGCCGGCAGGCTGTTCGCCACCTGGTGGCGCAGATTGCCCTCGATGGAAACCGTCGCCACCAGGACGGCGAGGCCGAGCCCGAGCGACAGCACCACCTTGGCCGAGGGCGCGCCGGGGCGGTGCAGGTTGGCGAGCGCAAGGCGGAGCGACGCGCCGCGCACCCGACGGAACCGCGCGGCGCCGCGCTCCAGCCCGTAGCCCGCGGCCCGGAACAGCGCGAAGGCGGCCGCGCTGCCGCCGACGAACCAGAGCGCCATGCCGAGATTGTCGGCCGTCGCGACGACGAGAAGGGCCAGAATCGCGGCCACCGCGGCGGTCGCGCCGACCGCCCACGGGCGGGGCCAGACGCGGACCTCCACGATCGCGGCCCGGAACAGCGCCGATCCCGGGACCTCGCAGGCGCGCGCCACCGGCCAGATGGAGAACAGGAGCGCGACCAGGACACCGAACGCGGCGGCGAGCCCCAGCACGTCCGGGTGGACGCCGAAACGCGCCTCCACGCCGAGCGCGGCGTTGACCAGCTCGCCCGCGAGCGGAGGGGCGGCCGCGCCGAGGACCAGCCCGATAACGATTCCGACCGCCGCCATCGCGAGGATCTGGATCAGGTAAACGCCGAAGATCGTGCCGCCCGAGGCGCCGACGCATTTGAGGGTCGCGATGGTCTCCATGCGCCCCGCGAGATAGTTGCCGACGGCGTTGCCGACGCCCACCCCGCCGACCAGCAGCGCGGTCAGCCCGATCAGCGTAAGGAACACCTGGGTGCCGTCGATGAAGCGCTGCGCCGCGGGCGAGGCGTTGGTGCGGTCGCGCACCCGCCAGGCGGCCTGCGGGAAGTGGCCGTCGAGCCGTTCGCGCCAGCCTTCGAGATCGATGCCGGGCGCAAGCCGGACCTTGTAGAAGTAGCGGACCAGGCTGCCCGGCCGGACCAGCCCGGTCGCGGCGATGCTCTCGGCCGGGACGATCACCTTGGGGCCGAGCCCGATCAGACCGCCGTCGCCCAGCCGGTCGGGTTCGTGCGCGATGGTGGCGTGGATCTCGAATTCCGCGTCGCCGATGCGGATCCGCGCGCCTCTCTCCACGCCCAGCTTGTGCAGCAGGCGGTCCTCCACCGCCGCGCCCCAGACTCCGCTTTCGTCGCGGGCCAGCGCCGCGTCGATGGATTGCGCGGGAGTCAGCGCGAGCGCGCCGTAGAGCGGGTAGACGCCGTCGACCGCCTTGAGCTCGATCAGCGACCGGGCGCTCCGGTCCGCGGTGCGCGCCATCGCCCGCATGCGCAACATCCGCGACACCGTTCCCGAATCTTCCAGCCACGCCTTCCGCTCGGGGCCGATGTCGCGGTGCAGGCTCCGGATCGAGATATCCCCGCCCAGCGTCTTGCGGCCGTCGGCGGCGATCCCGTCGCGGATCGCCGACGTGGTGGAGCCCACCGCCGCCACCGCCGCGACGCCGACCGCGAGACAGGCGACGAAAATCCGGAATCCCCGCAACCCGCCGCGAAGCTCGCGGACCGCGAAGCGGAACGCCACCCCGAAGCCGTTCACGGCAGCGCGTCCGCCGTCATCCGGTCCGCGGCGATCCGTCCGTCCGAGAGCGTCAGCCGGCGCGCGCAACGGCCGGCCAGCGCCGGGTTGTGGGTGACCAGGAGGAGCGTCGTTCCCGCTTCCGCGACCAGCGAGAACAGCAGGTCGATCACCGCGTTTCCGGTGTCGCCGTCGAGATTGCCGGTCGGCTCGTCGGCGAGCAGCAGCGCCGGCTTCGCGACGAAGGCGCGGGCCAGCGCCACGCGCTGCTGCTCGCCGCCGGACAGCTGGCCGGGGTAGTGACCGAGCCGGTGGCCGAGCCCGACGCGCTCCAGAGTCTCGGCGGCTTCGTCGAAGGCGGCGGCGCTGCCCGCGAGCTCGCGCGGGATGGCGACGTTCTCCAGCGCCGTCATCGTCGGCACGAGGTGGAAGTTCTGGAACACGATCCCGATATGGCCCAGGCGGAGGCGGGCGAGCGCGTCTTCGTCCAGCGCTAGGAGACCGCGGCCGTCGATCTCCACCCGACCCCGGGTCTGGCGTTCGAGGCCGGCGATCACCATCATCAGGCTGGTCTTGCCCGACCCCGACGGGCCCACCACGCTGATCGTTTCGCCGCGCCCGACGGAGAGATCGATGCCGCGAAGAATATCCACCTTGCCAGCCGCGCTTTCGAGGCTGAGCTCGATCCCGTCCAGGCGGACGAGCGGGACGGCGGCGGAGTCGGGGAGGGGGGCGGCTTCGCGGGGCATCTACGGCGGCCGTTCGGGTTACAGGGCCCGATATGGCGTTTTATTGCGGAGAATCAAGGTGCTGCGGCTGCTTCTCCTGCTTCTCCCGCTCGCGATCCCGATGGGTCTGTCGACCGCGACGGCGAAGGAAACCAGGCTGCTCGCGTTCGGCGACAGCCTCACCTCGGGATGGGGGCTTGCGGCGCGGGAGGCCTTCCCGGCGCAGCTCGAGCGGGCGCTCCATGCCGCCGGGCGCAAGACCGTCCGGGTGATCGCGTCCGGGGTCGCCGGCGACACCTCGGCCGGCGGGCGCGCCCGGCTCGCATGGTCGCTCGCCGACCGCCCCGACGCCGCGATCGTCGAGCTGGGCGCGAACGACGGGCTGCGCGGCATCGACCCGGCGTCGACCTACGGCAACCTCGATGCGATCCTGGCCGAGCTGAAGCGGCGCGGCATCCCGGTGCTGCTGGCCGGCATGTACGCTCCGCCCAATTTGGGAAGCGAGTACGGCGAGGCGTTCAACGCCATCTATCCCCAGCTCGCCGAGCGGCACGGCGTCGTCCTCTACCCCTTCTTCCTCGAGGGCGTCGCCGTGGAGCCAGCGCTCAACCAGCCGGACGGGATTCATCCCAACGGGGACGGCGTCGCCGTTATCGTCGAGCGCATCCTGCCTTATGTTATGAGGGTGTTGCCGTGATCGAGAGGGTTCCATGACGATCCAGAAGCAGGGCTTCCGCGCCGGCCATGCCGGCGGCGGCGACTGGGAGAGCATTACCGAGCGCTGCATCGGGCAACTCGGGCCGACCGGCGACGCGACGCTCGGCTTCGTCTACGCGACCGACCTGCTGGCCGATTCGTTCGAGAAGATCGTGGCGCGGCTGAAGGAGTCGACCGGGATCGCGGACTGGGTCGGGACGATCGGCTTCGGGGTCTGCGTCGGCGGCAAGGAGTATTTCAACACCGCCGCGATGGCGGTCCTCGTCGGCGACGTCCCGGAGGACAGCTACCGGATCCTGCCGCCGATCTCGCGGCCCGGCGAGCCGCTACCCGACCGAGTCAGCGATTGGGTCGAACGCCGGCGTCCGGTGCTCGGCGTCGTGCACGGCGATCCGCGCAACCAGTATCTGCCGGCGATCATCGATTCGCTCTGCGACGATACCGAGTGCTTCCTCGTCGGCGGGCTCACCGCGTCGAGGGGCGTGTTCAGCCAGGTCGCGGGCGATATCGTCGAGGGCGGCCTCTCGGGCGTGCTGCTGGCCGAGGACGTCGGCGTGACGACGGGACTCAGCCAGGGCTGCACCCCGATCGGCGAGGTGCACGACGTGACCAAAGCGCGCGACAACGTGCTCTACGAGCTGAACGGACGCCCGGCGCTCGACGTCTTCAAGGAAGACATCGGCGAGGTGCTGGCGCGCAATCTGGAGCGCGTCGGCGGTTATATCCACGCCGCGCTTCCCATCGCCGGGAGCGACACGGCCGATTACCTGGTGCGCAACGTGATGGGGATCGACCCCGGCAACGGCTGGCTTTCGATCGGCGAACGGCTGAACGCCGGCGACAAGATCCTCTTCGTCCGCCGCGACGGGCCGAGCGCCTTCACCGACCTCGAACGCATGCTGGACGACGTGACCGGCCGGGCCGGCGATGCAGCGAGCGCGGGGCTCTACTATTCCTGCGTCGCCCGCGGACCCAACATGTTCTCCCGCGACGACCAGGAGATGACCGCCGTCAGCCGGGCGGTGGGCGGGGACGTCCCCATCGTCGGCTTCTACGCCAACGGCGAAATCTCCAACAACCGGCTTTACGGCTACACCGGCGTGCTCACTCTCATACTCTAGACGGCGTCCCATGATCCGCCTGTTCTTCGGCCTGGAGCTGCCGGGCGAGCTCCGCATGCGAATCGAGGCGCTGTCCGCCGGGATCGACCGGGCCCGTTGGGTGGCGCCCGAGAACCTTCACGTCACGCTCCGTTTCATCGGCGAGGTCGAGGAGCCGGCGATGGAGGACATCGCCCTGGAAGCCGCCGCCATCCGGTTCGACCCCTTCCGGGTGACGCTCTCGGGCGCCGGGCATTTCGAACGCCGGGGGCGGGTCGGCGCGGTCTGGCTCGGGGTCGAGCCCGACCCGGCGTTGACGGCGCTGCGCGACCGGATCGAGGCGGCGGCGGTCCGCGCCGGCCAGCCGCCCGAGGGAAGGAAGTTCAGGCCCCACGTGACCGTGGCCCGGCTCGACCGGGCCCGGCCCGCCGAGGTGCGCGACTGGCTCGCCGCCAACACCCTGTTCCGCGCGGTGCCCTTCACGGCGCACCGCTTCGCCCT
This sequence comes from Defluviicoccus sp., assembly GCA_022826125.1. GTDB lineage: Bacteria > Pseudomonadota > Alphaproteobacteria > MPNO01 > MPNO01 > MPNO01. The sequence continues at coordinate 5,958 of JAJDVM010000097.1, forward strand.
GTTTTCCAGCACGCTCGGGAGGTCCGGCCCGAGCTACAGGGTGGAGTGCCTGTTCCCGCCGGAGGGGTGAGGGACCGAAACGTCCCCACCCGCCATTTCGACCGGAGCGGAGAAATCCGTCAGCGCAGATCCGGCGGGTTTGTGCCGGTCAGATATCTCCGCTGCGCCGCGCTCCGCGAGGCTCCGGTCGATATGACGACAGGGCGAGGGTGGGGAAGGGTCGACCGGTCACGCCCTACTCCCAGATAATCTGCTCCCGGCTCACCCTGACGGTGCCGTCGGCGGCGAGCGCCACGCGGTTGACCGTCTTCGCGAGGTCGGGCGAGCCGGAATACCAGGCGGGAACGGTTCCGTTGCCGACTCGGACCGGCCGGTTCCAGTGGCCGAGCGCGACGTAGTCGGCGGCGGTCGCGGCGATCTCGGCATCCGTGACGATCCAGGACGGGCGGTGCGCCGCGCCCGTGTCGGCGTCGCCCTCGTAGTGACCGTGCGCCATCGCGACCTGCCAGCGCGTGGTGCGCGGCCGCGCCGCGCCGAGCGGCGACATGTCCCCGTAGTCGCGATGGGCGATACCCCAGACCTCCAGGTCGAGCTCGGGGAAGCGCACCGCCGCGTCGTGCGTAAGGCCGAGGATATGGACGTTGTCGGCCTCGCCCATGCCGCAGCGGCGGTAGGCCGAATCGGCGGTCAGCGGATCGTGGTTCCCCGGCAGCATGACGATCGGGAGGCCGCAATCCTCCAGCAGTCCGGCGGCGCGCTCGAGCAGGGGATCGGGCAGGCGGTTGTGCTCGAACACGTCGCCCGCCAGCAGCACCGCGTCGGCGGCGAGCGTCCGGGCGGTATCGAGCACGCATTCGAGCCCGCGCGCGCCGTCGCCGCCATGGACGCGCGCGGTGTAGCCGTCGTCCACGTGGATGTCGGAACTGTGGACGATCACGATGTCCCGGCCGGCCGGTCCGTTCAAACCCTTGAGTTCCCCCATACTCGATGCCCCTCGATATACACGATCAGCCGGAGTCGTAGCGCATGGTCCAGCGCGCGGGGCCGAACACCTGCATCAGCGCCTTGGTCCCCGGCCTCGCCGCCGACATGCTGCCGATATGCGAGACCGCGCCGTCATAGGTGACGGTCCAGCCTTCCCCGGCCGACGGGCAGTCGAGCGTGAGCGTCACGGCTCCTTCGTCCGGCAGCCGCTGGAGGATGCGGACGCCGCCGCCCGCGAGGATCTGCATCACCTCGTCCACCGCCGTGCCGTCTTCGGCGACATTGACGTGGAACCGGTCGAAGCGGGTGTAGTCGGCGCCCTCTTCGACGACGAAGAGCTGCGGGTAGGCATAGCCGTGATTGGCGACCTCGGTCTCCAGCGCCCCGCCGCCCGGCACGTGCGGCGACCGGCCGGCCTCCGCCAGCTTCGCCAGCAACGCCTCGCGCGAGAGCAGGAACGCGGCCTCGATTCGCTCCGCTTCGGCGGCGTCGAGCGTCGGACGGGCCAGCAGGCCGCGGAGGCCGGGCGCCGCCGCGTCGAGGTCGAGCGGCCAGACCCGGGCGCCGAACGGCGCGAGAGCGGCGTTGATCGGGTCGAGTTCGGTGAGCGCGGGGTCGGCGCCGCGCTCCAGGCGAAGCCCGGATGTCATGACGCGTATGGAGGCGTCGATCGTTGCCTCGCCCCCCGATTGCAAAAAATTACAGGTTCGATCATGACGCACCGGACCGCATGTGCGCGGTGAATATCGTCTATCCTGCGTCACCCGGCAATCCGGGGAAGGGGCGTATCCTCAATGACCTCGCGAGCCTGGCGCACGCCGTTCGTCGTTCTCGTCGGCGGCACGGCGATCCTGCTGCTCTCCTTCGGGCTGCGGCAGAATCTCGGCCTCTACATGGCGCCGATCAGCACCGGGCTCGGCTGGGACCGGGAGGTGTTCGCCTTCGCGGTCGCCCTGCAGAGCCTGGTCTGGGGCACCTCGACCCCGCTCATGGGCTGGCTCGCCGACCGGTTCGGGCCGGGCAGGGTGGTCGGTGCCGGCGGCCTGGTCTACGCGGGCGGGCTGTGGCTGATGGCGGAGGCGACCGCTCCCATCGACGCGACCATCGGCGTCGGGTTCATGACCGGGTTCGGCATGAGCATGACCAGCTTCTCCATCGTGCTGGCGACGATCAGCCGGATCGCGCCGGCGGCCAAGCGCAGCATCTATCTCGGCATAGCGAGCGCCGGCGGATCGTCCGGCCAGGTTCTCCTGGTGCCGCTCGGCCAGTGGCTGCTGACCGAGAACGGCTGGTCCACCGGGCTGATCATCATCGCCGGCATGGCGGCTCTGATCGTCCCGCTGTCCGTCGTCCTCGCGGGAGCCAACCGGCAGCCCGCGGACGAGCCCTCCACGCAGCGCATCGGCGCGGCACTGCGCGAGGCCGGCGGGCACAGCGGCTACCACCTGCTCAACGCCGGCTATTTCGTCTGCGGGTTCCAGACGATGTTCATCGGCGCGCACCTGCCCGCCTATCTGACCGACCTGGAGGCGCCTGCCTGGCTCGGGGCGACCGCGCTGGCGCTGATCGGCGCGTTCAACATCGCCGGCTGCATCTTCTGGGCGCATCTCGGCGCCACGCGGTCGATGAAATACCTGCTCTCCGTCATCTACGGTGTCCGCGCGGTCATCATGGCGGTGTTCATCATGCTGCCCATCTCGACGGTCAGCGTGATCGTCTTCGCCTGCCTGATGGGGCTGCTCTGGCTCGCGACGGTGCCGCTCACCACCGGGGTGGTGGCGCAGATCTTCGGCACCCGCTTCATCGGGACGCTGGTGGGGATCACCTTCTTCAGCCACCAGATCGGGAGCTTTCTCGGAATCTGGCTGGGCGGTATCGTCTACGACGCGATGGGCAATTACGACGCGATCTTCTGGGGCGGCGTGGCGCTCGGCCTCGTGGCGACGGTGCTCCACATCCCGATCGACGACCGGCCGCTGCGGCGCCCCGCGGCGGCGGCGGTCTGAGCCGATGTACGTCCCCGCCGTTCCCGTCGTCGACATCTCGGGCCAGCGCGCCGACGTTGCCCAGGCGGTCGCCCGCGCGGTCGAGGAGATCGGCTTTCTCGTCGTCGCGGGACACGGTGTTCCGCGTGCGACCGTCGAGGCGATGCGCGCGACGGCCCGGGCGTTGTTCGCGCGGCCGGAGGAAGAAAAGGCCGGGTTCGGCGACCGGGCCGGCACGCTTAACCGGGGCTACACGCCCTTCCGGTCGGAGTTCAACGGCTCGACGCGCACGAACAGGGCCCCCGCCGACCTCCGCGAGGGTTTCATCTACGGGCCCTTCGACCTGCCGGACGATCCCTATTACACGGCGCCGGAGGCGGGGTTCGCCTACCAGGACAATATCTGGCCGCGAGACGAACCCGGCACGGTCGCCGCGTTCAAGGCCTATTACCGCGCCGTCGAGGCGCTCAACGTCGATCTGCTCCGGATCTTCGCGGATGCGCTGGGGCTCCCCGGAGGCTTTTTCCTCGACAAGTTCGACCGCCATGCGAGCACCGTCCGGGTGCTGCACTATCCGGCGCAGACCCGACCGCCGGAAGAGGGACAGCTCCGCTGCGGCGCGCATACCGATTTCGGCAGCCACACCATCCTCGCACCTGTCGGTGCTAACTATTTGATATAGGGTCGTTTTTTCTCCCGTAACGAGTTGCAGTCGGACGGAACCGGCGACGGTTCCTTCCCCACTGCCATCGCAACCGGGAGACAGGAATTGGCTGGAACCAACTTCACCGACGCCCGAATCGGGGCGCTCGTTCCACGCAGGACCGCCTACGAGATCCGCGACGCGAGGCTCCGGGGCTTCGGGGTCCGGGTGCTGCCCTCGGGGCGGAAGCGCTTTTTCGTCCATTGCCAGCGGCGCGGCGAACGCGTGTGGAAGATCGTCGGCGACGCCGGCGAGATGAATGTGGACGAGGCCCGGACCCGCGCCGGGGAGATGCTGGCCGCGATAAGGCGGGGAGAAGAGGTGCCCGCCGATCCGGGGGACACTCTCTTCGAGGCCGTGGCCGAGGCCGTGTTCCGGCACCACGAGCGGGTCTGGAAGCCGAGTACGCTCAGGGTGAACCGGGACTATCTGAAGAACCAGATCCTGCCGCATTTCGCGGGCCGGAACGTGGTTGAGATCGACCGGCGCGAGGTGGGCAACTGGTTCGCCTCCCTGGCCGCGACCCCGGTCTCGGCGGACCGCTCGATGCCGGTGCTTTCCGTCATCATGCGGGAAGCGGAACGGATGGGGTTTCGGCCCGAGGGTTCCAACCCGTGCCGAGGCATCCGGCGATACCGCCGCAAGGGCCGCGAGCGCTTCCTGTCCGACGAGGAGATACGGAGGCTGTCCGGGAGGCTGTCGGCGCACGCCGACCGCCGGCCGCGGCAGGTCGCCGTCATTCGCCTGCTTCTCCTGACCGGATGCCGGAAGGGGGAGCTTTTGACGCTCCGATGGTCGGACTATCGCGAGGGCCATCTCTTCCTTCGCGACTCGAAGACCGGTCCCCGAACCGTCTGGCTGTCGGCACCGGCGCGGGCAATCCTCGACGCGCTGGACCGGACCGGGCGCTGGGTCTTTCCGGCGCCGAACGGCGGAGGCCCGCAAACCCGGAACTGGCTGGACTGTTTCTGGCGGCGGGTTCGCGCCGAGGCGGATATCGAGGACGTCCGGCTTCACGATCTCCGCCACACGCATGCCAGCATCGCGCTGAGACAGGGCGCGACGGTTCTCGCCATCGGCAGGCTGCTCGGCCACGCCGATCCCCAGACCACCCTCAAATACGCCCACCCGGCCGACGCCATGGTCATGGCGGCGACCGAAACGGTCGGTCGCGTGCTGGAGGGTTAGGTCATGGCGGGAAAGGAACGTATGAAGCTCACCGACGTCGCGGTCGCGCGGCTGCGGCCCAGGAAGCGGGAGTATACCGTCTGGGACAGGAGCCTGCCCGGGCTCGGGGTCCGGGTGCGCCCGACGGGCGGGAGGAGCTACGTCCTGCTGGAGGAGGCGGGGGGACGCTCCAGGCGCGTCACGCTCGGCCCGGTCTCCGTCATGACCGTCGAGGAGGCGCGGCGGGAGTGCCATGCCCGCAAGGCCGATGCCGAACCGGAGGAACCCGTCCGCCCGGCGCGGGCCGTCCCCCTGCTCCGGGACTTCGTGAAGGGGGAGTGGAAGGAGGCGCATTTCGACCGCTACAAGCCGGCCACGAAGAGGAGCGTCGGGATGATGGTTGACAGGCGGATCCTCCCCGCCTTCGGGGACAGGCCTCTCGACCGCATCGCCCCGGCGCAGGTGAGGAAGTGGTTCGACGCCTGGAGCCGCGCCGCGCCCGGCGGCGCCAACAAGGGGCTCGAGTTGCTCCGCCAGATCGTCAACTTCGCCATCGCGCGGGGATATGTCGAGAAGAACCCGGCCCGGGGCATCCGGCCCAACCGCCGTCGCAAACTCACCCGTTTCCTGTCGCTCGAGGAGATCGCCCGCCTGCACCGGGCGCTCGACGGCCGGTCCCGCGAAACGGACCGCCAGCCAGCGGACATCATCCGGCTTCTCCTGCTGACCGGATGCCGCAGGGGCGAGATCGTGGGGCTCCGATGGTCCGAGGTCGGGGAGGACGCCCTGATGCTGGGCGATTCCAAGACCGGGCCGAGGCGGGTGCCGCTCAACGGCCCGGCGCGGCGTATCCTCGAACGTCAGCCTCGGGAAGAGAGCCCGTTCGTGTTTCCCTCGCCGCGCGATCCCTCGCGGCCGCGCTGTTCCGAGCTCCGGCTGTGGCGCCAGGTCCGAAAGGAAGCGGGCATCGAGGACGTGCGGCTTCACGATCTCCGTCATACGCACGCCAGCCACGCGGTGATGAACGGCGTGCCGGTGCCGGTGGTCTCCCGACTGCTCGGCCATTCCAATACCCGCATGACGCTGCGCTACGCCCATCTCGGAGACCGCGAAATCGAGGCCGAAGCGGAACGGATCGGCGCCGCTATCGCAGATTTGATGCGGTTGTAGACCGTCGCCGCCCCCGGCCTGCCCTGGCTTGTCCCGGAGGATCCGTTCAGGGGCGTTAACATCGCAACGTGACTTCGAGGCACAGGTCGTGCGCGGGCTCGGCATGGTCCCGGAGACGTGGAATGGGGCCGCGCTCCGACGGCACCGTCGAACTCACCGATGGCAGCGACCGTTACATACCCGTCGAGACCGAGACCTGATCGCAAACTTGGCGCGTGGTTACTGTTCCGTCCGATCCCGGGTGAAGCAGAAGATCGCCCTCCTTGCCCAGGCGACGGCCTCGGCCGAGGACTCGACCTCCGCCGCAAGGTGGACCCTGAGGCGCGGGAACTCGGCGACGAAGTGGCGGTAGATCGTTGCCTGCCTCCGGGCGTGGCTGTCGGCGGCCTCCACCTCGTCCCAGGCGGCGAACAGCCGGTCGAGGACCGGCCCGGCGATCTTTCTGCTCTCCGCGAAGGTCGCGGCGTGGGCCGAGAAACTGGCCAGCGTCGTCCGGCATTCGTCGGGCGGATGGGCGGCGGCCGGGGCGACTCACACGCCCGCGGCCGCAAGGGCCGCCAGCACGCTGGACAAACGGGAAACGGTCATTCTCAACGTCCTCGCCCATGCACGCGACATCATGGTTGCCGACGCAGTATACCGACGTCGGGAACAGATATTGCTCCAATGGGATCGGGCCGCAAGGCGTTGCGGCGCACGGGCTGCAGCCCGAAGACCGCCGTCGCGGCGCCCGGACCCGACGCCATGGATATTCCGGAGATCGAGGTGGGGCGATCGCTTGCGGAACAAGCGCCGGATGTCCGAAACCGCCGTTCGGTAATCGATCGCGGCGCGCGATCCGGCGACGGTTACGTCGGCCCCGGTCTCCGCCGTCGATGATGTCGTTGTCGGCGTCGCCGAGCAGAACGTCGTTGCCGGCGTCGCCGGAAATGTTGTCGTTTCCGCTGCCGCCCCGGAGCACGTCGCCGCCGCCGCCGCCGGAGATCGTGTCGGCGCCGCTGCCGCCGCGAACGATGTCGCGCGCGGCGCCTCCGGTGACGGTGTCGTCGCCCGCGTCCGCCACGACGATGCCGCCGCTGTCATCGATGTCGATGGTGTCGCCGGCGCCGGTGCCGACATAGAGATAACGAGTCATCCCGGTCTCCTCCGTCCCTTCGAACCGGCCCAGGATGCGGGTCCGGTTCGGTTTCGCCGCGATACCGGCCGGATTGCCGGTATGCCGACAAGAAACAGGCTAGCCCCGCCCCGGCATAAAATCCAAGACCGTTTTCCGATGCGGTCGATGAGCAATTCCTATGATCCGTTGCATATCGTCCAGGGGCCCTGCGCGCGCCGTTACCCAGGATGGTGACCCGGGAAACCCTTTGCGATGACATCCATGCCGGCAAGGCGTAAGCTGGCGCCATCCGGATCGGCCCGCGACGGGACCGGTTCGCGAACCGCCCGCGGACCCGGGGGAATGCGATGCCCGCGATTCCGTTGCACCGGCCGCGCGGATCCGCCGGATGCCGCGCCGCCGCCGGACCTTCGGCCTGACGGGGGCCGCGATGCCGCGGGACCGCGCCGGCGACCGGGAGATCCGCGCGGCGCTTGCCGAGAGCCGGCGTCTGTTCGTTTCGGTCGGTTTCTTCAGCATCTTCGTGAACCTGCTGATGCTGACCGGCCCGATCTTCATGCTGCAGGTCTACGACCGGGTGCTGACCTCGCGCTCGGAGGCGACGCTGGCGACGCTGGTGGCGATCACCGCGTTCCTGTTTCTTATGATGGGCATTCTCGACCATGCGCGGGGCCGGGTTCTGGCGCGCGCGGGGGCGCGTCTTCAGGCCCGGCTGGACGCGCGCGTGCTGCGCGCGGTTCTGTCCCGCGCGGTCTCGCCGGCGGAGCGCTCGCGCCCGGCGACCGGGGTTCGCGATCTGGAGGCGATCCAGCGTTTCGCCTCGGGCACGGGCCCGTTCGCCTTCTTCGATGCGCCGTGGACGCCGGTGTTCCTGTGCGTCCTGTTTGTCTTCCACTGGATGCTGGGTGCTCTCGCGGTGTTCTCGGGCTGCCTGCTGCTGCTGCTGGCGCTGCTCAACCATGCGCGGACCGGCCGCCTGCATGCGGAACTCGGCGAGGCGACGGCGCGCTCGGCGCATTTCATCGAGCAGATGCGCGCGGGCAGCGAGACCGTTCGGGGTCTCGGCATGGAGGATGCGGTGATCGCGCGGTCTGGGGCGCTCAGGGGCGCGTTGCTCGGTCGGACGCTGACGGCATCCGACCGGAGCGGCTTCTTCGGCGTGACCTCGAAGACGCTGAGGCTGTTTCTCCAGTCGATGATGCTGGGGCTCGGCGCCTGGCTAGCGATCCAGGGCCAGGTGACGTTCGGGGTGATCATCGCCGCCTCGATCCTGCTGGGCCGCGCGCTGGCGCCGATCGACCAGGCGGTGGCCCAGTGGCCGCTGTTGCAACGTGTTCTGGCGGCCAGGCGGTCGCTGGCGGCGCTGCTGGCCGAGACGCCGCCGGAGCGGGCCCGCACTTCGCTCCCCGCGCCGCGCGCGATACTGGAGGTGCAGAACGTGACGGTTGCCGCGCCGGGTGCGCGGGTGCCCGCGGTGCGCGGTGCGTCGCTGCGGCTGGAGCCGGGCCGGGCGGCGGGGATCGCGGGGCCCTCTGCTTCGGGCAAGTCGACGCTCGCCCGCGCGCTGGCCGGGGTGTGGGCGCCGGCAGGCGGGTCGGTGCGGCTGGACGGCGCGGAGTTGGAGCAGTACGGGGGTGCGCTCGGCGAACATGTCGGCTATCTGCCGCAGGAGGTGGTGCTGTTCGAGGGAACCGTGGCCGAGAACATTGCCCGCATGGATCCCGAGGCGAGGGACGAGGCCGTCGTGGATGCGGCGAAACGCACCGGCGCCCATGAGATGATCCTTAAGCTGCCGGGCGGCTACGACTTCGAGGTCTCGGCCGGCGGGGCGGCGCTGTCGGGCGGCCAGCGCCAGCGTATCGCGCTCGCCCGCGCGTTCTACGGCGCGCCGGTGCTGGTGGTGATGGACGAGCCCGATTCGAACCTGGACGCGGAGGGGACGATGGCGCTCGCCCGCGCCGTGGAGGGCCACAAGAAACGCGGCGGGGCGGCGGTGATCGTCGCCCACCGCCACGGCGCGTTCGCGCAATGCGACACGGTCTACGTGATGGAGGCCGGGCGGCCGGTCCCGGCCACGGCGGATCGCCGCAAGGCGCCGGTCAGGCAGCTGCAGTCGAGCGCGCGGGTGGCGGCGGAAACCGCGCCGCCGACCGAGCGGCAGCCGGGCTCTGGTGGAGGCGCCCGGACCGCCACGAACGTCAGGGCCGCTGGCGGCGAGAGCCCGCTTCCCGGCGCGCGGGTCGCCCGCTTCCCCACCGGCGAACCCGCCCAACCGGCGCGGCCCGCGATACCGGGTCGCGAGCGGCAGATCGCCGACGCGATCGCCCGCGTGACCGGTGCGCGGTTCCGGTCGGGGCGGGCCGATGAGGAGCACGCTGGCGCGGCCCCGGGCGGAGGCGATCTCGTCTCTACGGATCGGAATCCGCGGAACGACGCGTCGTGACCGGCATCTCTGCCGCGGACGGGTTCTCCGCCCGACGGGCCCTGGCGCTGGGGTTCGGCGGGACGGCCTTGCTGCTCGCGGGCGTTCTGGGGTGGAGTCTGTTCGCCTCGGTGTCGGGCGCGGTGATCGCGACGGGGGTGGTCGCGGTGGAGACCCGCAACCAGACGGTCGAGCATATCGACGGCGGCACGGTGAGCGAGATCTTGGTCCGCGACGGCGACCGGGTCGCCCGGGACCAGGTGCTGCTGCGCTTCGCCGGCGGGCTGCTGCGTTCCGAAGAGGCGCTTCTTGTGGCGCAATACGCCGAGCTGGCGGCGCGGCGCAACCGGCTTGAGGCCGAGTTACAGGGCGCCGATACCGTTTCATGGGACGGCGAGCTCGCCACCATGGCGGCCGCGGACCTTGCGGTGGGGGACATTCTTGACGGGCAGGAACGCCTGTTCCGGGCGCGGGCGGCGGCGCGCACCGGCGAGGCGGCACGGCTTCGCGAACGGATCGGGCAGGCGCTGGAAGAGATCGCCGGGCTCGAGGCTCAGGCGGTCTCCCTCGGGGAGCAGGGTAAGCTGATCGCACGCGAGCTGGTTGCGCAGAAGTCGCTGTTCGAGAAGGGCCTGACCCAGCTCTCGCGGTTGCTGGCTCTCGAGCGGGCGGCGAAGAACCTGGAAGGCCAGTCGGGGGCGGTCGGGGCGCGGATCGCCCGCGCCAGGGGCGGCATCGCTGAGCTGGAGGTCGAGATACTACAGATCGATGCGCGTCGGATCGAGGAAGCCGAGCAACAGGCGCGCGATGTAAGCGCGAAGGAAAACCAGGTGAAGGAGCGCCTGGCCTCGGTGCGCGGGCGGCTCGGCCGGATGGAGGTGCGGGCTCCGGTGGCGGGCGAGGTGTTCGGAATGACGGTGTTCGCCCCGCGCGAGGTGGTGCGGCCGGGTGAGCCGATCCTCCGGATCGTGCCGGCCGATGCGAGCCTGATAGCGGTGGCGCGGCTCAACCCGATCGATGTCGACCAGGTGTATCCGGGACAGCCGGCGTTGCTGCGCTTCTCCGCCTTCCCGGCGCGTGAGACGCCCGAGTTCGAGGGCCGTGTGGTGCGGGTCTCGGCGGACGCGGTGCGCGACGAGAGGGCCGGCGTCTCCTGGTACGAGGTCGAGCTCGCGATGGAGGAGCCTTCCGGTGCCGGAGAACGGCGGGGCGGAGGCGCAAAGCCCGTCTCGCGCCGGTTCGACGGTCTGGAGATCGCCCCTGGCATGCCGGTCGAGGCGCATATCCGGACCGGTGAGCGCACGGTGATCGGCTATCTGGTGAAGCCGGTGACCGACTTCTTCCAGCGAGCACTGCGCGAGGAGTGAGCGTGACCGAGCAGGCCGAAGCCGCCATCGTGATCGCGCTCGCCAACGACCTTCGCGAGATCGCGGGCGTCGCGGCGCGTATCGACCGGTTCTGCGCGGAGCGGGAGATCCCGCCGGAGGTCGCCTACGCGGTCAGTCTCGCGCTCGACGAGCTGCTGACCAACACCATCGGTTACGGCTACCGCGACGAGGAGCGGCACCGGATCGAAATCGTTGTCCGGCTGGAGGGGGAGACGCTGGTGGTGGCGGTCGTCGACGACGGCGCCGCGTTCGATCCCACCCGGACACCCGATGCCGATACCGGGGCACCGCTTGAGGACCGCGAGCTCGGCGGGCTCGGCCTGCTGCTCGTCAACCGCATGATGGACAGCGTCGAATACCGGCACCGCGGCGGATGCAACGTCACCGTCCTCACCAAAAGTGCAACAGGCGAAGCCGGTCCGTGAAACCCGACAGACGCACGACACTCGGTGGTGGAATGCTGGCGTGCGGCCGGCGTCACGGCCGACGGTTCCCGATCCGCTATCGGCGACCACGGGAAATCGGGCGCGCAGGCCCGACCCCAAACCCCTCATCCGAATCCGGCATCTGGGATCGTGTCCACTTTTAGTGCATCTCGACCCCGCACGGTTCGACCCGGACGGCACGTTCAAGAACACCGTCATTTCGGTAAACCATCTGAGAGCGGAGCGTCACGCGGAGCGAGGGCGTTTGGGGAGGACAGTTCTCCAACGTCCCGGACGGGGACGACAAACCCCGCGACCCGAGCCGAATTCGGTCGCGCCGACGTCCAGCGATCCCGAAGCGATCGCTCTCACGTATCTTCACCTTCCAGCCTTTCGCCTTGCCGCCGGTTTCACGGTTCCACGAAATCGGCCGCCCAGAGCGGTTCTTGAGGCGATGGCAGGCAGGCGGTTATAGGCGGACCGCCCAGGCGCGCGCTGCCGAAATGGCGGCAGGTGTGTCGGCATGCGGGGAGGCGGAAGCGCTGGCGAAGCCGAGACCTGCGACAACGGGCGACGTGGACCCGGACATCCATGCCCGGGAGGTCGGTGCGCGCCTTCGCGAGGCGCGTATCGCGCGCGGGCACAACTTGACGGGTCTCGCGCGGGAGCTGCGGATCCGCGATGCATGGTTGGAAGCGATTGAGGAAGGACGTCTGGACGAGCTTCCGGGCGCGACGTTCGAGACCGGCTTCGTCCGATCGTATGCGAACCGCCTTGGGCTCGACGGAAGCGCGCTCGTCGCGCACCTTCAGTCCGCCCGGCGCGGTTCGCGGCCTGGCGGGCTACTCTTGGCCGGAGAGCGGCATCTCTCCCGCCGTCGGGTTCTGGCGCTGTTCGCGATACTGGCGTTGGCGGCCGGTGGCGGATGGTATCTGATGGCTGACGACGGTGTTCCGGTAGACCGGATGGTGCCGATCCCCGAGTTGCCGATGGGTTCGGAGAAGACCGGCCCGGCTGCCGAAGAGAAAAGCGATGTCACGCCATGGTTCGGTTCCGCGACACCGGGGCGGTCGGCGGTAATCGACGCGGCAACCCTTGACGGTTCCGCCTCAAGGGTACGGACGAGGAGCCAAGCCTCCGGAAGCGAGCCTGCAGGAACGTCCCTGCGGCTACCTGCGGCAGGCCAGCGGACCGCTGAGCGCATCCGGGCGGTGCAAAGCGCGCTCGCCAGATTGGGCTACGACCCGGGCCCTGTCGATGGCGCGATCGGAGCCCGGACACGGGCCGCGATTCGCGCTTTTCAGGCCGCCTCGGGACTGGTGGCCGACGGGAAGCTGACACCGGACCTGGAGCGCAAGATCCGCTTTGCCGCCGCCGCGACCGGATCGTAACCGGACCCGTCGCCAGGGCGGAACCGTCGTGTGCATGGAGTACTGCTTCCATCCGCTGGACGACGGCAACTCATTAACAGGCCTGATTTTCCAAATTCGGGTTGAGGGTCAGAGAGCCGGCACTATCGTTCCGAAAGTGCGACCTTGGCGAAGTCTCGGCCGCTTCAGGCGTCGTCTACGCTACTCGACGGGGCTCCGACGTTGACACGCGCAACACCCGCCGCAGTCAAGCCGAAGCCAGAGGACTGTATGTCAGGACGCTGGCCGATGAAGCCTAGCGTCTTTGCAACCGCGTCTCCCGTCAATCGCCGGCAGCGGTGACGCGTAGCCTGCCAACCGCGCTGCCGGTCCCTTCCGCGCGGGAGCGGGACTGTGTGCCGATCCGGGCCGGTTTCCGTGGCGGTCGGAGTGCCGGCGCGTGCCGGCTCAAAGCTTCGCTGAGCCCGGGGGCGGAACCCCGACGGCGTCCTCGAACCGCGGCGTCTCCCCTCCGGTTGTCTGGATGAACATCTGGAGCAGCGCCACCAGCGTCTCGGGCGCATCCTCCTGGATGAAGTGCTCGGCATTTTCGATGATCACGTAGGGACACCCGCCATAGGATGCCGCGATGGCCTCGATCCTGCCGACGGATATGGCGTGGTCGTAGCGTCCGACGGCCAACTGAAAGGCGTGGGGCGGCCTCCCGCTGGCTAAGTGCGGTTCGCGTCCCTCCGGTGCTTTTGCAGGTTTTTCCCGAACCCCTGCGAGATCCGGTCGAAGATGATCGCGAGCACGACGATCACGAGGCCGTTCATCAGCCCGAGCGCGAGATACTGGTTCGAGATTGCCCTCAGCACCGGAACGCCCAGCCCCTTGACCCCGATCATGGAAGCGATGACGACCATGGCGAGCGACATCATGATCGTCTGGTTCACGCCGGCGA
>JAJDVM010000142.1 GCA_022826125.1 Defluviicoccus sp.
GTCCCGGGCGCTGTGGTCAAATCCGCTCCCGTCGCCGAGCCCCGGGAGATCGACATGTTCCTGCGCAACAGCTGGTACGTCGCCGCGTTCGACCATGAGGTCGGCGAGACGCCGTTCGCCCGGACCGTTCTGGGCGAGCCGGTGGTGCTCTATCGTAAGAGCGACGACACGGTCGCGGCGCTTGCCGATTCGTGCTGCCACCGCGCGCTGCCGCTTTCGATGGGAACCGTCGTCGGCGACGATCTCCGCTGCGGTTATCACGGCCTCGTCTTCGATTCCGACGGCGCGTGCGTTTCGGTGCCCGGCCAGACGACGGTCCCGCCCGGGGCTTCCGTGCGGTCCTATCCCGTCATCGAACGCTTCGGCTGGATCTGGGTGTGGACGGGCGACCCGGCGCTCGCCGACCCCGCCCTGCTGCCCGACTGGCACTGGCTCGAATCGCCCGACTGGAAGATGGTCGAGGGCAATGGCGGGAAGCCGCTCGCGATGGCGTGCAACTACGAGCTCATCTCCGACAACCTGTTCGACCTGACCCACCTGTCCTATGTGCACGCGACCACCATCGGCACCGACGCCATCGTCGATTTCCCGTGCAAAACGGAGCGCCTGGAGCGCTCAATCCGCATGTCCCGGCTGGTGGTGGATCGCCCCGCCGCACCGTTCTACCAGTGGTGCGGCCGGTTCGAGGGCAATGTCGACCGCTGGCTGATCACGACGATCGACATGCCGTCCTTCATCGTTAACCACGCGGGCTGCGTCGACACCGGGACCGGAATCGACATGATCGAGGGCCGCCGCGACGGCGGGGTGGAGTTGAAGGTGTTGAACGCGCTTACCCCGGAAACCGAGACATCCACGCACTATTTCTACGGACATACCCGGAATTTCCGCCTCCGCGAGGCGGAGGTGGACGAGAAATTCCGCACCAATTTCACCCAGGTCTTTCTGGAGGACAAGGCGATCCTGGAGGCGCAGCAGGCGATGATGTCGAGCGAGCCCGAGGCGCCGCAGATCGACGTCAATGCCGACGCTCCCTGCATCCAGGTCCGCAGGCTGTTGCGCGACCTGATCGCGGCGGAACGGCGCGACCCCGCTTCGATCGCTGCCGAGTAGGCGGGGGCGGGCGATGGCGGCGCTGGACGGGATTCGCATTCTCGAACTCACCACCATGATCACCGGCCCGCTTGGCGGGCAGATGCTCGCCGATCTCGGGGCGGAGGTGATCAAGATAGAAAACCCCGACGGCGGCGACATGTTCCGCAGTTGGCGGGGCGGCACCTACAGCGCCCATTTCCTCGCCTACAACCGCAACAAGCGCTCGATGACCCTCAACCTCCGCTCGGACGAGGGGAAGGAGATACTGTTCCGCCTGGTCGAGACTGCGGACGTCCTTCTGGAGAACTTCCGCCCGGGCGTGATGGACCGCCTCGGCCTCGGGCTGGATGCGCTGAGGGCGCGCAATCCGAAGCTGATCTATTGCTCCATCACCGGCTTCGGCGAGGACGGGCCCTATCGCGACCGCCCGGCCTACGATGCGGTCGCCCAGTCCTTCTCGGGCGTTTCCTCGATGTTCATCGAACCCGAGGACCCCCAGATCACCGGCCCGACCATCGCCGACAACATGACCGGCATCAACGCCTGCTACGGGATACTGGGCGCGCTGTTCGAGCGCGAGCGGACCGGCGTCACCCGCCGGGTCGACGTCAACATGCTCGAATCGACGATCACGTTCATGCCCGATCCGTGGTCCAACCTGATCCAGGGCGGGTTCCCGCAGGGGCCGCATGCCCGGGTCCGGGCGTCGCAGTCCTATTCGCTGCGCTGCTCCGACGGCAAGTTGCTGGCGCTCCATCTGTCGTCGCCGCAGAAGTTCTGGCAAGGCGTCCAGAACGCGTTGGAGCGGCCGGATCTCGGCGCCGACGAGCGTTTCGCCGTCCGAGAATCGCGCATCGAGAACTATTTCGCGCTGAAGGCGGAGTTCCAGAAGACCGTGGGCACCCGGCCGCGGGCGCATTGGATGGCGCGGCTGGAGGCGGAGGACGTTCCGTTCGCGCCGATCCTCACCCTGCCCGAAGTACGCGAGGACTCCCAGGTCCGGCACCTCGAGACCTTCTTCAAGACCGCCCATCCGACCGAAGGGACGATGACGTTGCTGCGCCGACCGGTCCGCTACGACGGCTCGCGCGCCGATCAGCCGACCCTGGCTCCGCCGCAGCTCGGAGAACACACGGAGGAAGTGCTGGGCGAGCTCGGCTACGAAGCGGACGGGATCGAGAGGTTGCGCGAAAAAGCGGTTGTCTAGCCCGGTTGACCTGTGGCGGCCTCGCTGCAAGAAAGTCTCGCGTGAATGTCGGAACGGGCGCGATGAAGGTCAGGATCACCGAATATCTCGACATCGACCTCGAAGCGGAGCGCTGGTGCTGCAACCGCTGCGGCCACGATCTCGGCGAGGCCCGCGAGTCCTATAAGCGGGGCTGCCTGGTCCGGGAGCGCGACCCGCGCGAGATTCATTTTCCGATCGGCCCGAGCAAGGAGTTCAATTTCTCGTTCGACCCTGAGTGGATGCGGATCGTCGAGTTCTATTGCCCGGGGTGCGCGGTCATGGTCGAGAACGAGTACCTGCCGCCCGGCCACCCGCTGACCTGGGACATCCAGCTCGACATCGACAAGCTGAAGAAAAAGCACGGCGTCAAGTCGAGACGCCGCGCCCGCAAACCGTCGGCGAAGACCTCGACGACCGGAAGGAAGCCCCGGCCGGCGGCCCGCGCCCGTGCCGGATCGAAGACGGCCGCGCGTTAACTTTTCCGTTCCCGGGTCCCGTGCCGCTTGCGCCGATTGGGGAAATGCGGAAACCTGTGGCTCCAATGCATCCCTTCGCGGATGCGCATCATGGGGAGGCTTATCATGAGAAGATCGTTGCTTTCGATAGCGGCCGCGGCGGTGGCCGGAGCGCTGCTGGCCGCGCCGGTGGCGCAGGCGAAGGAGGTGCCGCTCAAGGGCATCTCGGCCTGGCCCAAGAACTTTCCGCTGACTCCGGACTTCCTGAAATTCATCGAGTTCGCGAACAAGGCGGGAGCCGGGCAGTTCAAGATCACGCATATCGGCGGGCCGGAGATCTCCAAGGCGCCGGCTCAGGCCAAGGGGTTCAAGTCGGGTCTCTACGACCTGATGTTCACCGCCGCCAGCTACCACCGCGGCGTGGTCCCCGAGGTCGACGCCCTGTCGGCGACCATGATCCGGCCCTGGGACGCCCGCAAGTCAGGCGCGATGGACGCGCTCAACATGGCGGTGACCAAGCGCCTCGACGGGATCATCCTGTCGCAGACCGCGACCAGCGTCTCCTTCGTGCTCTATCTCAGCCGCGAGCCCAAGCGGGGCGCCGACGGGATGATTTCGCTCGAAGGCTTCAAGATGCGGTCGGTGCCGATCTATGACGGTTTCCTGCGGGCGCTCGGCGCGACCACCGTCACCGTGCAGGTGCCCGAGATCTACAACGCGCTGGAGCGCGGGCTGGTCGACGGTTTCGCCTTTCCCGAGCTGTTCACCCGCCCGATGGGCTGGCCCAAATTCGTCAAGTACCGCGTCTATCCCAGGTTCTACCAGCTCGAACCCTGCATCTTCATCTCCAACAAGGCGCTGAAGAAGCTGAGCAAGGAAGGGCAGGCGCTGATGCTCAAGCTGGGGCAGGAGTGGGAGCACAAGTCGCACGCCTACTGGAAGCCCCTGGTGGAGAAAGAGTCGGAAATCCTCGCCAAGGAATTCGGCCACAAGACCATCACCATGACGGGCGAGGCCGCGAAGCGTTATCTCGGCCTGGCCAACAAGGTGCCGATCGAGCGCCTGAAGAAGGTCGATTCTCCGGAAGCCAAGACGCTTTCCAAGCTCTATCACGGCCAATAGGCCGGGACACCGTCCGCGCGCCCCGGAAGTCTCGGTATCCGGGACGCGCGGCGGCTCCTTTCGGGCTTCGCGTCGATGCAATTGCTTTCCAGAGCCTATGATGGGCTGATCGTCGGGCTCGCGATCCTTGCCGGGCTCATGCTCGTGGTGATCTTCGTCGGCATCATCGCCGACGTCGCGATCCGCACCCTCGGCTATAACGCGCTCCAGTGGTACAGCGCGATCGCCGAATATTGCCTGCTGTTCTCGACCATGCTCGCCGCGCCCTGGCTGGTGCGGCTCAGGGGCCACGTGGTCGTCGAGTCGCTGACCATGGCGATGCCTCCGCCGGTACGCTGGGCGATGGCCAAGGCCGTCTACGTGCTGTGCATCGTTCTCTGCGGACTGTTCGTCTATTACGGGTTCGTCGAGATGCAGCTGACGCTGAGTACCGGCGAGTTGGATCTGCGTTCGATCGATATGCCCAAGTGGATTCTGTTCCTGCCGTTTCCGGTCGGCTTCACCCTGGTAGCGATAGAGTTCGGCCGCTATCTGCTCGGCTTCGGGTCCTACTACACCGGCACCGTCGGCTCCTCGGAGTCGCTTTGATGGAGTTGCTGAGCGAGTGGTACGGCATCGCCGGCTTTCTGGTCGGCATGGTCATCGTCTTCATGCTCCTCGGGATCCCGGTCGCGTTTGCGTTCCTGACCGCGAACATCATCGGCGCGATGATCTACATGGGCGGCCTCGACGCGATGCCGCAGATCGTCGTCAACGCCGTCGAATCGGTGACGATCTTCGCGCTGATCCCGGTGCCCCTGTTCATCATCATGGGCGAGCTGTTCTTCCACACCGGACTCGCGATCCGGGTGTTCGACGCGCTCGACCTCTGCTTCGGGCGGCTGCCGGGGCGGCTGTCCTACATCACCGTCGTCGGCGGCACGATCTTCGCGACCCTCTCGGGCTCGACCATGGCGAATACCGCGATGATGGGCTCGATGATGGTCCCGGAGATGACCAGCCGGGGCTACAAGAAGCACATGTCGATGGGGCCGATCCTCGGCACCGGCGGGCTCGCGATGATCATCCCGCCGTCGGCGCTCGCGGTGCTGCTGGCGAGCCTCGCCGAGATCGACATCGGAAAGCTGCTGATCGCCGGCGTGCTGCCCGGGCTGGTATTGGCGATCCTCTATTCGATCCTGATCTACGCCCAGGTCAAGCTCGACAAGGACGCGGCGCCGGAATACGTCGTGGAGCCGACGCCCTTCGGCCGGGTGCTGCTCGCCTTGGTGGTCAACGTCCTGCCGATGGGCTTCGTGGTGTTCTGCGTGATCGGGCTGATCATCCTCGGCATCGCGACGCCGACCGAGTCGGCGGGTTTCGGCGCGCTCGGCGTGCTCATACTCGCCGCGCTCTACCGGGTCCTGTCATGGGACGTGATCGTGAAGTCCGTCGCGGGCTCGGTCCGGGTGACTGCGATGGTTCTCCTGATCATCCTTGCGTCGTCGACCTTCAGCCAGCTTCTCGCCTTCACCGGGGCCAGCGCCGGGCTGATCGAGTGGGCGACCACGGTGGACCTGGCGCCCATCGTCATGCTGCTGATCATGTTCGGCGTGCTTCTGGTCCTCGGCATGTTCATGGACCAGGTCTCCATGATGCTGCTCACCGTGCCGATCTTCTTCCCGCTCGCGCAGACGCTGCAATTCGACCTGATCTGGTTCGGGCTGGTGATGCTGCTGGCGCTCGAGATCAGCCTGACGACCCCGCCCTTCGGCCTGCTGCTGTTCGTGATGATGGGCGTCGCCCCGCAAGGGACGACGCTCTGGCAGGTCGCGATGGCGGCGGCACCCTATATCGGCTGCGCGCTGATCGTGCTGGTGCTCCTGATCCTGTTCCCCGGACTCGCGCTCTACCTGCCGGGCCTGATGGTAAGCTGATCGGCGCTTGTGCCTGCTCAGTCGGGCCGGGCCATGGCAGAAGCGATCCGTTCGAGTCGAACCGAGCCTACCGGCTTTCCGTCCCGGGTCACCGAAGCGACCTCCGCCCCGGTGCCGATCAGCGATTGGAGCGCGTCGTCGAGCACCGTCGCGGCATCGATTTGCGGCGCGCCGTTCGCCGATTCGGCGTCCATGATCGAGCCGACCTCGATCGCGCGGCCCCGGTTGATGTCCTTTATGAAGTCGGCCACGTAATCGTCCGCCGGACGCATGACGATGTCCTGCGGGGTGCCGATCTGCACCGCCTCGCCGTCGCGCAGGATGGCGATGTTGTTGCCGAGCCGGAGCGCCTCTTCCAGGTCGTGGGTGATGAAGACGATGGTCTTGTGCAGCTCGGTTTGCAGATCGAGGAGGATGTCCTGCATGTCGGTCCGGATCAGCGGGTCGAGCGCCGAGAAGGGCTCGTCCATGAGCAGGATTTCCGCGTCCGTAGCCAGCGCCCGGGCGAGGCCGACCCTCTGCTGCATCCCGCCGGAAAGCTGTGTCGTGTAGTAGTCCTCGTAGCCGGTGAGCCCCACCCGGTCGATCCAGCGCCGGCTGCGTTCCGCGCATTCCGCCTTGTCCAGCCCCTGGACGCGCAGTCCGTAAGAGACGTTGTCGGCCACGGTACGGTGGGGCATGAGAGCGAAACGCTGGAACACCATGGACGCCTTCGAGCGCCGGAACTCCCGCAATTCCTGCTGGGTCATGCCGAGGACGTCCGCCCCGTCGACCACGACGCTGCCCGCGGTCGGTTCGATGAGACGGTTGATGTGACGGATCAGCGTGGACTTTCCCGATCCCGACAAACCCATCACCACCTGGATGTGGTGGGCGGCGACATCGAGATTGATGTTCTTCAGGCCAAGCACATGGCCATGCGCCTCCAGAAGGTCGTCCTTCGACATCCCGTCCCTGACACGGTCCGTCATGGCGGCCGCGTCGGCTCCGAAGATCTTGTAGAGGTCCCTGATCGCGACCTTCGTTTCAGCGTTGCTGCTCATTCCTCCGGTGCTTTTGCAGGTTTTTCCCGAACCCCTGCGAGATCCGGTCGAAGATGATCGCGAGCACGACGATCGCGAGGCCGTTCATCAGCCCGAGCGCGAGATACTGGTTCGAGATTGCCCTCAGCACCGGAACGCCCAGCCCCTTGACCCCGATCATGGAAGCGATGACGACCATGGCGAGCGACATCATGATCGTCTGGTTCACGCCGGCGA
>JAJDVM010000339.1 GCA_022826125.1 Defluviicoccus sp.
GAGCACCGTGACCGGCACCCCTTCGCCCGCGAGCGCGAGCCCGGTGACCATGCCGACCGGGCCGGCGCCGACCACGATGACTCGGTTCGTATCCGTCATGGCGCGACTGATAGACGGTCGGACGCCGGACGGCAACGGGACGGGTCCGAGTGACGCCGCCTGCCTTGCCCGCATGTATCGGGCTATGATACATGTGGGCATGATCGTGAGCACCAGGGGAAGGCTCGCGGCCGACGCGGTCCGGGACTGCTACGGCAAGGGTTTTCCGACTCACCTGGTGAAGCGGACACGCGCCATGCTGTCGGCGATGAACGCGGCAGCGGTTCTCGGCGACCTCAGGTTTCCGCCGGGCAACCGCCTTGAGGAACTCAAGGGCAACCGCGCCGGCCAGCACTCGATCCGCATAAACGACCAGTGGCGCATCTGCTTCGTGTGGACCGATCTGGGGCCGGCCGACGTCGAGATCGTGGATTACCATTGATGGGGCCAGATATGACGCTGCTGACGAATCCCTGTCACCCGGGCGAGGTGCTCGCGGAACTCTATCTCGCGCCGCTCGGCATGAGCGCGCTCGCGCTGGCGAAACGTCTGGGTGTGCCCCGGACGCGGATCGAGCGGCTGGTGAAGGGCGAGACCGCGTTGAGCGTCGATACCGCGATGCGCCTCTCGAAGTTCTTCGGTACCACCGCCGAGTTCTGGATCGACCTTCAGCGCGCGCACGACCTGGCCCGGGCCCGTGACACCGTCGATCTGTCCGATATTACCCCGCTGACCGCCGCCTGATCGTCCCGTCCGCGCGACGCTTGACGCGCCCCCGGTCTCCGTCCACCGTACGGAGCGGCTGGGGTGTCCGGTGCGCTGCGCCTGGGCTGAGAGCACACCCACGGAACCTGATCTGGATCATGCCAGCGAAGGGAGCGACCGTCTCGAGACTCGATCTGGACGCGGCCCATGACGGGCTGCGGTCGGTGGGCGGGTTCGCCGGCATCGGGCGGGAACGGCTCGAGCCGATGGCTGTCAAGGGTCTGTTCCACGACCATGTGCGCGTCGCCGGCACGCCGTGGCTCCTGCGCCTGCCGCGCGCCAGCCAGTTCGAGCTCGGCCCGGCCGACAATCTCGACTACCAGGAAGCGTGTTTCGCCCATGCCTCGCCGAGCGGCTGCACGCCGGCCCTCGGCGGCCGGATCGAGCCGCGCCCCGGCCTTCCTTGGGGCGGCCTGGTGGTGGCGGTCGCGGACGGCGGGCCCGCGCGCCTGCCCGACGACCTCGCCGCCATGGCCCGCTGCCTCGCCGGCATTCACGCGCTTCCCCTGCCGCCCGAGCAAGAGCGGCACCCGCTTGCCGTGCACACCGATCCGATCGCCGGCATTCTCGGCTTCATCGAGCCACAGGCGCTTTATTTCGACCGCGCCGGGATGACGCGCTCGGCGCGCGCCCAGATCGCCGAGGAGCTCGCCTGGGCCCGAGGCTGCGCGGCGCGGAACGCCGGCGCGCGGCAGCCGCTCACGCTCTGCGCCACCGATACCCATCCGGGCAATTTCCTGGTCGAGCGCGGGGACGGCGGGGCGCGCGCGGTCTTCGTCGACCTCGAAAAGGCGCTCTACGGCTCGCCCGCCATCGACGTGGCGCATGCCAGCCTCTACACCTCGACGATGTGGGACGCGGATTGCGCCGCCGCGCTGTCGCACGACGACGTGCGCGGCTTCTACGCCGCCTGGCTCGACGCGGTTCCGCCCCGCCTCGCGGCGGAGCTCAGGCCGTGGCTGATGCCGATGCGGCGCCTCACCTGGCTCCGCACCATGACCTGGTTCGCGAAGTGGCGCGTCGAGGCGGAGTCGCGGGAATCCGGCGGGACGGGCGAACCCGAAAGCGTCTGGTGGCGGGCGGCCGCGGCGGCGCCGGGGCTGGTCGCGGACATCGCGCGGCGGATCGACGGCTTCTTCGAGCCCGACACCATCGCCCGGGTGCGCGAGGAATGGCTGGGCTCGGGAGCGATAGACTTCGCGGCCTGAGGATTCGGTCCCCGGGGGCCGTATCGAAGGGCGGGCGTCAGGCGAGGATCACCGCGCCGGTTTCCGCCATCGCCGCGATCTCGTGCTCGCCGTAGCCGTATTCCTTGAGGATCTCGGCGCTGTGCTCGCCTAGCACGGGCGCGCCGCGCCGCACGTTGGCGGGCGTGGCGCCGAGCTTGACGGGCGGGCCGAGCGTCCGGACCGGCCCCAGCCGGCTGTGCTCGACCTCCATGATCATGTCGCGCGCGACGGTCTGCGGGTCCTCGGTCATCTGCGCGATGTCGAGCACCGGGCCAGCCGGCACGCCGAGCTCCTCCAGCGTCGCCAGCAACCCTTCCGAGCCGTGCGCCTTGAACAGCGGCGCGAGCGCTTCGTTCAGCTCCGGCAGGTTGTTCATCCGGTCGTCGTTGGTGAGGAAACGCGGGTCCTCGGTGAGTTCGGGCGCGCCCAGAGCCTCGGCGAGCCTCGGCCAGTTGGCGTTGTTGCCCGCGCCGACCGTGATCCAGCCATCGGCGGTCTCGTAGGCCTGGTACGGGGCGGACAGCGGATGGGCGGAGCCGAGCGGGGGAGGGGGCTCGCCGGTGGCGAGGAACATCGCGGTCTGGTGGAAGGTGGCCGAGATCGCCGCCTCGAAGAGCGAGGTTTCGAGATACTGGCCCTCGCCGGTCTTCAGGCGGTGAGTATAGGCCGAGACGATGCCGAGCGCGGCCAGGATCCCCGCCGAGAAATCGGCGATCGGCGAGCCCACCTTCACCGGCGGCCGGCCCGGCGCCTCGCCGGTGATGCTCATCAGCCCCGACATGGCCTGGGCGACGAGGTCGTAGCCGCCGCGCCCGGCATAGGGGCCGGTCCGCCCGAACCCCGAGATGGTGGCGTAGACCAGCGCCGGGTTCTCCGCCTTGAGGTCGTCGTAACCGAGCCCCATGCGCTCCATCGCGCCCGGGCGGTAGTTCTCGATCAGCACGTCCGCGTTGCGCACCAGCCGCAGGAACGCCTCCTTCGCCGGATCCTGCTTGAGGTCGAGCGCGATCGCGCGCTTGTTCCGGTTGAGCATCATGAAGGCCGCCGATTCGCCCTCGATCGAGGGCGGGGTCATGCGGCGCACGTCGTCGCCCATCGGCGCGCGCTCGACCTTGATCACGTCCGCGCCGAGATCGGCCAGCATGTAGCCGCAGGTCGGCCCCGCGACCACCTGCGCGCATTCGATCACCGTGACCCCGGCGAGAGGTCCGGTCGCGCCCTCGGGCTTTCCGCTCATCGCTCAGCGGCCCTTGAAGGCGGGCTTTTCCTTGGCGAGGAACGCCCGGTAGCCCTCGTGGTAATCCTCGGTGTCGGCGTATGAGAAGGACTCCGCGATCTCGTCGTCCGTCAGCGGCGCCGGATCGGCGAGCCGATGGACCGCCTTCCTGTGCCAGCGCGCCGCCAGCGGCGCGCCCTCGGCGATTCTGCGGGCCGACCCGTAGGCCTCCTCCTCGAGCGCGTCGTCGTCCACGACCCGGTTGATCATCCCCTTCGCGAACGCTTCCTCGGCGGAATAGACGCGGCCCTCGAGCGCGATTTCGAGCGCGTTGGCGCGCCCCACGGCGGCGATCATCGTATCGAGCAGCCCGTAGCCCAGATAGAGCCCCACCAGGCGCGCCGGCACGCCCATCCGGCTCGACCGCGCGGCGATCCGGATATCGCAGGCCGTCGCGATCTCGAACCCGCCGCCCAGGCAATAGCCGTGGATCATCGCGACCACCGGATGGCGGCCCCGGGAGATCGCCTCGCAGGCGCGGTGGGTCTTGCCCATGTAGCTCCTGGCGAGGTCGGCGTTCGAGTGCTCGTCCATGAAGCCGGACATGTCGGCTCCGGCCGCGAAGGCATCCGGGCCCGCGCCGCGCAGCACGACGCAGCGCAGCCCGTCTTCCTCCGACAGGACCTCGAACGCTTCCGCGAGCGCGTCCCAGCCCGCCGCGTTCAGCGCGTTGCGCTTCTCCGGCCGGTTGATCGTGACCGTCGCGATACCGCCGTCGCGGTCGATCAGTACCGCCGCCATGACACCCGCTCCCGCTTGTCGATGTTGCGTCGCCGCCGGTTGCCGGCGGCGGGCGGAATATGGCGTTATGCGGCGCGGACTGCAATGGAGGGTGGGGTGAACGAGCTTTCGGAACGGCGCGGAGCGCTGCTCGCGGAACCGGACGGTCTGCGCTGGGAGATCGATGCCGGGGCGGGGCGGGGGACGCTGATATTCGACCGGCCGCCGCTCAACGTGGTGAGCTTCGCCGCCCGAGCCCAGTTCGCCGCGATCCTCGAAGAGCTCGACGCCCACCCCGACGTGCGGGTCATCGTTGTCCGCGGCGCGAACGGGGTGTTCAGCTCCGGCGGCGACATCGCGGGTTTTCAGAAGGTGCCGGCCGACGGCATGGCCGACCTCGCCTGGGCGGTGGCCGCGCCCGAGCGTTGCCGCAAGCCGGTGATCGCCGCCATCGAGCGCTACGCCATGGGGGTGGCCTTCGAGATCGCGCTCGCCTGCGATTTCCGGATCGCCGAGGAAGGCGCGGAGTTCGCGCTGCCCGAAATAAATCTGGGCGCCATCCCGGGATCGGGCGGGACGCAGCGGCTCGCGCGGATCGCCGGCCTCGGCCGCGCCAAGGAGATGATCATGCGCGGACGACGCATCGGCGTCGGGGAGGCCGAGGCCTGGGGGCTGGTCAGCGAGGTCGTTCCGGCGGGCGGGCTGGACGAGGCGGTCGCGCGCTGGGTCGCCGATCTCGCCGCCCGGCCGAGCATACCGCTCGCCACGCTCAAGCAGGTGCTCGACGAGACCTACGAGGCTCCGCTTTCGGCGGGTCTGAGGAGCGAGGGACAGGCGTTCGAGAAAATCCGCTTCGGCAAGGCGTTCACGCGCGGAATCGAGGCGTTTCTGAGCAAGAAAAAACCCGATTTTTCGGACATTTAGAGAAAGGGTCGGGCCGGAGCGGGCACGCGCCCGAACTTCCCGATCGGGACGCTACGCCCCTTTCCCCTCCGCTTCCGGACCGGTTTCCCGCACGATTTCGCCCGCCCAGGCGTCGGTCGTCTCCAGGGCGAGGTTGTCCCCGATCTCGTCCTGCAGGGCGGCGATGTCGATCTGGTGCAGCGAGCCGCTGTCGCTGAGCGAGGCCGCGGCCGCCGCCGCCCGGCCCATCGCGAAGCAGGGACCCATGACCCTGAGGCTGGCGAGCGCCGCCGGCTCGGCGTCGATGCAGCGCCCGGCGACGACGACATTGTGCAGGCCCTCGGGCAGCATCGCGCCGAACGGTATGTAGTGGACATGGTCCTCGTCGAAGATCGTCCAGTGCGCGCCCGACATGTCGCCGTGCAATTCGATCGGCCAGGCGGTGCGCGCGACGGCGTCCGGCGGCCGCGCGCCGGTCGCGACGTCCTCCACCGTGACGTGGCTCCGCCCGACGATGGTCCGGGTCTGGCGTATGCCCGCATTGCCGTAGACCGCGACCTTCGCCTCGCCGAAAGCCTCGGGCAGCTCCCGCTTGAACAGGGTCAGCAGGGCGTCGACCTGCCGCCGCCCCTCGATTCCCGCCAAGGCCAGCCCGGCCGTCTCCATCGGCGTTTCGACATGGGTCAGGTTGAGCAGCAGCTTGCTCGTGCCGGGCACGACGAAGACCGGACCTTCCGCGCGCACCAGGCCGAACTCCTCGGCGTGTTCGCGGATCAGCTCGTGATAGAGCGAGCGCGGGTATCCCGCGCAGAGTCCGGTGTCCACGTCCTCCAGGATCGCCATGACCGTGCCGAGGACCTGTCTTTCCGACTCCCGCAGTTCCAGCCCCGCCTGCCATGCGAGGACCGCGTCGCCCGAGGCGTCGACGAAATGTCCCGCTTCCACCCTCGCATCGCCGAAGCGGGTGCTGAGCGACAGCGCCTCGACACGGCCGTCCCGGCGTTCGACACGGCGCACGATGGCGCCGGGCAGGGGGACGATCCCGGTTTCCGCGATCTTCCGTTCCGCCCAGCGCATCCAGGCGTTCGGCACGTAGTCGAGGATGAAGGTACCTCGCACCCGGCGGAGCGAAGCGTCGCCCTCGGCGAAGATCGACTCGAACAAATCGTCCATCGCACCGTGGGTGAGGCGTCTCGGCACCGGTCCGTTGCGGAACAGCCCGCAGATCGTGCCGAGCGCCGCGCCCACCGCCTGGCCGCCAAGCTGGGGCGCGGCATCCACCAGAACGACCTTCCGGCCAAGCCGGACCGCTTCCAGCGCCGCCGACAGACCCGCCGCGCCGGATCCCACGACGCAGAGATCGCCCCGATAGATTTGCGCCGGCCGGTCCCCCATGCGGACAGTCCTCATGCCCGGAAAGCCGCTCATGGGCGGGAGCTCCTCGTTCCACGCGGTCGCGGATGCATCGCCATCCCGGCCGTCAACGAAAAGGGCCGGCCCCGCGGGACCGGCCCCGATCCCCGTTCGGGAAGCACGCGGTCAGTTCGTCTCGACGAAGCCGGTATCGACGATCTGGTCCAGGGTGACGGTCTTCGCCACGAAGCCCTGCGACTGGTGCCATTTCAGCTGGTGCTCGATGCTTTTGAGGTCGAGCGACGCGCCCGGGTTGAGATACATCGCGCCCGCCTTGATGGACGGCGCGGCCTTGGCATAGGGCCGCGAGGTGTAGACGTATTTGTGGATCAGCTTGACCATGGCCTCGGTGGCCGCGGGGTCCTTCGACTGGTTCAGCATCACCCCGTTGAAGTCCGCGATACCCTTCGCGTAGGCGCGGAGGAACTTCTTCACCAGCTCCGGCTTCTCCTTGATGTTCTTCGTCGAGCTCAGCAGCACGGTGATCTGGTAGTCGGGCCGGTAATCGCGCAGCCAGCCGATGATCTTGCCCGCGCCGGCCCGGGCCAGAGGCTTGGCGATGTGGGGCACCATGAGCATGGCGTCGACCTGGCCCGACTTGAACGCGCCGATCATCGCGCCCACCTTGTGCAGCGGCCGCACCGTGATGTCCTTGATCGAATAGCCGAACTTCTCCGCCAGGATACCGCCCATATAGTGGAAGGTGGAGCCGGACTGCGTCATCGCCAGCGACTTGCCCTTGAGCTGTTCGGGCTTGGTGAAACCGGCCTCGTACGCCTTCGTCGACGCCATGATGGCCATTCCGTCGACGTCCTTGTGCTCGTGCAGGACGCCCGCCACCGCCTTGATCGCGCCCTTGGCGGCGAGGTTCATGTAGCCGCCCGTCACGCCGGCGATCGCGAAGTCCACGTCGCCCCCGGCGAGCGCCACCGCGGTCGGCGCGGCGGCCTGGAAGAAGCGGAACTCGACGTCGAGGCCTTCGTTCTTGAAGTGCCCCCTCTCGAGGGCGATGAAGCCCGCGCTGTGCGAGGTGAAGCGGAGCGCGCCGACCGAGAGCTTGTCGGCGGCCGCCGCGGCTTCCGCGACGCCCAACGCGGCGAACAGCGCCCCCGCGGTTATCAGTTTGCGATAGGTGCGGTTTCGGATTTCCATCGGTGTCTGTCTCCTCCAGTCGCTGCCTGTCTCGGGCTTCGGTCGGCGCCCGTCGGGCGCATTTCTAGCACACTTACGGAATCCGTTCCGGTTCAGGGAATGAACTGCTCGTTGAGAATACGGTCTTCGAGATTGTGCTCGGGGTCGAACAGCAGGGTCAGGGTCGCGGAACGGTCCTCCTGGACCACGACGGTTCGCACGTCGCGCAGCTCGGTATAGTCGGCGACCGCGCTGACCGGGCGTTTCTTCGGCTCCAGCACGTCGATCCGGAGCTTCGCCGAGGACGGCAGGAGCGCGCCCCGCCAGCGCCGCGGCCGGAAGGCGCTGATCGGCGTCAGCGCGAGCAGCTCCGCGCCGATCGGGATGATCGGGCCGTGCGCGGACAGGTTGTAGGCGGTGCTGCCCGCCGGCGTCGCGATGATCGCCCCGTCGCACACCAGCTCGGGCATCCGCACCGTGCCGTCGATGCGGATACGGACCCTGGCCGCCTGCCGGGTCTGTCGCAGCAGCGCCACCTCGTTGATGGCCTTCGCCGACACCCGGGCGCCGTCGATCGAGGTCGCCTTCATCGAGAGCGGGCGGAGCTCGACCTCCTTGGCCGCCACGAGTCGTTCGCGCAGGCCGCGATTGCTGTAGGCGTTGAGCAGAAACCCCACCGTGCCGCGGTTCATCCCGTAAATCGGCACCTTGCGGCCCATGAACCGGTGCAGCGTCTCCAGCATCAGCCCGTCGCCGCCCAGCGCGACGACGACGTCGGCGTCGTCGGGTTCGACCGAGCCGTATCGCTTCTTGAGCGCCTTGAGGGCGCTCTGCGCGTGGCGGGTGGACCCGGCGATGAAGGCGATTCGGTCCCGGCTCATGCGTTCGGAGCGATAGGGTGTCCCGGCCCCGCTACTCCCCGGCCGGCGCTTCCTCGGCGGGCTGCTCCTCGGCCGGCGGTTCTGCCGCGGGTGCCTCTTCGGCGACCTCCGCGGCACCGGTCTCGTCGGCATCGTCCTCGTCGGCGTCCGCGCCGATGATCTCGCCGCGCGCCTGGGCCTCCGCTTCTTCCTGGGTGCGCGCGACATTGGCGGTGATCGTGACGAACACCTCCGGATGGAGCCGGATCCGGATCGGATGCAGACCGACCGTCTTGATCGGGCGGTCCAGCGCCACCTGATCGCGCTGGATGGTGTAGCCCGCTTCGCCCACGGCGTCCGCGATGTCGCGCTTGGTCACCGAGCCGTAGAGCTGGGCGCTCTCCGAGGCCTGCCGTGTCAGGACGACCGTGAGCCCGTCGAAATCGTCCGAGACCTTTTCCGCTTCCTCGCGCCGCGCGAGGTTGTCCGCTTCCAGCTGGACGCGGCGGGCCTCGAACGCCTGCCTGTTTTCCTCGGTCGCGCGCAGGGCCTTGTG
This sequence comes from Defluviicoccus sp., assembly GCA_022826125.1. Taxonomy (GTDB): domain Bacteria; phylum Pseudomonadota; class Alphaproteobacteria; order MPNO01; family MPNO01; genus MPNO01. The sequence goes on from JAJDVM010000339.1 coordinate 8,893, forward strand.
CCTCGGCAAGAGATAGTTCCGCGCATAGCCCGGCTTGACGTCGACCACGTCGCCCATCTGGCCGAGCTTCTCGACCCGTTCCAACAGGATCACCTGCATCGCTACTCCTCCTCGTCCTGGCGGCGGCCCCCCGAAAACCGCTGCCGCAGGGAAAGCCATGTTTCGAGAAAACCGATCGCCGCGACGATCAAGGCGGGCCAGCCGGCGACGAACAGCGCGATATATAAGCAAATCAGGACGAACGTCCGCGCGGGCCAGCGCGCCGAAAGCGCATGTATAACCGACAGGCCCAGAAAGACAAAGGGCAGCGCCGCGACGATCGCCGCGTTGCCGCCCAGATCGCCGAGTTGTCCCGGGAGGAACGAGGCGACCAGCGCGGCGGCGAGCGCGACCGACAGCCATCGCGGCAACCAGAGCTCGCGAAACGGCGCGCCCGGGCGGATGTTGAGGGAGAAGCGGGACAGAACCCCCTGGGCCAGCAGCCCGTTGACCATCACCATGATCTGCCAGGAGCTCAGGACCAGCGCCGGCAGGAACCATGCGAGCCGGTCCTGCGCCGCCGCGACGGCCTGATCGCTCAGCCCGCCGACGACCGGCCCGCGCATCATCTCGGCCAGCAGCTCCCTGCCCGCGCCGACCATGCCGCGCTCGTGCCCCCAGAAGAAGACCGCCGCCGCGATCAGCGCCGCGAGAGCCATTCCGTTGAGGATCGCGACCAGATAGCCCGGCGGGTACCACTCCACGCCGCCGTCCGGCCCGGCGCGGCTGAGCAGCGCGCGGTTGGTCAGGACGAGCACCGGAAGCGCGGCGGTCAGCAGGAACAGGGCGGCCGCGGTCGGCGGCAGCGCGGCGGCGATCAGAACCGCGCCGATCCCCGACGCGAGCAGGGCGTAAAGGAACCCCGCGCCGAGCCCGATTGCGAAGAGCGGCAGCTGCGCGAGATAGGCGAGGATCAGCGAGCCGAAGGAGCCCAGCCCCACCGCGACGTAGAACAGCGCGGCCAGCGCGCCGGCAGCGATGGCGAGCAGGAGCTGGCGGGACATGGCGTGCCGCCGCCTCGACCGACGGTCAGCGGATGATGAAGGGCAAGAGCGCGATATTGCGGGCGCGCTTGATCGCCTGGGCGAGCTCGCGCTGCTTCTTGGTGGAGACCGCCGTGATGCGGCTCGGCACGATCTTGCCGCGCTCGGAGATGAAGCGTTGCAGGAGCCTCACGTCCTTGTAATCGATCTTGGGCGCGTTGGGCCCCGAGAACGGACAGCTCTTCTGCCTCCGGAAGAAAGGCCGCCGGCTCATTCCGTCGTCTCCTTCGGCTTATCCGCGGGCTTGTCTTCGGTCTTGGCCTCCGGCTTGTCCTCGGCCTTGGCGGCGCCGGCCTCCGCCGGAGGGGCGCTTTGCGGCCTCGGCCCGTCCCGGCCGCCGAAGCCCCGGCCGCGGCCCCGGCCGCGATCGTCGCGCGAACCGCGGGTCATCATGATCGAGGGGTTTTCGTCGAGCTCGTCCACCCGGACGGTGAGGTAGCGAAGCACGTCTTCGCTGAGCCGCATGTTGCGCTCGTACTCGCCCACCGCGTCGCTCGGCGCGTCGATGTTGAGCAGCGAGAAATGCCCCTTGCGGTTCTTCTTGATCCGGTATGCGAGGTTCTTCAGGCCCCAGTATTCGTTCTTGGTGACGCGCCCGCCGCCGGCCTCGATGATCTCGGTCAGGCGTTGGGTCAGCGCCTCCACCTGGGCGCCCGATATGTCCGGACGCGCGATATAGACGCTCTCGTAAAATGCCACGTCGCGGCGCTCCTCGATGCCTTGCCCGGATGAGCGGCGCGGGCCCCGATATCTCGGAGGCACGCTGCTGCCGGACCGTAAAACGGGCAAACCGCCATCGGCCAGCGAAACCCGCCCGTTCGACGGCGCGCGGACTATACACATTTCCCAATAAGGCGCAAGCAGAGGAATGTGCGCTGTGGCGTTTTTCGGGTTCAAGGTCGAGGTGCTGCGTGGCGAGAGAGTGTGTATCCCGGCGCATCCGGGCGTTTGGGGCGAGCAGCGCCGATGATTTTCACGCGGGAGTAGAATGGCGCGGGTGCA
>JAJDVM010000176.1 GCA_022826125.1 Defluviicoccus sp.
GCGGCCTGTAAGCCGGGTTCTGTCCCCGCCTGGGCGGGGGATGGCCATTCATCTGGGACGCCCGTCGCCGGACGCCTCGCGCGACCTACCCGGGCGGCGGCGCGGAAACCCGCCTGGGGCCGGAGCCCCGTGCCGCCCCTACTCGGTCTTGCTCCCGGTGGGGTTTGCCCTGCCCTCTCCGTTGCCGGAGAGGCGGTGCGCTCTTACCGCACCCTTTCACCCTTGCCGGCCGGCGAAGCGGACCGGCGGTTTGCTTTCTGTGGCACTTTCCCTGGGGTCGCCCCCGCCGGGCGTTACCCGGCACCGTGTTTCCGTGGAGCCCGGACTTTCCTCCCCCCGCGGAGCGGGAGGCGGCCATCCGGCCGCCTGACACGCATGAAGGTGGACCCGGAACGGGATGTCGTCAATCCGGTTCGCGTTCGGGTAGTGGGTCAGTTTGAAACCGCCGAAGGGCTACGGTCTTGTCGTTACCTGAGCGACAGAAGCTCGTCGCGCAGTTCGACCGCCACCACATTCCAAATCTGTTCGACTTTGATGCCGTTCTCAAAGGCACATGCTTTGAAAATTCTCTCCTGTTCTTCTGTGGGAGCAAAATCTTCTGTCACGTAACGGCGGCATTCTTCCTGAATTTCGTAGGGCTCCATGCCCTTGATCTTTTCTAGGAGAGTTGGCGCAAGGGTCCGAGCCAGCTCCTTGCCGCCAATTTGTTCTGAAATGGTTTGCCCCAAGTCCGTCAGTCGCAATGGGCTCGACCCGGCGACTGTTACGGGCGGCAAGCGCTTCAAGATGTCGTCGACCTTCGTCTCGATCCTTGCCATGAAGGTCTTGAAGGAGTCCCGATCACTGTTGACCGCGCCAATCCACATGCCAATCCCAACAAGGGAGACACCGATTGTCACGGTTGCAGCGATGGCCTGCCAGACTTCCATAGAGAACCGCTCCCAGCGGCTAGGGGTAGAACGAGGTTGGTTCTGTTGTAGCAGGACGGAGCGTCGGCATTTCTGCCGACCCTACATGCTAGGAAAGCACGCAGGATACTCCTCGAAGACAGAGGTTAGTCATTCCCGTTCCCTTGCTTTGACCCCCTGTATATGGGGATCTGAGGGGATTCCTGCACCCCCATATCGAAGTGTCAAGAGGGGATGGGAGACTAGTGTCGGGTCAAGGGTGGGGATTTTCAAACTGACCCACTACCCGCGTTCGAGAGCGTCGATCCGCGCCATGGTCTCGCCGTCGAGCATCCCGTCGCAGCGGGACGGGCGAAAGCGTCTCTGGAAGGCCGTCAGCACGGCGTCGAGGCCTCCCGCGTCTTCGCAGTAGCCGTATCCGAAACGGGCGAGCGCCGCGCGCGCCCGTTCCATGTCGGGCTCGGCCGCGTGCTTCCCTTCGCGGGGCCAGTATGCGAGCCCCTCCGCGGCCAGCCGCCGCCAGGGAAACAGCTCGCCTGGATCCCGCTTGCGGAGCGGCGCCACGTCCGAGTGTCCTACAACCCGGACCGGATCGATATGCCGGCGTCCGCGAATGTCGGCGAGCAGCGATTCCAGCGCCTGGAGCTGGGGTTCGGGGAACGGGACGTAGCCGAACTCGTGCCCGGGATTGGCAAGCTCGATTCCGATCGACCGGCCGTTGACGCCGGCCTCCCCCGCCCAGGACGAAACGCCGGCGTGCCAGGCCCGGCGATCCTCGTCGACGAGGCGGTAGACCGCGCCCGCCTCGTCGATCAGGTAATGCGCGCTGACGCCGGAATCCGGAGCGCACAGCCGCGCGAGCGCGGCCTCGGCGGTCGGCATTCCGGTGTAGTGAAGGACGACGAGATCGACCGGCGCGCCGGCCGGCCGCGGGCCGTGATTCGGCGACGGGCGTTCGATCATGCCGAGGCGCCGGCCGCGGGCACGGCGAAACGCCGCGCGCCGTTGCCGGCGGGCGGGCGGGCCGCGCTGGGATGGGTCCTGGACGCTGTCTCGGTCAGGCGGCGCTGCGGCGCGGAGCCGCGTCGCGCCGGCTCTCGGGCTCGCGATAGGCCATCTTCACGTGGGCGGCGCAATAGGAGAAGCCTTCCGAGGTCTTCCGGCCGCAGAAGTGGAAGTCCTCCGTGCCGGGCTCGCCGTAAGGCCACTGGCACGTCCGGTACGGGGACGTCTTGCTCACCCTCATCAGTGAGACGAGTTCGGATCGGTCCGACATTCTTGCGTGTCCTAAGAGTGGAACGCGCGATAGATATGGTCGGCCCCTCCCAACGTCAAGATTCGCGGCCCGAATACTGGCCGGCTGCGTCAATTTGTTGCACCTGGACTACCGAATTCCGCCGGGCGGCGGGCGGCGTCAATTCAGGCGCCCGCCTTGTTCCGCGTCGAACAGGTGAATGTTGCCGGTATCGAGCGCGACATGGATCGCGTCGCCCGCGGCGACCGGCAGGTCGGGGTCCACCTTGGCCACCATGCGGCGCGGGCCCCCGTGGTCGAAGAACAGCAGCGTCGCGTCGCCGAGCGGCTCGATCAGGCTGACGGTCGCCGGCGTCGCGCCGGGCGCGTCCGCGTCGACGACCAGGACGTGCTCCGAACGCACGCCGAGCACCGCTTCGCGCCCGGCGAGGCCGGAATCGACCGACGCGTCGAGCGGAGCGGTCAGGCCGGCGCCGCGGAACTCCATCGCGCCGTCCGCCGCCTCGACGGCGCCGTCGAGGAAGTTCATCGTCGGAATCCCGAAGAAGCCGGCGACGAAATGCGACGCCGGCCGCCGGTAGATCTCGAGCGGCCCGCCGACCTGCTCGATGCGGCCGGCGTTCATCACCGCGATCCGGTCGGCCATGGTCATCGCCTCGGCCTGGTCGTGGGTGACGTAGACGAAGGTCCCGCCGAGCTGTTCGTGCAGGTGCTTGAGCTCGGTCCGCATGTCGACGCGCAGCTTGGCGTCGAGGCTCGAGAGCGGTTCGTCCATCAGGTAGACCGACGGGTTGGTGACGATGGTGCGGGCGAGCGCGACGCGCTGCGCCTCGCCGCCGGAGCACTCGCCGGGCCGCTTGTCGAGCAGCGGGGCGATGTGCATCGCCTCGGCCGCCTCCTCCACGCGCCGGCGGATTTCCCCGGCATCGACGTTCTTGACCCTGAGGCCGAAGGCGATGTTGTCGAACACCGTCATGTGGGGGAACAGCGCGAGGTCCTGGAACACCATGCCGAGCCCGCGCTCGCCGGCCTCGGTATGGGTGACCACGCGCTCGCCGATCACGATGTCGCCGCCGGTCGGCTCGACGAGGCCCGAGATCATGTTGAGGGTCGTCGTCTTGCCGCAGCCGGACGGGCCGACCAGGATCAGGAACTCGCCGTCGTGGATTTCCAGGTCGATGCCCTTGACGGCGGCGAAGCTGCCGAATTCCTTGACCAGATCCCTGAGCACGATACCCGCCACGGGTCGCTCCTTTCTCGTTCGGCGCCGTCAGCGGCGCATCATGCCGAAGCTGAAGCCCTTCACCAGATGCTTCTGGATGAGGACTCCCATGATCACCACCGGAATGGTGATCACCGTGCCGATCGCCGCCTGCGGACCGTAGAGCCGGCCCTCCGAGGCGCTCTGGAACTTGTTGAGCAGCACGGGAAGCGTCGACACGTCGGGATGGGTGAGCGTCAGGGCCAGCAGGAACTCCCCCCAGCTCAGGATGAACACGAACAGGAAGGTGACCACCATCCCCGACGCGACCAGCGGCAAGACGATCTTGCGCAGGGTGTAGATGCGCCCGGCCCCCATCAGCCGGGCGGCGTGCTCCAGCGTGTAGGGCACCTCTTCGATGAAGCTCAGCATCATCCAGATCACGAAGGGGAGCGTCACCGTGGTGTAGAGCGCGCTGACCCCGGTCCTGGTGTCGAACAGGCTGATCCGCGAATCGAGCAGGGTCTCCGTCGCGAACGGCACCATGATCGCGTAATACATCAGCAGCGGGATCGCGATGACGATGGGCGGGATCATGCGCACCAGCAGCACCATGTGGCGGAAGGTCGAGCCGCCCACGTTGAAGCGCGAGATGGCGTAGGCGAGGAAGGTGCCCATGAACAGCGCGATCAGGGACGAGACGGTGCAGATCAGCAGCGAATCGACCAGCGAGCCCCAGATGTTGAAGGGCTGCTCGGTGGCCTCGCGCGCGACGCCTTCCTGCTGCACGTCGAAGGTGAAGATCTGCTCGTAGTTCTTGAGCGTCGGGTCCTGCGGCAGCCAGTTGGGCGGCCATGTCACCCACTCGCCCGAATCCTTGAACGAGGTCTGGATCATCCAGAAGATCGGGAACATGATGATCGCGCCCCAGCCGATCAGCACGGCATGGCGCAACGCCGTTCGCCGCCGGCGCAACCGGTCCGCCGCGGCCCTTCCCGTGGCGTCGCCGTTCACGACGCGCGCTCCCGGTCGAGCCGCGTACGCTCGCGCATCATCAGCCAGATCCCGGTGAAGATCAGCGCCGAGAACAGGATCAGCAGCAGCATCGACGCCGCCGCGCCGAAGGCGAACTTGTTGAACTGCCAGACCTGCTCCCACAGATAGTAGGCGACCGTCTGGGTCGACGTGCCGGGCCCGCCGAAGGTCAGCAGCACCACGGGGTCGAACAGCTTCAGCGCCTCCATCGAGCGCACCACCACCGCGATCACGATCGCCGGCTTGAGCAGCGGGAACTCGACCCACCAGAAGGTCTGCCAGCGCGAGGCGCCCATCACCCGGGCGGCGTTGATCAGCTGCGGCGGCAGCGCCGAGAAGCCGGACAGGAAGATCAGGAAGGTGAGCGAGGTCCACTGCCACACGTCGGCCAGGATGATCGCCCACTGCGCGGCCAGCGGGTCGGACAGCCAGCGGATGCGCGGGTCCATGCCGAGCAGCGCGGTCAGCGGCGAGAGCAGCTGGTTGAGCGGGCCGTGGTCGATGTAGATCATCGAAAAGTTGTATCCGACGACCACCGGCACAACCATCATCGGGATCAGGAAGACGGTGATGTAGATCCGCCGCCCGCGCACCACCCGGTGCACCAGCATCGCCAGCATGAAGCCGATGACGAGCTCGAACACGACGGCGAAGCCGGCGAAGTAGAAGGTGCGCCCGAGCGCCGCCCAGAAGCCGGTGTCGGTCAGCACCGCCTCGTAGTTCCGGAAGCCCGACAGGTAGGCCTGCTCGAACGGCCGGTTGGCGCGCCAGCGCAGGAAGCTGATGTAGATGGTCAGCAGGAACGGGATGATGATGACCAGGATGAACGTGCTCTCGACGAGCACGAACGGGATCCAGCGGAACACGCGTTCCTGCGACAGCCACGCGCCCAGCCGGGCGATCGGGCCGTTGCGCGGGCGCATCTCTACTCCGCTGAGCGCGGTCATCGTCTGGTTATGCTTCCTCGACGGGCGGCGGTCCGGACGACGGTTTCCCGCCGCCCGGGCCGCCGCTTGACGAGATCCGGACTACAGCTTGTCGATATAGAGCCCGGCCGCGACGCCCTTGCGCCACGCCTCGATCTGCTCCTTGCGGCCGATATCCTCGGTCACGCCGTTCCAGCCCTTCTCGACCCGCTTGGCGGCCTCCTCGGGCTTGATGTTGCCGTTCATCACGTCGGCGAGGTTGTTGTCGAGGATCTTCATGTACTCGTAGTGACCCTCGATATAGAGCAGCGACGTGGTGTACTGCGCGTTCTCCAGGGTCACGTCGAGGAACTCCTGGCTGAACTTCTTGAGGATGCCCGCGTCGCCCTTGTTGGCCTCGCGGAACGGGTCCCAGAAGCCCTTGGGATGGGCGATCGCCCGGTTGCCCACCGACGGGCTGGTCAGCCACTGGATGAACAGATAGGCGAGCTCGGGATGGTCGCTATAGGCGTTGACCATGTAGCTGGTGCCGGCCGCCTCCGCCGCGCGCCGCACCGGCTTTTCGCTCGCGGTCGACGCCGGGATGACGCAGGGAAGCTGCTTGCCCTTGACGACGCTCTTCGGGTTGGCATTGCCGTAGCCGAAGATCGACGGGAACGACATCACCGAATAGGCCTGGCCCGAGCCCCAGAACGGGTAGATCTGCGGCGTGCCCCAGCCCTGGATATCCTTGGGCATGTACTGGACGATCGACGAGAACGCCGCGATCGCCTTGACGCCCTGGGCCGAGTTGATCCGCGGGTTCATGTCCTTGTCGAACAGCAGCCCGCCGAAATAGGCCGGGAAGTGGCGGTGCGAGAAGTTCACCGACCGGTAGCCCATCGCGCCGAACAGCGGCTTCTCGAACTTGACGCCCCAGCGCGTCTGGCCGGCCTCGGTGTGGAAGAACTTCGCCTGCTCCTCCCAGTCCGCCATGTTGGCCGGGCAGCCGAGCTCCTTGCCGGTCGCCTTCTTGAATTCGGCCCGCGCCTTCGGGTTCTCCACGATGTCCTTGCGCAGCACGAGGATGATGTGGTCGCCGTCCAGCACGAAGGAATACTGCTTGCCGTTGTAGAACTGCTGGGCGATGAACGCCTCCGGCACGCCGGAGAAGTCGGGCTTGTACTTCGCCGCGTACTCGTCCAGCGGCTTCAGCACGCCGGCGCTCGCCGCGTCGGGCTGGGTGTAGGGGAAATCGTTGAACATGTCGAAGGCGCCGGTCTTGGCCACCGCCTCGCCCATCACCTTGCTCGGGATGTCGGTGTAGCCCAGCGGTTCGGCCTTGATCGCGACGCCGGTCAGCCCCTGCCACTCCTTCGCGAAGTCGGGGAAGGAGTTGCGGTAGAGCGAGTTGAGAAGGATGTCGAGCGTCGGATTCTTCAGACCCTTGGCCTTGACATACGCCTTGGCGCCGTCGATCGCGCGCTGCGCCACGGGCCCGTATTCGGCCCCCGTCGCCGCGCCGGCCGCCAGCAGCAGCCCCGCCGCGCACGCGACGGCGATCGGCGCTCGCGCTGTTACACGGTCAATTCGCATGGTCGGTTTCCCCCTTGGGTTTTCGGAACGGGCTTCGGCCCTTGTTCTTGTTGGGTCGATTGTCGGCGGTGCGGGCAAGCGTTGTCAAAGCCTATCGGCCGTTCGCGCAGCTCCGGTCGAAATGACGGGCGGGCAAGGGAAAGTCGGTCCGACAGTGCCCTGCGGTCAGTACCCGAATGCGTATTGCCCGCCAGGCAACAGCGTAAAGGCGCCCTTCCGGAGGATGTCGCGACCGATGATGGCCTGATACCTGCTGCGGCCGGCACCGTCCGGGTTAAGGCCGGGCGCCAGAACCGACCCGGCCAAATCCCAGTTATCCGATGCGATGAGATCCTCTTTGCTGTCCTGATCCAACAGGAAAAAGAACTGCACCGGGTAGAGGGACACTTCCACGGCCGGGCCTGCGGTATGCAGCGTTCTTTGTCCCCGCGGCTCCAGCTGAAGATAGTCGACGACCGGCTTAAGGATGCAGGAACTCAGCGCCCCGGTGTCGAACAAGGCGGGGCACATATGGGGGTCGACGCTTTTTGCCGAGACGCCTTCCGGAAGGATGCCGACCTCGCGGATCGGCCCGGCGTTCCACTCAAAGCGGCCTGAGAGTACCGGCATGGGACAGATATCCGAGATCGACGGGCTGATCGGTCACTTCCTGGATGGAGAACCGCCCATCGGAGTACATGTTGGAACCTGCGACGAAAGCATCTCGGCCCGTATCGAAGAAATCGACTATCTCCGCGTCCCGCATGAGCGCGAATTTGTTGCGATGTTCTCCCAGAATATCCGGCAGGCGCTTCCGGAACGCTCGGTAGTTCCGCTCAACCTCTTCCTGTTGAGTCGGCCTTTCGGTTTGGCCGTTGTCCATCGAAAGCCTCCATTGCCCGTGGGGCAGCGTACTTTCGATACGGCGGACTGTCATTCCGGGAAAAGCTCGATGAGGCGGCTTTCCCCGCTCTTGCCCACAGCGACTGGGAGCTATTCCTCAACCCCGATCGAGGGGTTCCGGCGCTCGCAACCGGTTTGAGAGGTCGTTGCTCGGACATTTTTCGCCGGGACGCGCCACGTGGGCACTACCCGACCATCTTTCCCAGGCAGAGCGCGAGCGGGTCAGCGGAGGCCGCGCTGTTTCCGGATCGTGTCCCAGGCCGCGTTGATCGCCGCCATGCGCTCGGTGGCGATCTGCACGAAATCCTCGGGCATGCCCTGCGCGGTCAGCCGGTCGGGGTGGTTCTCGCGGGTGAGCTTGAGCCAAGCGGCGCGCACCGTCTCGTCGTCGGCGTCGTGGTTGACGCCGAGCACGGCATAGGGGTCGGATTTCGCCTCGCCCTCGTGGTTCGCGCGGATCCGCCGGTAGGTGGTCTCGTCGAAGCCGAAGATCCCGGCGACCCGCTCCAGATAGTCGAGCTCGGCCGGGTGGAGCACGCCGTCGGCGTTGGCGATGTAGAACAGCGCATCCAGCAGCTCCTCCAGCACCGCCGGGTTGGCGGCGAACATCGTGGCGACCTGGCGCGCGTAGGGCTCGAACCCGCGCGCGTCCTTGCGCGCCTGGTCGAACACGCGCCCGACGTTTTTCATCTCCTCGGGCGGCACGTGGAAGATGCGGCGGAAGGCGGCGATCTCGTCCTTCGTCACCCTCCCGTCGGCCTTCGCCATCTTGGCGCAGAGCGCGATCACCGCGATGGTGAAGGCGATCTCGCGGGTGGCGGCCCGCCCGTCGCCGGTATCCGGGGCCGCCCGCATCCGGTCGACCGCGTGCCCCGCCACCGCGCCGAGCAGCGCGCCGATTGGCCCGCCCAGCGCGAACCCCGCGGCGCCGCCGATGATCTTCCCCCAGATGCCCGCCATCCGGCCCTCCTCCGCCGAGCGCGGGCAATCTAACGCATTTTTCGACCGGGCACGATCAGAGCCGGCTGCCGCCCGCGAGCCCCTCAATCCCCTCTCCCCCCGCGGGGGAGCGGGTCAGGGCGAGGGGGGTCGCCGGTCGGCCCAGGGGCGCGCGGCCTCCAGCTCGGCGCCGGCGCGGATCAGGCGGGGCTCGGCGTGCCAGGGGGCGACGATCTGCAGGCCGACCGGCATGTTCCCCGCCGTCCAGCCCGCCGGGAGCGCCAGCGCCGGGTGGCCGGTGTGGTTGAACGGGTGGGTGTAGGGGTACCAGTCGAAACGCGGGTTGCGGTACGCCACGCCCTCGATCTCGACCGGATCGAAGGCGAAGTGGTCGGCCGCGATCGCCGGGCGGGTGAGGCACGGCGTGACCAGCAGATCGTGCTCCGCCAGCACCGCTTCGACCTTGCGGAACAGCGCCGCGCGCCCGAACAGGGCCTTTTCCAGGTCGGCCGCGCTCAGCTTGCCGCCCAGCTCGATGCCCATGCGGAGCGATTTGTCGATGCGGTCGCCGAATTCGGGCATCTTGTCGGTATAGGCGGCGCTCGCCAGCGCGCCCACGATGGCGAGCAGGATGTCGCCCGCCTCCGACAGGTCGATCCCGACCGGCGAGACTTCGGCGCCGAGGGCGCGGAACGCGGCGACCGCCTCCTCGCAGACAGCGCGCGTCTCGCCGTCGAGCGCGGCGTTGCCGACCATGGGCGCCCAGGCGATCCGCGTGCCGGTCATGTCGCCGCGCGGGCGGGCATCCGGCATGTAGTCGCGCCTCGTCGCGCCGTGCGACCAGGGATCGCGCGGATCGGGCCCGCCGCAGACCGACATCAGGGCGGCGATATCCTCGATGCCGCGGGCCATCGGGCCGATCACGGTGGTGGTGTCGAACAGGTCGGGGGTCTCGGGGCAAGGAAAGACGCCGAGGGTGGGCTTGAGGCCGCACACCCCGGTCGCCCCGGCCGGGATGCGCACCGACCCGGCGCGGTCGGTGCCGAGCGCCAGCGCGCCGCAGCCGGTCGCGAGCGCGGCCGCCGCGCCGCCCGACGAGCCGCCCGGCGTGGTCTCCGGGTCCCACGGGTTGCGGGTCAGCCCCCAGAGCGGGTTGGAGTTGGTGCCCTTGTGGCCGCACTCGGCCATGTTGGTGATGCCGAGCAGGATCGCGCCGGACGCCCGGAGGCGTTCGACGACCACGGTGTCGGAGGCCGGCACGTTGTGCTCGAACATCGCCGAGCCGAAGGTGATCCGCATCCCCGCCACGTCGATCATGTCCTTGATCGTGTAGGGGACGCCGTGGAGCGGTCCGAGCGCATCGCCGCGCGCGACGGCGTCCTCGGCCTCCTTCGCCTGCGCCCGCGCCTCTTCGGCGCAGATTACGGTAAAGGGGTTGAGCGGCCCCTGCACCGCGTCGGCGCGGGCGAGGACCGCCTCGACCAGATCGACCGGCGAGAGCTCGCCCGATGCGATACGGCGCGCGGACTCGGCCCCCGACAGGAAGCAGAGGTCTTCCGCGCTCACGTCGCCTGCTCCAGGTTGACCCGGACCGATCCGCCTTCCCAGAACACCACCCGGCGCTCGACGAAGCGGACCGTCGCGGTGCCGGCGACGCCCATCGCCGCGAGGATGATGACGCCCGCGAACATGTTGGAGACGGTGAGGCTGACCGCGGCGGAATCGATCATGTGGCCGATGCCGCGCTCGGAGGCGACGAACTCGGCCACCACCGCGCCGATCAGCGCAAGCACCACGCCGATCTGGAGGCCCGCGAAGATCTCGCCCGCCGCCGAGGGCAGCTTGGCGTTGAAGAACACGTAGCGGCGCGAGGCCGAGAAGGCGCGGCAGAGGTCGAGCAGCTCCTGATCGGTCTGGCGGATGCCGACGACGGTGTTGACGAACATCGGGAAGAAGCAGATCAGCCCGACCATGATGATGCGGGATTCGATCTCGTGGCCGAACCAGACCAGGATCAGCGGCGCGAGCGCCACCTTGGGCATCGACTGAAGCGCGACGACGCAGGGATAGACGAACTTGTCGAAGGTGGCGGACTCGGCCACCGCCACGCCGATCAGGAAGGCGAGCCCGCAGCCCAGCACGTAGCCCAGCACCGTCGCCTCGGCGGTGGCCCAGAGATGGCCCACGAATCCGCCCGCGCGGAACCCGTCGGTGATCGAGGTCACGACCAGCCAGGGCTCGGGCAGGATGTAGTCCTCGATGCTGAACTCGCTCACCGCGACCTGCCAGCAGGCGATCAGGAAGGCGACGGTGATCAGCGGATAGATCGCGGTGCGAAGCCTGTCTTTCATGGGATCGTCCGATTGTCCGTGAGCCTCATCTGCTTCCGTCCTCCGTCATGCCCTCCCCCGGCCCCTCCCGCAAGCGGGAGGGGGGAAGCTAGAGCAGCGGCGAGCGGGCCGGGGTGAGAGGGTGGAACAAACGTCGGGAACACCGCGCCGCCTCCCCTCAAAGGTCGATCTGGAGCTCGCCGCGGAGCTCGCCGCAGAGGTCGTTGAACCCGGCATCGCCCATCGTCGCGAGGTCGCGCGGGCGGCCGAGGGCCACGTCGTGCTCGCGGATAATGCGGCCGGGCCGCGCGGACATGACCGCCACCCGGTCGGACAGGAATACCGCCTCCGGGATCGAGTGGGTGATGAACAGCACCGATTTTCCGGTGGTCATCCAGATGTCCTGCAGCTCGATCATCATGTGCTCGCGGGTCAGCGCGTCGAGCGCCGCGAACGGCTCGTCCATCAGCAGCACTTCCGGGTCGTGCACCAGGGCGCGGGCTATACCGACCCGCTGCTGCATCCCGCCGGAGAGCTCGCTCGGGTAGTTGCCGGCGAATTTCTCCAGCCCCACCAGGTTCACCAGCTCGGCGGCGCGCGCCTTCGCCGCCGCCATGTCGAGCCCGAGGGTCTCGGCCGGCAGCAGCACGTTGTCCATCACCGTCTTCCAGGGAAACAGCGTCGGCCGCTGGAAGACGACGCCGACCTCGCGCCGGGGCCCGGTGACCGGCGTGCCGCCGAGCACGATCGTCCCCGCCGTCTGCGGCAGGAGGCCCGCCGCCACCTTGAGCAGGCTCGACTTGCCGCAGCCCGACGGCCCGATCAGCGAATAGAACTCGCCCCGGCCGATGGAAAGGGCGAGGTCCTCGAGCGCGGTGATGGCGCCCCGGCGCGTGGGATAGACGAGCGAGAGACCGTCGGCCGCGAGGATGGCGGGGGCCGAAGGGCCGTCCCCCGCCGCGGTCTCAGCGCCGGACGCGGACTGGCTCACTCACTTGGCCGCGCGCGCCTTGGCCCTGACCTCGTTCTCGTCGAAGGCGTTGATGTCGGCGATCAGGTCGTTGGTGTACATCTTGTCGATCTCGATATCGCGGGTACTGATCCAGCCGCTCTCGAAATACGCGTCGACGTAGTACTCGAACGACTTGCGCGGCCAGTGGCCGAGCTTGCCGACTGCGTTCTTGGCCGGAACCTGCATGAATTCGAGCCGGTTGTTCACCATCCGGATCGCGCCCGGCAGGTTCTTCGCCTCGTCGCCCTTGGGTTTCATGTTGGGATGCTTGCGCCAGAACGCCTTGACGCAGGGGCCGGGATTCTCCTGACACGCGATCGACGACTTGGCCATGCCGCGGGCGAACTTGACCAGCGTGTCGCGCTTGGACCCGAACTGGTCGCGATGCGCCATGAAGCCGTTGGTGAACAGGTTGTGGAACTTGTCCTTGATCGGCAGGCGGCGGATCTTGGCGCCGGTCGCCTCGAACATGTCGTGCCAGGTGTTGTTGTAGTCGAGCGCCTGCACGCGGTCGCGCTTGAGCGCGAGCCAGCCGGCCCCGAGGATGCCGACCGCGGCGAGCTCCACGTTCTCGCCGACGACGAGCCCGGCGTCCTTGAGCCTGGCCTTGAGCATCGGGATGGTGCCCCAGGTAAGCGCGCCGATCCCGACCTTCTTGCCCTTGAGATCGGCGACGGTATCGATGCCGCTCGATTCCAGCACCGCGAGCTGCAGCGTCCAGGTCGGCATGATGTTGTAGTAGTAGACGACCGGGAGCCGGGTGCGGCCGGGCTGGTAGGACTTGAACAGCGCGCCGGGCAGCGCCCAGCCGATATCGAGCTGCTTGGTCGCGACCTGCGGCACCATCTTGCCGGAGCCCTTGAACACGATGATGCGGAGATCGAGCCCTTCCTGCTTGAAGAAGCCGAGCTCCTCGCCGAACGCGTAATAGCCGAGATCGGTGAGCGTCACCGGGATCGGCATCCCCACCTTCACGGTCTCCGCCGCCTGGGCGGGAGATGCGAGCATCGCCGCGGCCGCCGCGGCGATCGCGGCCGAGGTTCCGCGTTTGAGGAGTTTCATCGGTTGGGCCTCCCTGTGTTTCTTCCCGCGAAAGAATAGCAGAGGGCATCGCGGGCGCGTCAAACGCCGAAGGCTCTTCGTCATGGTCGGCGGGGGAAACAGGTGGGGATACCGACGCGGTCACTCGAATCCCGGCGGGGGGACGAAGCCCTGGTATTCCTTTTCCAGCAGGCCGGCGAAGGCGATGGTGGTGCGATCGCCGCAATGGGGGCCGATTATCTGGACCCCGACGGGACGCCCATCCCCGGTGAAGCCGATCGGGGCAACCGACGCGGGGAGATAGGAAACCCCCGCGTAGCCGGACCAGAAGATCTGTTCCATGAAGGTCCGCTCCACCCCGTCGACCGTCATCGAGCGCTCGTAGGGCGGCGTGTCGGAATGCGGGAAGGCGGCGGTGCAGAGCACCGGGCAGAGCAGGAGGTCGTAGTCCCGGAAATATTCGTGCCATTTCCACCGCATGCGGTGGCGCTTCTCGTTGAGCAGCAGCCAGTCGCGGTGCGACAGCGTGATGCCCCGCATCATGCGCGACTGCTTGGTGTCGGTTCCGGGCGGCAGGGCGGCGAGATCGGCGGCGATGCCGTCCCGCTCCTCGTCGCCGTGGCGCGCCGAGGTCGCCGAGCGCAGCAGCACGTCGAAGGTCCGGTGCACGTCGTCGAGGTCGATATCGGGCCGCGCGGTGTCGGAGACCCGCGTCCCCTGCCGGCCGAGGAAGTCGGCGAGCGCCTGGAGCCGGTCCACGACGGCGCCCTCCACCGCCGCGGTCGGGTGGTCGAGCACGATACCGACCCTGAACTCGTCGAGCCGTTTCTTGCGCGGCGCCGGCAGGGTCAGCCGGTAGCCGCCGCCGTCGATCTCGTCGGGACCGGCGATCAGCGAGAGCGAGAGCGCGAGGTCCGCCGCCGAGCGCGCCAGCGGGCCGATCACCAGGATGTCGAGCGGCGCGAGGTTGCCCCGGACGGTATGGCCGCGCGTCGGGCAGATCCCGAAGGTCGGCTTGTGGCCGAACAGGCCGCAGAGCGCGGCGGGCGTGCGGATCGAGGACGCGATGTCGGAGCCCAGCTCCAGCGCCGTCAGCCCCGCCGCCAGCGCCGCCGACGCGCCGCCCGAGGAGCCGCCGGGCGTAAGGTCCGGGCTCCACGGGCTGAGCGTCCGGCCGTGGATGGCGTTGAAGGCCTGGGCGTCGGCGAGCCAGATCGGCACGTTGGTCTTGCCGAACAGCACCGCGCCCGCGCCGAGCAGCCGGTCGACCGAGAGCGCGTTCGAGTCCGCGACGCGATCCCTGAACTCGGGCACGCCCCAGGTGGTCGGCATGCCCTTGACGTCGAAGGAGTCCTTGACGGTGATCGGCACGCCGTGGAGCGGCCCCCAGCTCTCGCCCTTCGAGAGCGCCCGGTCGGCCGCGCGGGCCCGCCGGCGCGCCGCCGGGATGTCGGTCTCGACGATCGCGTTGAGTTCTGGATTGAACCTCTCCACCCGCGCCAGATAGCGGTCGAGTAGTTCGAGGCTTCCGATGCGGCCCCGCCGGATCGTCCCGGCGAGACGCTTGGCCGAGGAGAATGCGATATCGGTCATGGCGGACCCTCCCGCCGGGAGGATAGCGGCCGTCCCCGCGGCTTGTAACCGCCGCGCCGGCGCCCCGAAATTTGCATGAAAAATACCGCTTCCGGGTCTTGCTCGATTGACAATGCTCTTGCAGTTGAGTGAACCTGCCCGGGATTGCATTCGACGGAAGGGACGACTCGGATGAAGACAGGGAAACTCCTCAAGACCGGCCTTTCGATCGCCGCGCTGAGCGTCGTGCTCGCGGCCTCGGGCGTCGGCACGGCGGACGCGGCGGACAAGCGCATCCGCTGGAAGATGGCGAGCTGGTTCCCGAGCCAGCTCACCCAGCTCGGAACCCTCGGCAAGAGCATGGTGGACCGCCTGGAACGGATTTCCGGCGGCAATATCCGGCTCAAATATTTCGAGCCCAACGCCCTGATCCCGGCGAAGGAATGCTTCGACGCCGTGGCCAAGGGCTCGGTCGACGCGTGCTGGTCGACGCCGGGATACTGGTACGGCAAGGAACCCGCGCTCGCGATGTTCGCCGCCGTGCCGTTCGGTCCCAGCGCCGGCGAGTACATGGCGTGGATCTTCTACGGCGGGGGCGTGCAGCTCTGGGACGACATCTACAAGCCGCACGGGCTGAAATCGCTGCCCTGCGGCGTCATCGCGCCGGAGGCCTCGGGCTGGTTCCGCAAGGAGATCAAGTCGATCGACGATCTCAAGGGCCTCAAGATGCGTTTCTTCGGGCTCGGCGCCAAGGTGATGGAAAAGATCGGCGTTTCGACCCAGCTGATCGCCGGCGGGGACATCTTCCCGGCGCTGGAGCGGGGCTCGATCGACGCCACCGAGTACTCGATGCCCGCGATCGACCTCAATCTCGGCTTCTACCAGGTCGCGAAGCACTACTACTTCCCGGGCTGGCACCAGCAGTCGACGGTGTTCGAGCTGCTGCTGAACCGCAAGGCGTGGGACGCGCTCAGCGACACGCAGCGGGCCCAGATCGAGGTCGCCTGCGGCGATGCGTTCCGCGAGGGCCTGGCCGAGGGCGAGGCCATCCAGGGCAAGGCGCTGGCCGAGCTCAAGAAGAAGGGCGTGCAGATCCACCGCTGGCCGCAGGAAATCCTGGACACGCTCGAGCAGAAGTGGGCCGAAGTGGCCGCCGCGGACGTGGCGCGCGACGCCAACTTCAAGAAGGTCTGGGAGTCCTACACCAAGTTCCGGGCGGAATACGCAGTCTGGAAAGAGCTCGGATATCTCAAGTAAGTAGCCTCGAGTTCCGATCTCCGATATAGAGACGGGCGCCGGAGCCGCGACGGTCGCGGCTCCGGCGTTCTTTGTGCGAACGGCCAGCCGGAACCGGCGTCGTCATGCAGCAGCTCGTCGCCCTGGACAAATTCCTGTCGCGGATCGTGATGGGCATCGGCCGCGCCGGCGCCTGGATCGCCATCCCGCTGATGGTGATCATCCTGTTCGACGTGATCACGCGGCGGTTCCTGGTGCTGGGCTCGACCAAGCTCCAGGAGGGCGAATGGCATCTGCACGCGATGCTGTTCCTGCTCTGCATGGGCTTCGTCTATCTCAAGGACGGTCATGTCCGCATCGACCTCATGCGCGAGCGCATGAGCTCGCGGACCAGGAACTGGGTGGAGTTCCTCGGCTGCCTCCTGTTCGCCATCCCCTACTGCCTGATCGTGGCGTGGTTCTCGATCGACTTCGTCGAACGCTCCTGGGCCCTCAACGAGGCCTCCGACTCCGCGACCGGCCTGCCCTATCGCTGGGCGATCAAGGCGTTCATGCCGATCGGCATGTTCACGCTCCTGCTGGCCGGGTTCGTGGTGCTGCTGCGCCGGTTCATCGACCTGTTCGGGCCGCCGGACATCCGCCGGATCGCCGCCGGGGAGGAAACGCCGGAGCCCGAGGACATCGAGGCGGTCGCGCCGGACCGGGGTCGCTAGGCGATGTATTTCGAGGACTACCTGCCGATCATGATGTTCGCCGCCCTGGCGATCCTGCTGTTCTCGGGGTTTCCGGTGGGCTTCGTGCTGGGCGGGGTGGGCCTCGCCTTCGGCTTCGTCGGCATGTATTTCGACGTCTTCTCGCAGATCGAGCTGTTCAACCTCGTGCTCAGGATCTGGGGCATCGCCGACAATCTGGTGCTGGTGGCGATCCCGATGTTCATCTTCATGGGGACGATGCTCGAACGGGCGGGCGTGGCGGCGGACCTGCTGCACTGCCTGCAGGTGCTCCTGCGCCGTACCCCGGGCGGGCTCGCGCTCGCGGTCACCGTCATGGGAACGATCCTCGCGGCGACCACCGGGATCATCGGCGCCTCGGTCGTGATGATCAGCCTGATGGCGCTCCCCGTCATGATCGAGCGCAGATACAACACGGAGCTCGCGACCGGCACCATTGCCGCGTCCGGCACGCTCGGGATCCTGATTCCGCCCAGCATCATGCTGGTCATCATGGCCGACCTTCTCGGCCGGTCGGTGGGCACGCTGTTCGTCGCGGCGGTCTTTCCCGGGCTGATCCTTTCAGGGCTCTATTTCGCCTACATCTTCACGCTCTGCCGCCTCAAGCCCGAGTTCGCGCCGCCCCTGCCGAAGGAGATGGGCCCGCAGACGCCGGGCGAGCTGTTCCTGCTCCTCATGCGGGGGTTCATCCCGACGGTCTTCCTCATCCTGCTGGTGCTGGGCTCCATCGTGCTCGGCTGGGCCACGCCGACCGAAGCCGCCGGCGTCGGCGCGGGCGGCGCGGTCCTTCTCGCGGTGATCAACCGGAAACTCACCTGGAAGGTGCTGAAGGAGGTGGTCGAGCGGACGGCCATCACCAACGGGATGATCTTCTTCCTGTTCGTCGGCGCGACCGCGTTCTCCTACGTGTTCCGCTCGCTCGGCGGCGACGACCTGATCGAGGATCTGATCTATGCCCTGGGCGTGGGCCCGTGGGGGATCCTCTTCATCCTGATGGGCGTGGCGTTCCTGCTCGGCTTCTTCTTCGACTGGATCGAGATCACGCTGATCGTGCTTCCGGTCTTCGCGCCGATCCTGGCCGGACTCGACTTCGGCGAGCATCTGCCGAGGGCGGAGGTGGTCTACTGGTTCGCCATCCTGCTCGCGGTCAATTTGCAGACCTCGTTCCTGACCCCGCCCTTCGGCTTCGCGCTCTTCTACATGAAGGGAGTCGCGCCGCCGGAGGTGAAGATCCAGCAGATCTATCGCGGGATCGTCCCCTTCGTGATGCTCCAGCTCGTCGGGCTCGGGCTGGTCATCGGCTTCCCCGAAATCGCCATGTGGCTGCCGAGGACCATCCTCAACTGACGCGCGCCGCTCAGTCCGCGTGCGCGATGCCGTAGCCGATCGCGTATTCCAGCGTATCGAGATAGAAATCGACGACCGGCGGACCGCCGCCGCAGGCGAGATGCGCGGCCGCCGCGGCGACCCAGCCGTGCACCTCGGCGAAGCCCATCCCGGCGGTCTCGAAGAGCTCGCCCACGTCCCAATCGTCGAGCGGGGCGAGGTCGCCGGACGCGAGGATGTCGAGGAACGCGCGGTCGGTCCCGGGGTTGAGCCGGACCTGCGCCCGGGTCCGCCTGCCGTCGGCGAGCATCCGGGCGCCCTCGACATGCATGTCGAACAGATTCCGGAACCACTCGTCGTCGGTGAAGGTGCCGCCGGCGCTCCCTTCCATCTGCCACGCCGCCACCTCGGGCGAACCTTCGCCGACCGGCGGGTAGTACCGGGCGGGATGATGGGAGAGCCCGCCCGAGGCGAGAAAAAGCACCCGCTTCCCCAGCGTCGCCGCGTAGCGTCCGACCGCCGCGCCCAGCTCGCGCGACCGGCGGAACGGCAGGAACGGCGTCGCCATCGCACCGATGAACACGGGCACGCAGGGAAAGGCGTCGAGCGCGCCCATCACGTTCTTCATGGTCTGGGAAAAGCCATGATCGACCGTCATCTTGAGGGACTGCGCCGGGTCGAAGCCCTCCGTCCGGAGATATTCCAGCAGTCCGAGCGCGGCCGCTCCGTCCACGTCGAGCGGGCCGGGGAATCCCCCGACATCGTCCACCGCCGCCGCCTCGCCCCGGCCGATGCAGAAACTCGGCATCGCGTTCAGGTGGAACCCCGCATAGTGATCCGCCCCGAACACGAACGCGATCGCGGGATCGAACGCCTCGACCGCCGCGCGGCGCTCGGCGAGAGTGCGGAATATCTCGTCCTCGTAGTCCGGTTTCTCGGGGCGCAGATAGAGGATCGGCGAGTGCGACGTGCAGACGAGGTGCGATTCCACGGCTGCCTCACCTCCGTCCCGGCAGGCGCCAGTCGCCCGGATCCGCCGTGTCGCGCTCGATCGGATTGCTGAGGGTGCCCAGCCGGGAGATCGAGATGTCGCACGGGCCGTCCAGCCGGGCGAAGTTGGCGGCGTGGAGCGGCTTTCGCGCCTTGCCGCCGGCCCGGAACGCGGTTCCCATCGAAACGAGATCGCCGGGCTCCAGCGTCATGTATCGCGAGATATAGGCGACGATCTCCTCGACCCGGTAGGTGTAATGACGGGTGTTGTCTTCGGCGAAGACCTCG
>JAJDVM010000063.1 GCA_022826125.1 Defluviicoccus sp.
TGATCTCGATCAGCGAAATGCCTTTGCGGTGCGATTTTCCGGGTGCCTTCTTGGACATGATCTGCTCCCTGTGACACCTTAGATATTATAGCAGAGTGCCGAGATTTCAAGGCCCCTTCGGCACTTTCCTACATAATCCCCCTATTTTTCGCTGGTATCTTTCACCACGCTCGGCTTCGGCGACATTGTGCTCGCCCAGCCGCATCGCCTGCTCTCCGGCATGCTGGCGGCCAACGGGCTCGTGCTGTTCGGCCTGACCACGGCGGTTCTGATCGACCTGATCCGGAGCCTGCACGCGACGCTGCCCGGGTCCGCCCCGGATGGCTGATCCCGCCTCGTGACCCTTTTCGCCGTCATCGCCGCCGTCTCCTCGGCGCTGGTGCTGGGAGCGCTGTGGGGCCTCTACGGACGACTCGGCGACCGGGCGGAGGGCTTCGTCCTCGCCGCGGGCGGCGGAGCGCTGATGCTGGCCGCGGTGCTCGAACTGATCGTGCCGGCGCGGGAAGTCGTCTCCCTGTGGACGACGGAAGCGGCGGTGTTGCTGGGGGCGGCGGCGTTCGCCGGGATCGATTACCTGATCGACGAGCGCTGGGGCGACGAGGGCGGTGCGGGACTACTGGCCGCCGTCACGCTCGACGGCATACCGGAGAACCTCGCCTTGGGCGTGGCCCTGATCGGGGCGGGGTACCCGGAGGTCGCCGCGCTTGCCGCCTCGATCTTCCTGTCGAACCTGCCGGAGGCCGCGGGCGGCGCGAAGCGCATGCGGGAGACCGGCTGGCGGACGGGCAGCATTCTCGCCCTCTGGTCCGGCACGGCGGTCCTGCTGGGCGCGGGGGCGGTTGCCGGCAACCTGCTGCTCGCGGGCGCGCCGGAAGAGGTCCTCGCCCCGATTCGTGCCTTCGCGGGCGGCGCGGTGATCGCATCGCTCGCGACCGAGATATTCCCGAAGGCCTTCCGGCGCGACCACCACATGGCGGGAGTCGCGACGGCGCTCGGTTTCCTCGCCGCGCTCGCGCTGATCGAGAGGACGGCGGGCGGATAACCGCGCGTCAGCGCGGGGACGAGACCGCCCCGGCAAATTCTCGCATCGAAGGGCTTGGCATACCCCATCCCGTTTCATAGATGTTTTGCATGCGCGGCTATTTCGGCATCGGGGTCGAGGGTGTCAGCAAGGCGATGAACGTGGGCAACCTGTTCCGGTCGGCCCACGCGTTCTCGGCCAGCTTCGTGTTCACCGTGGCCGCCGCCTACCCGACCGCCGAGGGCGGCCGGGCCGATACGTCCAACGCGCCGAACGAGGTCCCGTTTTACAGCTTCGATTCGGTGGAAACCCTTATGCTGCCCAAAGGGTGCGCACTGGTCGGGGTGGAACTCGACGATCGCGCGGTCGATCTGCCGAGCTTCCGCCACCCGCGCCGGGCCGCCTACGTGCTCGGCATGGAGCGCGGCAGCCTGTCGGAGGAGATGATGTCCTGCTGCGATTTCGCGGTGCGGATCCCGACTCGGTTTTCGCTCAACCTCGCCGCGGCGGGCGCCGTGGTGATGTACGACCGGTTGATCTCCCTCAGCCGGTTCGGCGCCCGTCCGGTGGTGCCGGGCGGCCCGGTCGAGGCCCTCCCGCCGCATGTCTTCGGGGAACCGGTATGGAAGAAAAAGCAGGCACGCCGAAAAGGAGCGTCGGCATGACGATCGAGCGCGGCACGGCCGCCTTCCCGCTGGCCGTCCTGTGCGCGGCCGCCCTTGCGCTCGCCGCGGGCGCCGCGCCGGCCCAGGAAGCGAAGCGTATCGGCGGTTCGGGTTCCTGGAGCGCCTACCATGCGGGAAACGGCAAGAAGCGGGTCTGCTTCGTGCACGGGGCGCCCAAGGAGAGCCGCGGCAAGTACAAGCGGCGCGGCAAGACCTATCTCCAGGTGACCCACCGGCCCGGCGAGAAGGTGCGGCACGTGGCGAGCATCACCGCCGGATACATTTTCAAGAAGGACAGCCGGGTCGACGTCACCATCGACAAGCGCAAGTACAGCCTGTTTACCCACGGCGACACGGCCTGGGCGGAGGACGGAAAGACCGACCGCGCGATCGTGAGGGCGCTGATCAGGGGCCGCAAGATGACCGTCAAGGGACGGTCGAGCCGGAACACCCTGACCACCGATTCATATTCGCTCAACGGGTTCACCGTGGCCTACAAGGCGGCGAGCAGGGCATGCAAGGTCAAACCGCTCTGAGCCCCGCTTGCCGGCCGCGACCCGGGTCTCCAAGATGGGCCGCGCCCGCCGTGGACCGAAGCGTTAGCGAGAGGAGTGAACGTCGATGAAATCGAACCGCTTTACCGTCCTGTTGGCCAGCATCGCGTTCGCGGCCGCGACCGTCCAGACGGCGGGCGCGGCGGAACGGGCAATGGCGAAGCTGAAGAACCCCAAGGGGGAGAGTGTCGGCGAGGTCAGGCTTATGGAAACCCCGCACGGCACGCTTCTCCACGCCAGGTTCTCCAACCTGCCGCCGGGAGCGCACGCGTTCCACGTGCATACCGTCGGCAAGTGCGAGCCGCCCTTCAAGTCCGCGGGCGGCCACTTCAACCCTGGCGGCAAGAAGCACGGCTTCCTCGCCGCCGACGGGCTTCATGCCGGCGACATGCCGAACATCCACGTTCCGGCTTCCGGCAGCCTGGAGATCGAGGTGCTGAACACGCTGCTCAAGCTCGATTCGAGCCTGTTCGACGCCGACGGCGCGGCGATCGTGCTGCATGAGGGGCCGGACGACTACAAGACCGACCCGGCGGGCGCGGCGGGCGGGCGTATCGCCTGCGGCGTGATCTCCAGGTAGCGCCGGGAACGTCGCTTGCGGGCGTCCCGCCGGCCGATTTCGTAGTTCCGTAACAGAGTCCGGAATGCCCGTGATCGAATCCGTCACCGTCTTCTGCGGCTCTTCCTCCGGCGCTTCGCCGCGTTACGAGGCGGCGGTGCGCGAGTTCGGGGAACGCTTGGCGCGCGCCGGCCTCCGGGCGATCTATGGCGGCGGAAGGAGCGGGCTGATGGGCGTCTTCGCCGACGCGGCACTCGCCGCCGGTGGCGAGGTGGTGGGCATCATCCCGTCGTTCCTGCACGGCCGCGAGGTCGCGCATGACGGGCTGACCGACCTTCGCGTGGTCTCCAGCATGCACGAGCGCAAGCAGCTGATGTTCGACCTGTCGGACACGGCCTGCACGCTGCCCGGCGGACTCGGCACGCTCGACGAGACGATCGAGTTCGTCACCTGGCGCCAGCTCGGCCTGCACGACCGGACCATGGTAATCCTGGATACCGACGGCTACTGGAACGGCCTGCGGGCGCTGACCGAACGGACCGTCGAGCACGGCTTCGCCGGACCGGACGTGCACGGCTTCTTCGAATACACGGCAACCCCGGAGGAGGCCGTCGCCGCGCTGACCCGCGCCAGGGCGCCAATCCGCCGCGAGGACGGCGGGAGACTCTAGAGCCAAGTCCGACTTTTCGGGTCGCCCTCCCCGACGGGGGAGAGGGTCAGGGTGAGGGTACGGGACCACACGGAAACCGGATACGGCCGCGGCCGGTCGGTTCGCCTCTCTCGAATGGAACGTGCGGGGGCAATCCGCCCGGCGCGGGTGAGAGCGGCCCGGCCGCCGCCTTGCGCGGGCGGCGCGCAATGCTATCTTGCCCGCCATCAGGGACATCCGAAGCGATGCGATCCGCGGCGGCGCGGACAGCGCCGCACGATCGAAGGGGCTGAATTCATGAGCAAGATCAAGGTCGCCAAACCCATCGTCGAGATGGACGGCGACGAGATGACGCGCATCATCTGGCAGTTCATCAAGGACAAGCTGATCCTTCCCTATCTCGACGTCGAGCTGGTCTATTACGACCTCGGGATCGAGGCGCGCGACGCGACCGACGACCGGATCACCGTCGATTCCGCCAACGCGACCAAGGAGTACGGGGTGGCGGTCAAGTGCGCGACCATCACCCCGGACGAGCAGCGGGTCGAGGAGTTCGGCCTCAGGCGGATGTACCGCTCGCCCAACGGTACCATCCGCAACATCGTCGGCGGGACGATCTTCCGCGAGCCCATCGTGATGGGCAACGTGCCGCGCCTAGTGCCGGGCTGGACCCAGCCCTTCGTGATCGGCCGCCACGCCTACGGCGACCAGTACCGCGCGACCGATTTCCTGGTGCCGGGGCCGGGCAGGCTCACCATGACCTTCGAGCCGGCCGACGGCGGCGAGCCGGTCACCCGCGAGGTGATGGCGTTCGAGGACTCGGGCGTCGCGCTCGGCATGTACAACCTGGACGAGAGTATCAGAGGCTTCGCCCGGTCGAGCTTCAATTACGGGCTGACGCGCGGCTGGCCGGTCTATCTCTCGACCAAGAACACCATCCTCAAGGCCTATGACGGGCGCTTCAAGGACCTGTTCCAGGAAGTGTTCGACGACGAGTTCGCCGACAGGTTCGCCGAGAAGGACATCTTCTACGAGCACCGGCTGATCGACGACATGGTGGCCCAGGCCCTCAAGTGGTCGGGCGGCTTCGTCTGGGCCTGCAAGAACTACGACGGCGACGTGCAGTCCGACACCGCGGCGCAGGGTTTCGGCTCGCTCGGGCTGATGACCTCGGTGCTGATGACGCCGGACGGCAGGACCGTCGAGGCCGAGGCAGCGCACGGCACCGTGACTCGGCACTACCGCCAGCACCAGCAGGGGCTCGAGACCTCGACCAACCCGATCGCCTCGATCTTCGCCTGGACCCGCGGGCTGTTCTATCGCGGCACCTTCGACGACACGCCGGACGTGGTGCGCTTCGCGGAGCGGCTGGAGCAGGTCTGCCGCGAGACCGTCGAGGACGGCTTCATGACCAAGGACCTCGCCATCCTGATCGGTCCCGACCAGGAGTTCCTGACCACCAACCAGTTTCTCGACAAGCTCGACGAACGGCTCAAGGTGGCGATGGGCTGACGCCGGGCCGTCCCGGCCGGGAGGCGGTCCCTCCATGCGGGTCGCGGTGGTCGGCGGCGGCGCGGCGGGGCTCTACTTCGCGCTGCTCGCGAAAAAGGCCTGGCCCGACTGGCACATCGAGGTCTTCGAGCGTAACCGGAGCGACGACACGTTCGGCTTCGGGGTCGTGTTCTCCGACGAGACGCTCGACAATTTCCGCGACCACGACCCGGAGAGCTACGACGCGATCCGCGACGTCTTCGTCTACTGGGACGAGATCGACTTCGTCTTCCACGGCGAGACGGTTCGCAGCGGCGGGCACGGCTTCTGCGGCTGCTCGCGGCGCGCGCTGCTCGACGTTCTGCAGCGCCGCTGCGCCGGGTTCGGCGTAAATCTCAACTTCGAAAGCGAGATCGACGACCCCGCCACGCTCCGTGGCTTCGACCTGGTGGTCGGCGCCGACGGGATCAACTCGACCGTCCGGGAACGCTACCGCGAGGCGTTCCGGCCGCGCATCCAGCACCGCCGCAACCGCTTCCTCTGGCTCGGCACGACGAGGCCGCACGAGGCCTTCACCTTCGACTTCGCGACCGACGAGCACGGGATCTGGGTGCTCGGCGCCTACCAGCACGGCGCCGATGAAAGCACCTGGATCGTCGAGGCCCCTCCCCCGACCTGGGAAAGCGCCAGGGGAGAGGTCGCCGATCTCTCCGAGCGCGATCTCCTCGCCTACATGGAGCGCCTCTGGGCCGACCGGCTCGACGGCCATCGGCTGATCGCCAACCGCAGCATCTGGCGAACCTTCCCGATGGTCCGGAACGAGCGCTGGTGGCACGACAATGTGGTGCTGCTGGGCGATGCGCTCCACACCGCGCACTACTCGATCGGGTCGGGGACCAAGCTCGCGATGGAGGACGCGATCGCGCTCTACGAGGCGTTTCGCGGCGGCGGGGCGCTGCCTGAAATTCTGGCGCGTTTCGAGGAGGATCGCCGGCCGGAGGTCGAGCGCACCCAGCACGCATCCGACACCAGCGTGGTCTGGACCGAGAACCCGCGACGGTACTGGGACATGGAGCCGATCCAGGCGGCGTTCTCCATGTTGTCGCGCTCGAAACAGGTGACCTACGACAATCTGCGGCTCCGGGACGCGGGGTTCGTCGACCGGGTCGATACCTGGTTCTGCCACCGCGTCCGCGAGGCCGGCCTGCCGGTGGAAACCGCCCGGCCGCCGATGTTCACCCCGTTCCGGTTGCGCGGGATGACGGTTCCCAACCGGGTCGTCGTCTCGCCGATGGACATGTATTCGGCACGGGACGGCGCGATCGGCGACTTCCATTTCGTCCACCTGGGGAGCCTCGCGCTCGGCGGCGCCGGGCTGGTCTTCTCCGAGATGCTCTGCGTCAGCGCGGAGGGGCGGATCACACCGGGCTGCGCCGGGCTCTACGAAGACTCGCACACCGCCGCGTGGAAGCGGATCGTCGACTTCGTCCATGCGGAATCCGGTGCGAAGGTCGCGATCCAGCTCGGCCATAGCGGGCGCAAGGGATCGACCCGCATCGGCTGGGAAGGGATGGACATGCCGCTTGAGGACGGCGATTGGCCGCTGATCGCGCCCTCGCCGATCCCCTATTACCCGTTCAACCAGGTGCCGCGCGAGATGACGCGGGACGACATGGATCGCGTCGCGGCGGATTTCGTCGGCGCCGCCGAGAGGGCGCGGGAGACCGGCGCCGACATGCTCGAGCTCCACATGGCGCACGGCTACCTCTTGTCGAGCTTCATCACCCCGGTGAGCAACCGCAGGACCGACGAGTACGGCGGCCCGCTCGCCAACCGGATGCGCTTCCCGCTCGAGGTGTTCGACGCGGTGCGCGCGGCGTGGCCGGACGACAAGCCGATCTCGGTCAGGATCTCGGCGACAGACTGGGTCGGGGCGGACGGGATCGAGGGCGGCGACGCGGTCGGGATCGCGGCGATGCTGAAGGAGCGCGGCTGTGACCTGATCGACGTCTCGGCCGGCCAGACGACGCCCGCCGCCCAGCCGGTCTACGGGCGCATGTTCCAGGCCTGGCTGTCGGAGCAGGTCCGCAACGAGGCCGGGATACCCACCGTCGCGGTCGGCAACGTCACCACCGCCGACCAGGTCAACACGATCCTCGCCGCCGGCCGCGCCGACCTCGTCGCGCTGGCAAGGCCTCATCTGACGAACCCGCATTTCACCCTCGACGCGGCGGCCCGCTACGGCGTCGAGGAACAGCGCTGGCCCGACCCCTGGCTCACCGCCAAGGAGCAGGCCTTCCGCCTCGCCGCGCGCGAACGCGCAGAGCTGGAGGTGCTGCGAACGACCCGCCGGCCGTCCAGCCATCGATAGGCTCCACCCGTCATTTCGACCGAGCGCAGCGAGCAGAGAACTCTTGTGCCCGAGAGAAAAAGATATTTCCGCCCCGCCGACCCTTCGGGCGGGCTCCGGACGAAGTGACGAGGGCGGCGGGAGTCCGTGTAATATCGGCCCTACGAGCGGCCCCAACCAGGGAAGAGGACGGATGACCATCGGCACGTACAGGACCGTCAAGGTCGAGAAGGAAGACGGCATCGGCTGGCTCTACATGAACCGGCCGGAGAAGCGGAACGCGATGAACCCGCAGATGCATTTCGACATGGATGCGGTGCTGCCGGAGATCGAAGGGGATCCGGAGATCGGGGCGGTGATCCTCACCGGCGCGGGCGAGGCGTTCTGCGCGGGCCAGGATCTGCGCGAGTATTTCCGCGGTCTCGACGGCGACCCCATGGGTCGCCGCCGCGCCGGGGAGGCGAGCGAACGCTGGCGCAACCGCCGGCTCGCGGGCTTCAACAAGCCGACGATCGCGATGGTCAACGGCTACTGCATCGGCGGCGGTTTCACCCAGATGCTGTGCTGCGACTTCGCGATTGCTGCCGACGAGGCGGTCTTCGGGCTATCGGAGGTCAACTGGGGAATCCTGCCGGGCGGTCTGGTGTCCAAGAAGCTCACCGACACGCTCTTGTTCCGGCACGCGATGTACTACGCCTGTACCGGTCGAACGCTGGACGGGAAACGCGCGGCGGAGATCGGGCTGGTTAACGAATCCTACCCGCGCGACCGGCTGAAGGAGGAGACCGTGGCGCTCGCCCGCGAGCTGATGGAGAAGAACCAGGAGGTGCTGCGCGCGACCAAACACGCGATCCGCGCGGTCCGCACCATGAACGACGACCAGGCCTTCGACTACCTCGCCGCCAAGGGAGCGGAGATCAAGCAGCGCGACCGCGAGAACGCCTACGCCAACGGCATCAAGCAGTTTCTCGACGACAAGAGCTACAAACCGACCTTCGGCGCCTACGACCGCGAACAGGCGATCCGGGACAACCAGGCGGCCGAGTAAAGGGAAGTCCACTCCCTCTTCAGTGGATGACGATGACGCCCTCGGCCTCAGCGGCGGCGGCCAGGCCTCGATCCATCGTCGCCAGGCTGTCGCCGCGGCGCAGGGCGGTCTCCAGATACGCGGAATCGTACACGCTCAACATGTGCTTGCGGGCGAGCGCCATCACCGTTTCCTCGTCATGGCTCTCGTCATACAAAAGCCTTAACCCGTGCAATCGCAGAAGAAACCGTGCACTGTCCGCGGGATCGATGCGGCCGCGCCGTTCGTTCACGACCAGAACATTGCGTATCTCGTACCAGAAGATGCCGGGCACGACGCCGCCGTCGCGGGGCAGTTCGCGGAGCACATATTCCGCGCTATCGGCCCGCTCATCGGAGAAGCACCAAGAAGCGGCAACGGACGCGTCGACGACAATGGCCATCAGGCCCGTCCGAACTCCTTGGCGTCGCGGATTTCCTTCGCCGAAACCTTGGGGCGCCGCGCTCGTTCTTTTCGCAGCAATTCGATGGTTTCTGCGATTGGCGGCGCGAGCGGCACGATGCGGGCCGTGGGAACCCCATCCCGCGCTATAACGACATCCTCGCCGGCCTCCGCCCGAGCGATAAGATTCGATAGCCGGGCTTTGGCTTCCCCGATGTTGACGGTCAGGGGCATGTAGCTGCGCTCCCGTCGTGGAGTCTGGATGCCCCAACGAATATCGGCCGCCGGGCGCTTGGTCAAGGCTTGGTCACGTGAGGGACCGAACCGGAGCCCTGGCGTGGTACTACCCCGCGACCCCGTCGATGAACTTCGCAAGCTCGATGTCGCGCTGGCTGAGGCCGCCGGCGTCGTGGGTGGACAGGGTAATCTCGACCCGGTTGTAGACGTTGAACCATTCGGGATGGTGGTCCGCCTTCTCGGCCGCGAGCGCGATTCGGCCCATGAAGCCGAACGCCTCGTTGAAATCGGCGAAGGCGAAGGATTTCCGGATCGCGTCGCGCCCCTCGACCTCCTCCCAGCCGTCGAGCGCGGCCAGAGCCGCCGCCCGTTCCGCAAGGTCCAGTTTCTCTACCATGCCGCCCTCCTCTCGCGAACCCGCAGGGTGCATCGGCTTGGCGGCGGGGGCAAGCCGCGCTATCACCGGGCAATGACCTCCCCCGCGACGCGCGCGCCCAACCTGGACGACATCGCCGCCATCGCGCGCGCAGCCTTCGAGTCCCTGCCCGACACGTTTCGCCGTCTCGCCGGGGACGTAGTGATCCAGGTCGCCGAGTTCCCCGACGCCGAGACCGAGCGGGACATGGAGCTCGAATCGCCGTTCGAGCTGATGGGACTTTATAGCGGCGTTCCTATCGGCGAGCGCGGCGGGGCGGGCACGCGGCAGGAGGTCGACATGATCTTCCTCTACCGCCGGCCGATGCTCGATTACTGGTGCGAGACCGGCGAGGACCTCGCCCACGTCATCCGCCACGTGCTGATCCACGAAATCGGCCACCATTTCGGCCTCTCCGACGAGGACATGGAGCGGATCGAGGCGGGGGCGGGCCCCTGATCCCTCACCGCTCGGCCTGGGCGCCGCGCGCGATCCAGTAGCCGCTGACGCAGATCACCGCGGCGCCGACCCAGGTGAGAGCGTCGGGAACCTCGCCGTAGAACACATAGGCCATCGCCGAGACCATCGGGAGCTGGGCGTAATAGGCCGGGGTCAACGCCGCCGCCGGGGCGTGGACGTAGGCACGGGTCACGCAGTGGATCGACAAATAGCCGATGAGCAGGAAAAAGCCGAGCAGCGGCAGGTCGGACAGGCCGGGCGTGGTCCAGTCGAAAATGGCCGGGCCGATGGAGAGCGGCAGCATCATCGCGAACATGTAGAAGACGACAGCGTTCTTGTCCTCGGTGGTCGACAGCGCGCGGGTCGCGGCGTTGGACGCGCCGTAGGCGAAGGCGGTGTAGACGATCCCGAGCATCGCCGGCACGACCACTTCGAACCCGGGACGCACGATGAGCAGCGCGCCGGCGAACCCGAAGCAGATCGCGATCCAGCGGTCCAGCCCGACCCGTTCGCCGACGAAGATCTGCAGCAGGATCACCGTGAAGAAGGGTCCGGTGAACTGGATCGCGTTGGCGTCCGCGAGCTCGACCACGCGCAGGCCGTAGAAAAAGGTCACCATGCCAGTATAGGTCGCCACCGCGCGGATCGCGTAGACCTTCCAGCGCCGCGTCTTGAGCGCACCGCGCCCGTTCCGGAGAAGCCACGGGACGAGAACCAGGATCCCGAACACGCAGCGGATGAAGACCAGGGTGAAGACCGACATCGTCTGGGCGAGCTCGCGCACCGTGACATAGGTGAGCGCGAAGAAGAGCGACGCGCCGGTCATCCACAGCGCGCCGACGATCAGGCCGGAATGCCTCGATGGCGCCACGCGGCCTCAGCCGGCTTCGAGCAGCGTGTGGACCCGGCGCCGCAGCTCGGGCAGGAGCTCGGCATCGAACCACGGGTTCCTCCGCTGCCAGCCCAGCGTGCGCCAGCTCGGATGCGGGATCGCGAAAAAGCGCGGCAGATAGTCGCGCCAGGCCGCGACGGTGTCGGTCAGGGTGCGCCTCTTGCGGTCGCCGAGATACCAGGCCTGCGCGTATTGTCCGATCACCACGGTGAGCGCGACCTTCGGCAGCGCCGCCATGACCCGGCCATGCCAGAGCGGCGCGCATTCGGGCCTGGGCGGTTTGTCCCCGCCGCGCGGAAGCACGCCCGGATAGCAGAATCCCATGGGTACGATGGCGACCCTGGTCTCGTCGTAGAAGCGGTCGGACTCGAGGTCGAGCCATTCGCGCAGCCGGTCGCCGCTTGCATCGGTCCACGGCATGCCGCTGGCATGAACCTTCGTCCCAGGCGCTTGGCCGATCAGGAGGATCCGGGCGGTCGCCGCCGCGCGCAGCACCGGACGCGGCCCGAGTGGAAGATCCGCCGCGCAGACGCGGCAGTCCCGCACTTCGGCGAGAAGGGCGTCGAGATCGTCGGGCTCGGCAAGGTCGGGATTCGCCATCCGGCCCGCAGTATGCGGACGCGACAGAAGCCCTGTCGAGGCAGCTATGCGCCGCGCTTGACCGGGCGCGGCGCGATTACCAGTTTTTCAGCACATGCGCCCATAGCGTGGAGTCCGCAATGTTCGGACTGGATCGTCTCAAGGAAGACATCGACGCGATCGCGGAGCGCGATCCGGCCTCCCGGTCACGGCTCGAGATCGTCCTCTGCTATCCCGGGCTGCACGCCGTCCTGTTCCACCGCCTCGCGCACGCGGCCTGGCGGGCGCGGCTCCGCCTGATCGGCCGGCTGATCTCCCATGTCGGGCGCGTGCTCACGGGTATCGAAATCCACCCCGGCGCCAGACTCGGACGTCGCGTCTTCATCGACCACGGGATGGGCTGCGTCATCGGCGAGACCGCGGAGTTGGGCGACGACGTGACCCTCTATCACGGGGTGACGCTGGGCGGGGTGTCGCTGGCGCGGGAAAAACGCCATCCGACGCTGGAGAACGGGGTCATCGTGGGCTCGGGCGCCCAGGTGCTCGGCCCCGTAACCGTCGGCGAGAATGCGCGGATCGGCGCCAACGCCGTGGTGTTGAAGGACGTGCCGGCGGGCGTCACCATGGTCGGAATCCCGGCCAAGCAGGTCCTGCCCCGTCAGGTCGGCGCGCCGGCCACCGCATTCCACGCCTACGGCACGCCGCGAACGGATATCCCCGATCCGACCGCCAAGGCGCTCGATGCGCTGTCGGGCGAGATCGCGGCGCTGCGCACGCGGCTGGAGGCTCTGGAGAGCGGAGACGACGAGGCCGAGGCGCCCCCGGCGGAGGACCGGCCCGAGGCACCGTCGGCGGAAAGCCGGTCAAGCTGAGAAACAGAGAGTCGGGTATGGCGAATTTCGATTTTCGTATCATCGACGACGACCGCCGCGCGGGCTTCGCGGGCACGGTGGGGAACACGCCGCTGATCCGGCTCGACAAGGCCTCAGAGATCACCGGCTGCGAAATCCTCGGCAAGGCGGAGTTTCTCAACCCGGGCGGGTCGGTGAAGGACCGGGCGGCCTATTTCATGATCCGCGACGCCGAGGAACGCGGCGTGCTGAAGCCCGGCGGGGCGGTGGTCGAAGGCACGGCCGGGAACACGGGGATCGGCCTCGCTCTGGTCGGCAACGCGCGCGGCTACCGCACCGTGATCGTGATGCCGGAAACCCAGAGCCAGGAAAAGATCGACATGCTGAGGCTCTGCGGCGCGGAGGTGCGGCTGGTCCCGGCCAAGCCCTATCGCGATCCCGGCAACTACGTCCGGGTCTCGGAACGGGTGGCCGAAGAGCTCGCCGGCACCGAGCCCAACGGCGCGATCTGGGCCAATCAGTGGGACAACCCAGCCAACTATCGCGGTCATATCGAATCGACCGGGCCGGAGATCTGGCGCCAGACCGGCGGCAAGGTGGACGGGTTCATCTGCGCCATCGGCACCGGCGGCACGCTGGCCGGCGTGAGCCAGTCGCTCAAGTCGTACAACAAGGACGTCACGATCGGGCTAGCCGATCCGGAAGGCGCGGCGATGTACAGCTATTTCAAGACTGGGGAGCTGGCCTCCGAGGGAAGCTCGATCACCGAGGGAATCGGCCAGGGCCGCATCACCGAGAACGTCGCCGCGGCGCATGTCGACATCCCCTTCCGCATCCCCGACTCGGAGGCGCTGCCGGTGATTTTCGACCTTCTCTCCGAGGAGGGTTTGTGCCTCGGCGGTTCGAGCGGAATCAACGTCGCCGGCGCGATCCGGCTCGCGCGCGAGCTCGGCCCCGGCAAGACGATCGTCACCGTCTTGTGCGACGGCGGGCAACGCTACCAGTCGAAGCTCTTCAACCCCGACTTCCTGCGCTCCAAGGACCTCCCCGTCCCGGCCTGGCTCGCCTGACGCCGTGCGCAACGCCCTGATCGGCGCGCCGGTCCCGCGCCGGGAGGATTTCCGTTTCCTCACCGGAACCGGGACCTATGTAGACGACCTTCGCCGCCCCGGGATGCTGCATGCCGCGATCCTGCGGAGCCCGGTGGCACATGGGCGGATACGCCATGTCGGGATCGAGGGGGCGCTCAAGATCGAAGGCGTGGCGGCGGTGCTCACCGCCCGCGACGTGACGGACCGGCTGGGCCGGGTGCCGGTCACGCCGATCCGGCTCTGCCCGCTTCCCGAGCTTGAGCCCTTCGCCCAGCCTGTGATCGCGGCCGATGCCGTGCGGTTCGTGGGCGAACCCGTGGCGGTGGCGATTGCGTCGAGCCGCGCCGTGGCGGAGGACGGGGCAGGCGCGGTCGAGCTCGACATCGAGCCGATCCAAAACGCGCTCCTGTTCGATGCGGCGCCCGACGGCGTGGCGATCTCCTATCGCGCCACCAAGGGCGACGCGACGGCCGCCTTTGCGGACGCCCCCTATACGAGGCGCGAGAGCTTTTCCGTCGGACGGCATTCGGCGGTCCCGATGGAGCCGCGCGGCGTGCTCGCCGAATGGGACGGCGCGCGTCTCACCGTCTCGGGCGCGGCCAAGGCGTCTTTCGCGGTGCGCCGCGCGCTCGCCGGTCAGCTGGGGCTCGCCGAGGACGTCATCGCGATGGTGGAGAACGATGTCGGCGGCGGGTTCGGGCTGCGCGGCGAGGGCTTTCCGGAGGACTTCCTGATTCCCTTCGCCGCCTGGCATCTCGGCCGGCCGGTCAAGTGGATCGAGGATCGCCGCGAACACCTGATCGCCGCGGCGCACGCGCGCGAGGCGCGCTGCGAGATCGGGATCGCCTGCGACCGCGACGGCACGATCCTGGGCATCCGCGGCGAGGCGGTGGCCGACATCGGCGCCTATGTGCGCACCAACGGCACCATCGGGCCGCGCAATATCGCCCAGTTCCTGAGCGGCCCCTACCGGGTGGAGAACATCGAGGCGACGGTGGCGCTCGCGTTGACCTTCAAATCGCCCATCGGGACCTATCGCGGCCCCGGCCGGTTCGAGGCCGATTTCTTCCGCGAGCGCCTGCTCGACCTCGCCGCCGCCGATCTCGGCATCGACCGGGCCGAGTTCCGCCGCCGCAACCTGCCGCGCGCCGGCGAGATGCCATACGAACTGGCCGGCATCGCGCCTTTCCCGCGCAAGGACTCGCTCGACAGCGGCGATCACGTGGAGACGCTCGACCGCTGTCTGAAAGCGTTCGGCTGGCGGGAAAAGGCACGCGTTCCGGGCAGCATCGTCGATGGCCGGCGTCGGGGCGTCGCCGTCGGCCCGTTCATCGAGGGGGGCGCGGCGGGACCGCGCGAGAACGCCCGCCTCGTCCTCGAGCCGGACGGTCGGGTGGCGGTGCATGTCGGCTCCTCCTCCATCGGCCAGGGAATCGAGACCGTCTTCGCGCAGATCGCGGCCGACGCGCTGCAGCGCCCGCTGGAGGCGATCTCCGGCGTCCATCACGGCTCGACGTCGGACGTCAGCGAGGGGTTCGGCTCCTACCACTCGCGCTCCACCGTGATGGCGGGCTCGGCGATCCTGCTCGCCGCGGAGAGCCTGAGGGTGAAGATATGCGCCGAGGCCGCGCGGCGCATGGGCTGCGATCCGTCGGAGGTCCGTATCCTGGAGGGCGACCGGCTGGCCGGACCGGGCGGGTTGTCGCTGCCGCTTTCCGCGGTCGCCCATGCCGGGATCGAGGCCGAGGAGGGTTTCGACAACCACCGCCACACCTATGCCTACGGCGCCCACGCGGCCGAGATCGCGGTCGATCCGGAAACCGGCGCGGTCGAAATCCTGGACTATGTCGCGGTCGAGGACGTGGGCCGCATCGTCAACCCGGTCACGGTTACGGGCCAGGCGGTCGGCGCGGTGGTCCAGGGGATCGGCGGGGCGCTGCTCGAGGACATGCCCTACGACGCGTCCGGCCAGCCGCTGTCCGCGACGCTCGCCGATTACTTGCTGCCGTGCGCCTGCGAAACGCCCCGGATCTCCGCGATCGTGACCGAGGACCACCCCTCCCCCGTCAACCCGCTCGGCGTGAAAGGCGCGGGCGAGGGCGGGATCATCCCGGTCGGCGGGCTGATCGCCAACGCGGTCGCGGACGCGCTCGGCGTGTCGCCCGACGCGCTGCCGCTCTCCCCGCCCGAAATCCGGCGGCTGATCGAGGCGGGCGATCCTTCGATACGGCGCTTCGCACCTACTCAGGATGAGGATTGAACAAAATCCCGGATAGCGGCGAAGCCGCGTATCGAGGGACGCCGATTTGCGGGCCGGGGTCCGGTCGTTTATGACAGGCCGGATTCGGACAAGACCCAACCGACATGGCCGATTTGCCCTCCGACATCGACCCCGATTCCGGGAGCCGCCTGCCCCTGCCGCGCCGCGAGAACCTGCCCGAAGCGGCACGGGAGATCTTCGACCAGCTCGCCGGCCCGTCGAGCCGTTCGCTGGTCGGGCTCTACGGGCCGGGCGGGTTGCGGCTCCACAGCCCGGACCTCGCCGTCATTACCCAGCCGCTCAACCGCTATCTGCGCTGGGAAACGAACCTGTCGGGCGCGGTGCGCGAGATCGCGATCCTGACGACCGCGCGCGCCCACGACTGCCAGTTCGAATGGGCACAGCACGAGCCCGCCGCGCTCGCCGAGGGCGTGTCGCCGGCGACCGTCGAGGTCATCCGGACGAGCGCGCCGCTCGACGGCCTCGACGACACCGAGGCGGCGGTCGTCGCGCTTGGCCGCGCGCTGTTCGAGAACCGCCGCGTGGACGCTGAGACCTACGCGCGGGCGCACGCGGTCTTCGGCACGCGCGACCTCGTGGACCTCGTCTCCCTGATGGGGATGTACGCCGCCACCGCCGCGCTGCTCGCGACTTTCGACATCCAGCTCCGGCCGGGTCAGGAAGCCCGGCTCCCCACCCGTGAAGGAAAACCTGAATGAGACTCCTCTATTTCGACGATTTCCGCCTCGGCGTCCTTGCCGGCGACACTGCGGTCGACGTCACCGACATCGTCTCGGACATTCCCCATATCGACCGGGGCGACCTGATCAACGGGTTGATCGCCCGGTTCGACGATTATCGAGGCAAGCTCGAAGCGGCGGCCGCGAAGGGCGGCGGCGTTCCGCTGGCGGACGTCCGTATCCGCCCGCCGGTTCCGAAGCCCACGACCGTCGACTGCATGGCGGTCAACTACATGGAGGACGGGACCCGCGACGCGCCCGCTCAGATCAACGCGTTCCACAAGTCGCCGGGCGCGATCTGCGGCCATGACGACACCATGATCCTGCCCGACGTGCCGGCCGCGGTATTCGAGGGCGAGGCGGAGCTCGCCGCGATCATCGGCAAGCCGGCCGACAATATCGGCGAGGCCGAGGCGATGGATCACGTCTTCGGCTGGACCTGCTTCATCGACGGCTCGGCGCGCGCCCTGCCGCCGCCGGGCAACACCTTCTTCCAGGTCAAGTCGCGCAAGACCTTCGCGCCGATCGGCCCCTGGATCGTGACGAAGGACGAGATCACCGATCCGCAGAGCCTACAGGTGAAGCTCTGGAACAACGGCGACCTGATGCAGAATTTCAACACCGACGACATGGCGCACAAGATCCCGCGCTGCATTTCCTGGCTGTCGTCGATCCACCCGCTGGTGCCGGGCGACATCGTCGCCACGGGCACCAACCACCGCGGCCTGCACCCGTTCCAGGACGGAGACCGGGTGGAGCTGGAGATCGAGAGCGTCGGCCGGCTCGGCATCGACATCCGCGACGACCTCAAGCGCGGCTGGAACCGGGTGACGAGGCTGGAACACGCCGAGAAAGGTCTGGAAGGCCCGCACACCACGCAGGTTTCGGGCAAGTACGCCTGATCGCTCCCAGAGCGCGTCCCTCGATACCGCGCTGGCGCGCCTACTCGGGATGAGGGGGGCTTGCCCTATTCCTCACCCTGAGTAGCGGCGAAGCCGCGTATCGAAGGGCGCGCCTCGGCCTCTTTAGCTCGTCAAACCGAACCGGATGTGCCTTACTCCGCGAGATGAGAAGGCCATTCGGCCGGGGCCTCGGCGCCGACGACGTTGGCCATCATCGCGGTCTTGCAGAAATGGCCGATGACGCCGACCAGGTCGGCGAGGCGGCGATAGCCGATGGTATCGCTGGCGGCTTCGAATCCGGCATCCCCCAGCGTGCCGGTCTCGAGAAGCTCGCGCGCCGTGTCGTGGACGACCTCGTCCTCGCGGCTCGCGAAGTCCGGTTGCCGGCGCGCATTCACCGCATCGACGATCGAGCGGTCGAGGCCGGATTCCAGCGCCATGCGCGCCTGCGCGGCCCACGGGTACCCGGCGTTCCAGCGCCGCGCGACAAGCAGGGCGACCAGGCGAAGCTGGGGCAGGGTCAGCGAGCAGCGGTTCTCGAAGTAATCGGTCGCGGCGTTGTTGGTCTCCCACATCCCGGGCGCATAGGCGTAGCCGACGGCGGGCCCCCTTCCGACCCGCCCGGTCTGCGCCACGGTATCGTCGTAAACCCGTTTCTGTTCCTCGTCCATCTCGTCCCGGTCGAGCGCGGGTATTCTGGTCATGGCTGATAATCCCTTTTCCTGCACGCGGCGTCAGACCGGCCGGCCGGAGGTATGCGACGAAGTGATTTTGAGCTTGTACCCGTCCGTAAACGGGATGGTGAAGGAGCTGTGGATCGATCCCGAAGTGATCTCCGACGGGCCGAGACCCATTTCGCGGTAGCGCGCATGAGTCTCCTCCACATCGTCGACCATCAGGTCGATCGGCGCCATCCGGCCGGGTTCGATGTCGTGGTCCCCGGCTCGGACGATCAGGTGCGTTCCGCCGCGCAGCTCCAGGACCGCGAACGAGTCCCGCCTGTTCACCCGCCGGAGGCCCAGCTTTTCCAGCAGGTCGCATGCCGCGTGAAGATCGTTCACGTCCATCCTCACATGGCCCACCGCAACCGGAGGCCGGGGGTCGCCGGGCTTCGACATGCCGCCATCTCCCATGGCTTCGTTTCGGTTGGGCGGAGCGTGACTCGAAATCGCGCGGCCCGCAATCCGGGGAATTTGGCAACGGGCGACGCGCCGCTACCATGGAAGCGAATTCGAGCGGACGGCAAAAAGCGGAGGTCCGGGGATGAAATTCGGATATTTCACGCTGAGCGACAACCGCTATCCGGACAATCCGCGGACCCCGGAGACCTTCATGACGGAGATCCGCGACCAGGCGGTGTTCGCGGAGTCGCTTGGCATGAACTCGGCCTGGATCGGCGAGCATCACTTCAACCGGCGGGGTTGCGTGCCCATGCCATCGCTGGTGCTGGCGTCGGTCGCGGCCGCGACGACGCGGATACGGCTCGGCCCGGCGGTCGTGGTGCTGCCGATCCACCATCCGGTCCAGGTCGCGGAGGAATGGGCGAGCCTCGACGTGCTGTCGGGCGGGCGCGTCGATTTCGCGCTCGGCCGCGGCTACGACAGCCACGAATACGCGCCTTTCGGCGCCGACTTCCAGGCCTCCGCCGAAATCTTCGCCGAAGGCGTGGAGCTCCTCTACCGCTGCTGGAACGACGACGGCCCGACGACCTTCGAGGGCAAGCACTACACGGTCCACGACATCGAGGTGTGCCCGAAACCGGCGCAGAAACCGTTCGTTCCCTACATGGGCTCGTTTTCCCGCTACAGCATGGAAGTGGCGGCCCGCTACCGGTGGAACCTGATGCTCGCCCCCTTCGCCGCCGCGCTGGTGTTCGGCGGGTTGGACGAAGCGGTCGCCGCCTACCGCGAGGTCTGTGACGCGGCGGAAACGGAGCCCGGACGCGTGAAGTGCAGCTACTTCGTCCACATCGCCGACACGCCGACCGAAGAGACCGCCGAAAGGGATCGGCTGCTCGACTACTTCACGATGTCGGGGACCCGACACAAGGGGATTATGGGCGCGAAACTGCCGCCGACGATGGAATATTATCGTCGTATCGGCAAGGCGCTCGCCGATCTCGGCACCGAGGATCTTGGACCCAATTCGATTCTCCTGGGATCTCCGCAGGCGATCGTCGACCGGCTCAGCGAAGTCGCGGAATTGGGGATCGAGGAGGTGATCCTCTACTTCAACTACGGCCGGAAGCCGGATTCGACGGTCCGCGAGCAGATGGAACGGTTCATGGCGGAGGTGGCGCCCGCCGTCGGCGGGGCGGGATAGCGATTCCTTCCCGCCCGTTTGGCTATTCTTATGGCATCGACCTATATAATCGTGTAGCCGCCGGGCACCCGATCCAGTGTGCCCGGCGCGAGCGTTCCGGTCGGAAATGAGTCCAGACAGCAGCCCCGCGCACAGCATCGAAACGGATATGGGCAGGCCGCCGGAGACCCGGCCCCGCGCCTATGCCCGCGCTTACGCCGGCATGGAAGAGGAGGACGGCGGCGCCCCGGGCGACAGGGAGATCGTCTGGCGGATCGTCAGGATCGTTCTGCGCTTCCGCATGGGCGTCGCGGTGGCCCTGCTGGCGATGCTGGCCGCGTCCGCCTTCCAGCTCGCGATCCCGGGCCTCGTGGGCGATGCGGTCGACGGTGCGAGGAGGCTGCTCCAGGACGGCGTGGCGACCCCGGAAGCCGCCCGCTCCGCGCTCTGGCACACGGCGTTCCTGCTGCTCACGGTGTGGATCCTGCGCGGGCTGTTCACTCTCGCACACAACTACAGCGGGGAAGCGGTCGGCCACCGGCTCGCGCACGACCTCAGGCTGACCTTCTACCAGAAGCTCCAGCGTCTCGGTTTCTCCTTCCACGACCGGATCCACACCGGCGAACTGATCACCCGCGGCATGCTGGACCTCGAAGGGGTCCGCATGCTGATCAACCATGGGCTGCTGCGCGCGGTGCAGATGGCGGTGCTGATCGCCGCCGGCGCTTTCCTGCTTCTCTCGACGGACCTCGTCCTCGGGCTTCTCAGCCTCAGCTTCGTCCCCTATATCGCCTGGCGGTCGACGACGACACGGCTCAAGCTTCGCTATCTGTGGAACCTGTTTCAGGACCGGATGGCGGTCCTCGGCCGGATCATGGATGAGAACCTGACCGGCATCCGGGTGGTCCGCGCGTTCGGCGCGGAGCGGTTCGAGCTTGAGAAGTACGACCGCTCCGCGGCCGAGGCGCTCAAACTCTCTTCGCGGCGCATCGACGTGCGCGTCGCCTCGACGACCGAGATGACCTTCGCCTATTTCGTCGCGATGGGGCTCGTCCTCTGGGTCGGCGGCGAGCGCGTGATCGCCGGCACCATGACGGTGGGAACGCTGACCGAGTTCCTGACCTTCATTACGATCCTGCAACTCCCGGTGCGCTCGCTCGGGCTGGTGGTGAACTCCTTCGCACGCGGCTCCTCCTGCGGCGCGCGGCTCTTCGCGGTGATCGACCTCGAGCCCGCCATCCGGGATGCCGACGACGCGCGGGAGCTCGAAGTGAGCGACGGCACGGTCCGGTTCGAGAATGTGAGCTTCGCATACCACGAGGACGGCCCGCTCGCGCTCGACGGGATTTCCTTCGAGGTGAAGCGCGGCCGGACCCTCGGGATCGTCGGCCCGCCGGGAAGCGGCAAGTCGACGGTGGCGCACCTGCTGCCGCGCTATTACGACGTCACCGGCGGGCGCATCGCCGTCGACGGGCAGGACATCCGGGACGTCACCCTCGACAGCCTGCGCCGCGCCGTTCGCGTGGTGCAGCAGGATCCGTTCCTGTTCACCGCCTCGATCGACAACAACATCGCCTACGGCGACCCGTGGACGGAGGAACGTCCGATCCGCGACGCCGCGGGCCTTGCCCAGATCGACGGCTTCATCGGGCAGCTTTCCGAAGGGTACGAAACGCTGGTCGGCGAGCGCGGCGTGTCGCTGTCCGGCGGTCAGAAGCAGCGCGTCGCGATCGCGCGGACGGCGTTGCTGGATCCGGCGGTGCTGGTGTTCGACGATTCGACGGCCGCGATCGACGCGGCGACCGAGAGCCAGATCCGGGAGGCGCTGGCGGAACGCGCGGACGACACCGCGCGGATCGTCGTTTC
The DNA here is from genome assembly GCA_022826125.1 of Defluviicoccus sp. Taxonomy (GTDB): domain Bacteria; phylum Pseudomonadota; class Alphaproteobacteria; order MPNO01; family MPNO01; genus MPNO01. Next base: position 21,351 of record JAJDVM010000063.1, read on the forward strand.
CCATCGGCTCGCCGCGATCCGAGACGCCGACGAGATCCTCGTGCTTGAGGCGGGGCGGACGATCGAGCGCGGCACTCACGAAACGCTGATCGCGAAGGGCGGCCACTACGCGAAGATTTTCGCGCTGCAGAGCCGGGAAGACGTCGCCGGCGAGTTGCAGGGGGCCGCGGAATGAGCGCCACCGCACAACCAGCCCGGCCGCCGCGTGCCGTCGTCGGCTCGCAGATCAGCCGCGACGAGGAGATATTCGGCGCGGCCTACGACCGCCATGTCGCACGCCGCTTCGCCGTCTTCGTCCGGCCCTACGTGCGGTGGCTCCTGTTTGCCATGGGTGCCGTGCTGGTGTTTACGGGCGCCCAGCTCGCGATCCCGCTGGTCATCCGCCATGCGATCGATCACGCGATCCTCGCCGAGGGCGGCGACGTCGTGGAGTTGCAGCTTACCGCCGCCGCGTTCGGGTTCGTGATCCTGGTCAGTTACGGCGCCAACTACATGCAGGACCGGCTGGTGGGGCATATCGGCGAGCACGTGATCTTCGACCTTCGCCGCGCCATGTTCGCCCATCTCCAGGACGTTTCGCTGTCCTTCATGGACAAGACGGAGGTCGGGCGGATGATGTCCCGCCTTCAGGGCGACGTGAATTCGCTCCAGGAGTTCCTCGAGAACTCGGTTACGGCCTTCGGCGATCTCCTGCTACTGATCGGCATCGTGGTCATCATGCTGACGCTCCATACCGAGCTCGGGCTGTTGACGCTGGTGCTGGTTCCAACGCTGGCCGTGGTCCGGATGGTCTGGTTGCCGCGCGCGCGGGTCGCCTTCCGCCGGGCCCGCGAGACCAACTCCGTCGCCAACGGGGCGCTCGCCGAAGCGATCCACGCCGTCCGCACCGTCCAGGGAATGCGTCGGGAAGACGTGAACTTCGTGCTCTACGGCGACAAGGCGGCGGAGAACCTGAGCGCCCATCTGCGTGCGGCCCGATACGCCCAGGTGATGGTTCCCATCGTCGACACCCTGACCGGAGCGGCGCTCGCGATCGTCGTCGTGCTCGGAGGGTCGCTGGTGCTCGACGGCGCGCTGGAACTCGGCGTGATGGTCGCCTTCGTGTTCTACGTCCAGCGCTTCTTCGACCCGATCCGATCGCTCACCATCCAGTACAGCATCATGCAGCGCGCGATGGCGTCGGGGCAGCGGATCTTCGAGGTGCTCGACGTCCCGCTCGCCATCGTCGACAAGCCGGGGGCTCTGTCCCCCAGGCGCATGCGAGGCGCGATCGCTCTGGAGAACGTGACCTTCGGCTACAACCCCGGCCAGCCGGTGCTGCACGGGGTGAACCTGACCGTGTCGCCGGGCGAGACGGTGGCCCTGGTGGGGCCGACGGGCTCGGGCAAGACCAGCATCACCGCCCTCCTCCACCGGTTCTACGACGTCTGGGAAGGGCGGGTGTGTATCGACGGGCAGGACGTGCGCGAATACGCGAGGGCGGCGCTCGGACGGCACATCGCGATGGTGCTCCAGGACCCCTATCTGTTCACCGGCACGGTGCTCGACAACATCCGGTTCTCGACCGAGCACGCGACCCGGGAAGACATTGAGCGCGCGGCCCGCGTCGTGGGCGCCCACGACTTCATCGTCCAGCTCGCCGACGGTTACGACACCGTGCTCGACCAGCAGGGGCGCAACCTGTCGCTCGGACAGCGGCAGCTGCTGAGCTTCGCCCGCGCGCTGGTGGCCGACACGCCGATCCTGATCCTCGACGAAGCGACGGCGAACATCGACTCCTACACCGAGCGCCGGATCCAGGTCGCGCTCGAACGGCTGCTGGAAGGGCGTACCGGGATCGTGATCGCGCACCGGCTGGCGACCGTGCGCGGCGCCGACCGGATCGTCGTCCTGAACGAAGGCCGGATCGTGGAGAGCGGCACCCACGATTCGCTGATCGCGGAGCATGGCCTGTACGCCCGGCTGCACGCGTTCAACTATGCCTCGTTCGACGACATACCGGAGGACCTCGTGAGGGAAACGGCCGACGCGCCGGCGCGTACCTGACCGGCATGATTTCCGGACCCGTCCCGTGACCCCGTCCGACCGCGCCGCGATACGGCAGGGCTACATCATATACGCGGTGCTCTGCTCCGGGCTGATCGCGAGCCAGTTCTTCCGCGTCTCGAATGCCGTCATAGCGCCGGAGTTGATGGCCGAGCTCGCCATCGGCACCGAGACCATGGGGGTGGTCAACGGGACGTATTTCCTCGCCTTCGCCGCCATGCAGATCCCGGCCGGCATGTTGCTGGACCGTTACGGCGCGCGGCGGATGGTCCCCGGCCTGTTCCTGCTCGCCGTCGCCGGATCGGTGCTTTATGCCGCCGCCCAAAACGGACCGGAGCTGATCGCCGGCCGCGCCCTGATCGGTATCGGCTGCGCGCTGGGATTGATGGGCCCGATGGTGGTGATCGCCCGCTGGTTCGAGCCGGACCGGTACGCGCGGCTGATCTCGCTCCTGTTCACGATCGGCGGGCTGGGCGCCCTGATGGCCTCGACCCCGCTTGCCGCCGTCTCCGAGGCGATCGGATGGCGCGGCGCGTTCTACCTGATGGCGGCGGCGACCGGTATCGTCGCGGTGCTCCTCTATACGATCGTCCGCGATGCGCCGCCGGGCGCGCCGCAGGCCGAAGCGCGGCGCGAGACGGCGGGCGAGATGCTGCGCGGCCTGCGCGAGGTCCTCGCGCTCCGCGAGATGTGGTGGATCTGCGCCGTGCAGTTCGTGAGCTACGGAACGATGGTCAGCATCGTGGGGCTGTGGGCCGGCCCCTATCTGAACGACGTCCACGGGCTACGGGGGGTGGACCGGGGCAACGCGCTGCTCGGCCTCAATGTCGCCCTGCTGTGCGCCGTCATTCTGTTCTCCCAGATCGAGCGCTGGCTGGACTCGCGCAAGAAGGCGGTGATCGGCGGGGGCTGCGCCACGATCGCCGTTCTCATGGTGCTCGCGCTGGTTCCCGGTTTCAGCCTGTGGCCCGCGCTGGCGCTGCTCGCCCTGTTCACCGTCGCGAGCGCCTTCTTCATGCTGCTCCACGCGCATGCGCGGGCGATCCTGCCGGACCGGCTTATCGGGCGCGGTCTCACCCTCCAGAACCTGTCGGTGATGCTGGGCGTGTTCGTGATCCAGGCGGTGACCGGCGTGATCGTGGGCTCCTTCGCGCCGCAGGGGGCGGAAGCGCCCGAGATCGCCTACCGGGCCGCCTTCGGGTTCCTCGCCGTCGGGTTGGCGATCGGTCTCGCGTTCTACGCCCGCATGGCCGACGTCTCGCCGCGCGGACGGGAGCGCGGCTGAGCCGGCTTCATACCGCCCCGGCGGTGATCGTCGTGACCTGGCGCCGGCGGTAATCGCCGGCGCGGACGGGAGGATGCCGCGCCTCCTCGCCGGGACGCTTGCAGGTCTCGATGCACTCGATCGTCGCGTCGTAGTTGGGGTGCGCGAAGAAGGCGATCGACAGCCTGCCAGCGCCGTCTCCTGGCGGCGGGTTGGCGCCGCGGTGGAGATTCGACAGCCACCGGTCGTTGGTCCAGGTCATCATCAGGTCGCCGATATTGACGATAAAGCTGTCCGCGGGCGGGATCGCGTCGATCCATTCGCCGCCGCGGCCGCGCACCTGGAGCCCGCCGGGGCTGTCGTCCGCGAGGAGGATGGTGTACATTCCCTACGGTCGAGGTGGCGGTTAGGTCACGTTGGGTCAGGGTCGTTCTCTCTCCGTGAATGGTCGTTACTTTAGAATGGGTTAGGCGGTTTGTCGAGGCATTTCTCGTTGGCATACATTGGGACACAAAATGAGGGTCCGACGGGTTCGAGTGGCATGGGGGGAAGTTCGGGATATGCGTATGCCTGCTTCTGCCTGGCGAAGGCGAATGCCTCTTGTCGACAAGAGGCATTCCGGGAGACCGTCCGCGCCATACGCCGTGGCCATGATCTTAGGTGAATTACAGGAATATCGTCGATATCTTTTTCCATCCTTGGCGTCTTGTATCGTGGCGGCGGGCGGGAGGCCACCGTCCGGGGGGTGTCCCGCATCCGGGATGAGGAACCGTCTTGTTGCGTTCTTATGTTGGATTCGGGGGGGCGGTCGGATGGGGCAGTCTATTTAAAATCTTCTCGTTATTAAATAGATATTTCTGTTTAAGATTCTCGGGACATTATATGGACGATTCGCGGGCTCCGCGGTGCGTGCGGGTCGGCCGACCCGTGCACCTCGCCGTCCGGCGCGTTGCGGATCGCGGGGGTGGAGGGTAGCCTGCGCGGGCGATGGGCGACGCCGAAGAGGATGCGGAGGAATTCGGTCCCGAGCCCCGTCACGAGGCGCGGGATCGTGTCTGCCTGATGTGCGGCAGGACCTTCGAGAGCGCCTGGGCGGGCCATCGGATCTGCAACGCATGCAGGTCGGGCTCGCGCTGGCGCGGCGGCGGCAATTCCCTGGACGGCTGACATCCCGGCGACGCGGTCCGTGGGCTTGACGATCCGGACCGGTGCCCCGTCCCGACAGCAGGCTCGCGAACGCCCCGTTCATCCGGCCGGGGCGCGGGGAGGGAGGGCAGGCGGGCAGCGGCGGGGCTTGCGGCCATTTCCCTCCCATGGCTACACGTCGCCTGCCGGCCCGGGGATGGCCGCTTGGTTCGCCGGGACCGCCCCGCGGGATCCCCCTAGAGATCGGGCCGGCGGAGCAATGGTATCGCGGATCGGGTTGCGGGACCATCGCGGAGCCGCCGTCTGGGTCGGCCTCTCCGAAACCGGCGGCGCCCCAACCGTCGGTCGCGCCGAGTCTTCGAGGCTGCTCCGGCGTCATTCCGCCGCGAGCAGCGCCTCGACCTCGGCCCGATGCGGCATGGCGTGCGCGGTGCCGGGCCGGGTGACGGAGAGCCGGGCGGCGGCGGAGGCGAAGCGCACCGCCCGGCCCGGATCCATCCCCTCGGCGAGCGCCACCGCGAACGCGCCGGCGAACGCATCGCCCGCGCCGGTAGTCTCCACCGTGGGACCCGCCCGGAAGGGGGGTACCGGCAGCGTCGTCCCGGGGCCATGCAGCAGGGCGCCCCGCGCGCCGAGGGTGATGACCGCGGTGCCCGCGCCGCGTCGCCGGAGCTCTCTTGCCGCGCGGCGCGCCCCTTCCCCGGTATCGACCGGTACCCCGGTCAGCAGCTCCGCCTCGGTCTCGTTCGGCGTGACGTAATCGGACAGTTCGAGCATGCCGGGCGGAAGGTCCGCCGCCGGGGCGGGGTCGAGCACGGTGATCGCGCCGGCTCCGCGCGCGATCTCCAGCCCCCGCATCGCGGCCGGCAGGGGCTGCTCCAGCTGGGTCAGGAATACCGAGGCCGAGCGGACCGCGTCCGCCGCCCTCTCCACCTCGGCCTCCGTCAGCTCGAGCGCCGCCCCCGGGTGGCCCACGATGGCGTTGTCGCCGGTCTCCGCGTCGACCATCACGCAGGCGATCCCGGTGGACGCGCTCTCCGAACGGGAGACCAGCGGCGTCACGCCGGCCTCTTCCCACATCTCCAGTGCCATCCCGGCCAGCGCATCCTGTCCCAGCCGGGAGACGAACAGCACTTCCGCGCCGAGACGGGCGGCGACCACCGCCTGGTTCGAGCCCTTGCCGCCCGGGGCCCAGCGCGACGCTCTCCGCGACCGCGGTCTCGCCCGTCCGGGGCAGGCGAGATATGCGGAACGCCGCATCGGCGAGGAACGCGCCCAGGATCGCTATGCGGACCGTCATGGCGGCGCCATCTTACCGTCGGGCACCTCTTGCCGAAGACATTCGACGCAGTCGCGGCAGGCGCGAGCCCGCGGGAAGCCAGGATCGCGATCCGAGGCGCGGAGGAGAAGCGCCGTCCAGGAGAATGAGCGCCGGGGCCGAGACGCTATTGCCGGTAGATGCCGGCGCATGCCGGGTTCCACATCCGAAACACCGGATCCTGACCGAACCGCGTTTCGAACGCGGCGGAGATCTCGTCCACCAGATTCATCCCGCCATCCACGTCGGCCGCGATCGCGCCCATCACCACCCTGACCGGCTCGCGCTGCAAGGCGCCGCCGGGCGCGAGCCATTGGCCGCGCCCCGCCAGGACTGTCAGCCCCGCCCTGAAACGCGGCGTGATGGTATCGGCGAGGAAGCTCTGCCACTCCTCCTCGCCGACCGTCCTGCCGGCGCCGTCGGTCAGCCCGAAGAACATCCTGAACTCGCCCGCCGGCTCAAGCCCCGCGGGGCAATCGAGATCCGCGGCCGAGACCTCCATCGTCGGCACGAGCGCGAGGGCGACCGCGAGCGCGCCCAACCGGTTTCGAATTCTCGTCGTCACGACAGTCTCCTCCCGTTCCGCATTTGCCCGCGGGGTTCGTGCATCGCGCTCACAGCTTGACCGGCCAGGTGAGGCTCGGCTTTCCGTCCCGCCCGCGTTCCGACAACGCCCGGTTGACGCCGGCCTTCAGGACGCGCGAGGAGCGGAACGCGACCACCCGATGGGCCGCGACCGGCACCGGCTCCCCGGTCTTCGGGTTGCGCCTCCTGCGCGGACCCTTGGCGCGTACCACGAAGCTGCCGAAGTTGAGGATCATCACCTTCTTCCCAGCGGCCATCGCACCGGTCATCTCCCCGATCGCCGTCTCGACCGGGCGCTCCGACTCCGCGCGCGGCAGACCGACCTCGCGCCA
>JAJDVM010000213.1 GCA_022826125.1 Defluviicoccus sp.
GCGCTGCTGGTGCCCGTGGCCGCCGTGCGGGGCGGCGCGGGGCACTACCGGGTCCGCGTGAAGGACAAGGACGGCGGCGTGCCCCGGGACGTGCCGGTGGAGGTCGGCGAAACGACCGTCCACGAAGTGGAAATCCTCGCCGGCCTCAAGGCCGGCGACGAAGTGATCGTCTCCGGGCCATGACCGTAATTGAGCAGCACCCTTCCGATCGGACGGGACCGGACTGCCGGACGGCCGCTCGTGCCGGCCCCCTCGTGGACACGGCACGGGAGACGGCGTCCGCGTTCCGACACCCCCGTGGAACCGGAAACGAAGCATAAGGAGCACTTCCATGTATCTGGCATGTCTGACGAAAATCGCCGCCGGCGTCGGCTGCGCCGCCCTTCTCCTGGCCGGGGCCGACGCGCCCCTGTCCGTGGCTCGGACGATTGCACCGCGCTCACACAGACGCCCTCCCGGCGCCGGGGCATCATCGGCGCGCAGTCGCTGTCCAACGCCTCCCTGCTCCCGCGGTCTGCTTCCGGGCGCGGCCGGCATTCTGGCGCTGCCGCGCGAACGACAACGATCTCACCGCGCAGGCAGCGGGCTGGCTGGAGGGCACGGCCGACGTGCGCCGGCACGGCACCACCGGGGAGGCCCCATCGTCCGCTGCGAACGCGGCGGGCGTGCGGTTCTGCGGTCCCCGGCCAACAGCCCCTATCGCCGTCTCGGCCTCGGGCAGGCTCCGGAGCCCGCGCGCCGGCCCGTCGGCGGCGTGCCCGGGAGCGGATTGTCGCTATTCGCGAAGACTCACGCTACGAGGATCTGCATCCCCTTGACATACTCGCAACGCGGCGACCCCCGTATCTGGAAAGCTTGTACTCTATCCGCATCACCGGGTCGGGCTCGCAATCGTGGGTGTGACTGTTCGTTACCTTGCCTTCGACCTTCGTTTCGGCGTCCGGCTCGCTGCACGAAATGTCCCTTGACATGCCGACAGGAACCCTGAGCCACTCGTCGGACGACTCGCACTTTATATACGCGCTCAATGTGATGCGGAGGTTCACCAGCCTGAACCGGTACGAGGATTCCTCGTCCGTCGCCTGCGCATCGCCCGCGAACAGCGCAAGACCGGTAGCTATACACAGCCCCGCTGCAATCCAATGCTTCACTCTCATCGCATCGCTCCTTGGCGGGATTTCCGGATTCCTACGTTCTTGATCGCGATTCCTACGGGATTCGACCGTGCCCCCTTCCTCCGCCGGGCGACCGGCAACGGCGCGTCACCATTGCACCGGGAGCAGTATAGAAGAGTATTCGTATCCTATATATAAAAGATCGGTATATTTTCATAGTTTTCTTGCAAATACTCGGGATATCGGCACTGGAGCGCGATCCCGCGGCGCGGCGTTGCGGCCGGAGGTTCGAGCGCCGTGTCGAGGAACGGCTCAGCCGGAGGGGTCGGGCGGCAGGGAGATGCCGAAGCGGCGCGCGAGCAGGTCGTCGATGAGGTCGAAGCAGGAGCCGTAGCGGACCACCCGCATGCGACCCACGTCGATCATCGTCGACGACTTGCCGTAGCGGTTCCAGCGGGAGAGGCCGTAGTCGACGACGATATCCGCGGCCTCCCGGATTTCGGACTCGATGTCGTCGGCCCGGAACTTCACGCCTCGGAGCGAGATATTGGCCGACGAGCCGATCACCAGCCGGTTGTCGGCAAACGCGATCCGCGCGAGCTCGTCGAGCAGTGGTCCCGCGTTGAGGAGCATCGCGATCGTGCCCTCGTCGGTCGTCTGGTCGAGCACGTCCTCGTCCAGCGAAGCGAGAGCCGGGTGGTCGAGCCGCCCCGGCGCGACCGTACCCATCGGCAGGTCGGCGTCGCCCACGATGGCGGAGACGACGGCGCGGCGGTCGTCGTCCAGCAGGTGCAGGTCGCGGTGCATCTCGAGGCAGCCGCACATGGCGTTGAGCTTCTCCGGCTTGCGCCGCTTGACCCGGAAGATCTTCCAGATCGCCTCGGCCGTCACGCCCAGGATCACATAGCCCACGTCGGTCGGGATGATCCCGATGCCGCCCCCGAGCAGGGTCTCGTATACGCGCCGCGCATCGGCCTTATAATCGTTAAACCACATATGCTTACGACGGTTTTTTCCAGTAACGACTCATGACGTCGTCCACCCACTCCGGCTCGAAGACCTCGCCGCGCGGGGCGAACGCGGTCATGTAGGGCTTGATGTCGATCACCGGCGTGCCGTCGATCGCGTCGAGCCCCCGGACGCGGACGCTCGTTCCTTCCACCCCGAGCACGCGGCAGACCGTCGAGCCGATCAGGTTGGGCCGGTAATGCCCGCGCTGGGCGAAGATGCCGGTCAGCGGCAGGTCCGGATCGTTGCGCGGATGCCGCGCGCCGGTGACGATCGTCGCCGGGTCGGTGACGTGGAACCGGAACAGGACCACCGCGTGGGAAAAGCCGTCGAGGCCCATGATCGCGTCGGCGTCGAGCCAGTCGGTGTCCAGCTCGATCGTCGCGGTGACGCTGTCCCAGTCGTCGTTGAACGGCTCCTTGCGCCCGCCGCGGACGAACCCGATGGGCCGCAGGGCTATCGTCGCCGTCACGACGCGCCCGGCCTCCACTCGCGAACCACGGCTTCGTATTCCGCCCGGGTGCGTTCGGCCGGCGGTTCCTTGGCGGTGCCGATATAGACGAAGCCGGCCACCCGCTCGTTCTCGCCGCAGCCGAGCGCGGCGGCCACGTCGCCGTTATAGGCCGGCCATTCGGTCAGCCATTGCGCCGAATAGCCGATGGCGTGCGCGGCGTTCAGCATGTTCATGCAGACCGCGCCGCTGGACAGCGTCTGCTCCCACTCGGGGATCTTGTGCTCCGGCGTGACGCGGGAGGTGACGGCGACGACGATGGGCGCGCGCTGGAAACGTTCGCGCTCGACCTCGACCAGCTCGTCGAACGCGTCGGGGTTCTCCGTCTTGAACGCCTCGGCGAGAACGTCGCCGAACGCCGCCCGCGACTCGCCCTTGATGACGACGAAGCGCCACGGGCCGAGCTTGCCGTGGTCCGGGACCCGCATGCCGGTCTTGAGGATCGTGTCGAGCTCCGCGTCGCTCGGGCCGGGATCGCCCAGGTTGCGGGCGGTGACCGAGCGGCGGGTGATCAGGAAGTCGATGATGTCTGTCATGGTCTGCTCCGGAGAGTCACGTTGATGGGCGGGCTTCGGCCCGCTCCCGTTCGAGGGCGCGCAGCGCTCCCCGCTGGATCTTGCCCGTGGCCGTGAGCGGCAGGGCGTCGACGAACTCGATCGCGCGCGGATACTTGAAGGCCGAGATCTGCGACTTGACGAAGTCCTGCAACTCTCCGGCGGTCTCGCCGTTCGCCCGCGCGCCGTCGGCGAGCGCGACGAAGGCCTTCACGATCGCGCCCCGGTCGGGGTCGGGCGAGGCGACGACGGCGCATTCGCGCACCGCGGGGTGTTCCAGAAGCACCGCCTCGACCTCGAGCCCCGAGACGTTGTAGCCGCTCGTCAGGATCATGTCGTCGGTGCGCGCTTCGTAATGGATGTAGCCGTCCCCGTCCACCTTGCAGAGATCGCCCGACAGGTTCCAGCCGTCGCGGACGTATCTCGCCTGGCGCTCCTCGTCGTCGAGATAGCGGCAGCCGTTCGGGCCCTTGACGATCATCTGCCCGATCTCGCCGGGCGCGGTCTCCTCGAAATCGTCGTCGACCACCCGGACCTGGAAACCCGGAATCTGTTTTCCGATGGCGCCCGGCTTGATGTCGTCGCCCGCGGCCGAGATGAAGATGTGCAGCAGTTCCGAAATGCCGAGTCCGTTGATCATCGAAACGCCGGTAATCTCCTTCCAGCGGTTGAACACGGCGGGCGCGAGGGGCTCTCCGCCGCCGACGCATACGCGGAGGCTGGAGAGGTCGTAGTCCGCCGCATGTTCGAGCATCAGCTTGTAGCCGGACGGCGTCGAGAAGCAGACCGTGGCGCGGGTCTTCTCGATCGTTTCCAGAAGCAGCTTCGGCGTCGCCCGCTCCAGCAGCACGGTCGAAGCGCCGAAACGCGGCGCATCCACCAGGAAGGCGCACAGCCCGTAGAGAAACGCGATTTGCGGGCTGCCGCAGACGATGTCGCCCGGGCGAATGTCGACGACATGGCCGACGAAGCAGTCGGCGGCCGCGAGCAGGTCGCGGTGGAAGTGGATCGTGCCCTTGGGCGTGCCGGTCGAGCCCGAGGTGAATCCGATAATCGCGACATCCTCCGCCGAGGTGTCGACATTTGCAAATGTCGAGTCGACATTCGCGAATGCCGAGTCGGCATTTGCCGCGCGCGCCTCGAGCCCGTCCGGGTCGTCATCGTCGCCGAAATAGACAATTCGCCTGAGATCGGCGCAGGCGGGCGCGGCCGCCTCGATGTCGTCCGCCAGCGCGCGGTGCGAAATGACGTACTGGATGCGCGCCTTGCCGGCGATGTACTCGATCTCGCGCGCGCGCAAGGTAGGCATCGTGGTCACCGCCACCCCGCCGGCCTTGAGGACCGCGTACCAGGCGGCGGCCAGCATCGGGTGGTTGCCCGAGCGCAGCATCACGCGATTGCCCGGGACCAGGCCGAGCTCGTCGACCAGCAGGTTGGCGATGCGGTTGGCCCGCGCCAGCGTGTCGGCCCAGGTCCAGACCTCTTCGCCGAACCGGAACATCGGCTTGTCGGCGTATCCCGCTTTCGCCTGCCGGTCGAGCAGCTCGACCGCGGCATTGAAGCGGGGCGGGTAGGCGGCGAGCTCGGGCAGGACCGAATAGTCCATCTCCGGCCACAGCGCGCGCGGCGGCATGTTGTCGTTTATGAAGCTGTCGGTATGCGCCGAAGGTTCGACCATCGGGCGGAAATTAGTCAGCCGGTCGGGTCAAGCCAAGTGCCGGCCGTGCTTCCAGACGGAGCGGTCGTTATGACGCGCTCCGGAGAGCCGGGAACTCGGCCGGCGTCAGGATCGGAATCCCATGAAACGGCGACATCGCGAGGAGGTCGCGGTCGCCGGTGACCAGGCAATTCGCCTCCCCCAGCAGCGCGGTTTCGAGCAGCTTGTCGTCGTCCGGATCGCGGCATCCGAGCTTCGCGCCGGTTATCGACACCCATTCCGAGACCGATTCCAGTTGAGCCAGGTAGAGGGCGCGGCCCGTCCGGCTCGCGTAGCGATCGAATTTCGAGCGGAAAAAACGGGTTCGCAGTTCGTCGAAGGTTTCGTCGGAGAACAGCAGGACGCCGTTCTCCGCCCGCACCGCGTTCACCGACGCGCGCGGCGGCCCTTGCGGACGGAGCGCCGCGCTGATCAGGACGTTGGTGTCCAGGACGACCCGATCAGCTCTCATCCGCCAGAAGCGCTTCGAGCCCGGTTTCCGTCAGCCCGCTTCCGGCGGCGTCCTCGCCCAGCGCGTCCATCGTCGCCGTCAGACGCTCCCATGCGGCGCCGCGAAGCCGCTCATAGTGCTGGATCGACATCATCACGCCGACCGGTCTGCCCATCTTGGTCACGCGCACGGGCGTGCTCTGCGCGGCGTCGAGCAGTTGACCGAAGCGATTCTTGGCGTCTCTGGCGGCGATTTCCTTCATAAAGCCAAAATAGCTATTTTAGCTCTATGTTCAAGCCTAAACGCGGCGGTTCCGACCCTTTCCTCACGCCGCCGGCCGTTGAGGATCGTAGTCGCCCGGTCGACCGGCACGCCCAGCGCCCTAGACAACGCGTTGGCCGACATCCCTTGGGTGGCGAAAGGTGGTTGGGTTTCGGGAAAGCGGCAAATCCGGCCTTGACCGGATTTCCATGAAGACCCATCGTCTGAAGGTCCGTCCCGGGACCGCAAGGATGCTTGGACGACCCTAACTCCCGGCCGAGGCGCGTTGGAGATGAAGACGATGGATAATTCGTTCAGTGTCGACGTGTTTCGTTGCGAAGAGGCCAACGTGTACGTGGGTACGAGCGAAGACATACCGGGGCTGACGCTGGAATCGGACACCCTCGGCGGACTGCTCGAAGCGGCCCTTGAAATGGTTCCGCAATTGATCGAACAGAATCTGGAATTGCCAGAGAATTCGGACGTGCAGGTTACGGTGCGCGTTCGACATCCGTTGCGGGAAACGGACCGGGTGCGGCGGCAGAACGCTCGGTCTCCGTCTTCGCCGAAGCCCAGATTCATAGTCGAGGAAGAATTGAGCTTGACTCACGCTTAGTCGGGTTCCTCCGGTGGCGACCTACGAGCGGGTAGTGAAGAGCCTGCTGCGAGAGGCTGGTTGGGCCAGGATTCGACAGGGTAAGTCAAGCCATGAGCAGTGGCGGAATGCGGATCGGCCGGGCCTTACCATAACGGTTCCGAGCAAAATCAAGAGCAGGCACACGGCCAACAACATCCTCAAGCAGGCCGGTTTTCCAAGAGGTTTTGATCCGGTTCGAACCGACGGAATACCGCCCGCCGCCCCGGTTTGGCCTCGCCCCGCCCCGGTGCTAGGGTCCGGCGCCCGCCGAGGAGAGGCCCTGCCGTGAACCCCTTCGTCCGTCTCGAACTGATCCGCGAATCGCTGATCGCCGTCGTCAACGAGATGCGGGCGAACATCATTC
>JAJDVM010000195.1 GCA_022826125.1 Defluviicoccus sp.
CGACGCGGCCGATTTCTGGCAGCTCGACCTCGACAACTGGCTCCACATCGCGGTGTTCAACTTCACCGTCGACCGCGCCGGCAGCCACCAGATCATGGAATACCGCCAGTCGTCCTACACCCCCTGGGCGGACAGCCAGGAGGAGGTGCTGGCCGACGAGGAGGACCATTACGACAACGGCGTCGAGAACTTGAAGGAGGTCGCCAAGGACCCGGCGCAGCTCGCCGAGTTCCAGGCGATCTTCAACCGGGTGCTGCCCAACTGCGTCAAGCGCGCCTTCGGGCGGCTGACCGGGGCGGACAACGATTTCTGCCTCGAGCACGGGCTCAAGCGGAACACCACCGAGGCGATCGTCAACCGCTACCTCACCGAGATGCGCGGCCACATGGAGGGCACCGGGCTGGTCTTCCCGCCGCTCTCCGCGTTCGACGCCATCAAGTGCGAGCTCGCCCCGTCGAGCCGCGAGATCCTGGAGTCGCTGCAGGCGGCGTAGGGCGCGTCCCCCGATACGGCCCTTCGGGCCTACTCGGGTCGAGGGGAAAGGGTAATCCTCATCCCGGGTAGCGGCGAAGCCGCGTATCGAAGGACCCTCACCCCGCCAGGAACCCGCGCACCAGGTCCAGCGTCTCGGCGCCCCGTTCGAGCTGCGGGATGTGGCCGCAGTCGGGGAGGACCTCGACCCGGCTGCCGGCGATGCGCGCGCCGAACTCGGCGGCGGTCGGGCGACCTCGGCAGGGCGCGATATTCGGGTCGGGTCCGGTTCAGCCGGATACGAACTCGGTCTTTCGCTGGGCCCACCCGGTGAGCCGGCGCTCGAGCACGGCGAAACACGCGTAAAGCCCGATCCCCATCGAGGCGAGAAGAACCAGACCGGCGAAGACGAGCGGCATGTTGAAGTCCGAACTCGCCAGAACCATCATGCTGCCGATGCCGAGATTGGCGGCCACCGTTTCCGACACCACGGTGCCGACGAAGCTCAGCGTGATCGCGATTTTCAGGGACGCGAAGAAATACGGCAGCGAGCGCGGCAACCCGACATGCCACAGGATGTCGAGCTTGCTCGCGCCGAGGGCGCGCAGGACGTCCTCGAGCTCCGGTTCCGTCGTCGCGAGACCCGTGGCGACATTGACCACGACGGGAAAGATGCAGATCACCAGCGAGGTGAGAATGGCCGGCACGGTGCCGATCCCGAACCAGACGACGAAAACCGGGACCAGCGCGACCTTGGGAATCGAGTAGAAGCCGACCAGCATAGGGTAGCACGCGTTGTACAGCACCTTCGAGGACCCGATGATGGCGCCGATGATCACGCCTGCCAGCACGCCCCCGGCGAAACCGGTCGTCGTCGTCATCAGGGTCTGCAAGCCGTGGCGCCGGATCCCGTGGAATTGCTCGATCAGGACGACGACGAACTCGCTCGGCCGCGGCAGGATGAAGTCCGGGATGCCAGTGACCAGACACATCAACTCCCAGAAAACGAAGAAGCCGAGGATGATGAGAGCCGACCAGAGCCAGTTCAAATTCTTGAGCTTGTTCATGGTCCCGGCGCTTCCCCGACGGTCTCGTCGAGCTGGAAATGTTCGATCCGGGCGCGCAGATCGTGGATCAACTGCACCGCGGTATCGCGGAAGAGGTCGTCGAGCGCGCGCGGGCGCGGCAGGTCGACCCGGCGGTCGAATATGATCCGTCCCGGCCGGGCGCTCATCACCACCACGCGGTCGGCGAGATAGACCGCCTCGCGCAAATCGTGGGTGACCAGGAGCACGGTGGGGCGCCGGTCCATCCAGAGGGACTGCAACACGCCCCACAGCTCCTCCCGGGTGAAGGCGTCCAGCGCGCCGAACGGCTCGTCCAGCAGCAGGAGGCTGGGCTCATGGATCAACGCGCGGCAGAGCGAGGCCCGCTGCAACATCCCGCCGGACAGCTGCCACGGGAATTGCCGGCTGAATCCGTGTAGTCCGACGCGGCGCAGCAGCGCCTCGGCACG
This sequence comes from Defluviicoccus sp., assembly GCA_022826125.1. Taxonomy (GTDB): domain Bacteria; phylum Pseudomonadota; class Alphaproteobacteria; order MPNO01; family MPNO01; genus MPNO01. Next base: position 1,988 of record JAJDVM010000195.1, read on the forward strand.
GGCGGTATTCCGCTCCCGGTCGCGCCGGAAATTTTCCCGATAGGGGCGCACGATCTTGAGCGGCAGCAAGACATTGTCGATGGTCCTGCGCCACGGCAGCATGGTCGGGTTCTGAAAAGCCATGCCGACGATCTTGATCGGCCGGGTCACGATCTCCCCGGCCACCGACACCACCCCTTCGGTCGCCGGGTTGAGCCCGGAAACCAGCTTCATCAGGGTCGACTTGCCGCACCCGCTGGGTCCGACGATAGCGACGAACTCGCCGGCCCCGATGGTGAGTTCCGTATCCTTCAGGGCGAGCGTGCCGGTTTCCGGATCGCCATAGCGAAGCGCGACCTTCTCGAGCGAGACGGTCGCGCCCGCCGACGACCCCGGCCCGGCCGGCGTATCGTCGTGGTCCGCCGGCCGGGCCCGGGCCGAATCGTTCATTTGCCCATACGGTCCTTCAGAGGCGGCAGGAAACGCGCCTGAAATACCTCGTCGGGCTCCGGCGTCCGGTTCAGCTTGAACGCCTTGGCGACGATGCCGATGGACCGCTTGAGCCGGACGGGATCGGTATCGCCCATGCCGACCTTCTCCATCTCGGGCGACAGGATGAGGTGCTTCAGCGTCGCCAGCAGACGCTCCTTTTCCGAATTCCGCTTGAGCAGCGGCTCGCGCCGCATCACCGCGTCGAGCCCGACCTCCAGGTTCGCCACGACTTCCCAGAACGCCTTGTTAATGGCGCCGACCATTCCCTTGACCTTGTCGGGATGGCTCTTGAGCATTTCCTGGCTCACCATCACGGCATTGGAATAGAGGTCCATGCCGAAATCGGCGAAGCGCATGAAGTCGAGGTCGCGGTCGGGATTCATGCCCACGCGCAGCGCATCGAACAGGACCGTCAGGTGGTAACCCGATACGCCCTGCACCTTGCCCTGCTTGAGCATGGTGACGCGCAAATTGGGCTTCATGTGCTGCCAACTGACTTTCGACGCATCGATGCCCGCGATATTGGCGAACGCGGGAAACAGCTTGAACGCGCCGTCGTTGACGGGCGCGCCGAGGGTCATACCCTCGAGCTGCGTCGGCTTCATGATCTTGGACGCCTTGGGCGTCGCGATGACGAACGGCGTCTGGTTGTAGATCATGTAGACGGCGACCGGCTGCTTGCCTTTGTTCTTCGCGGCAAAGCGCGTGATCGCGTTGATGTCGCCGAAACCCGCGTCATAGGCCGTACTCGCCACCTTCGGCACGGCGGCGCCCGAACCCGCGCCCTGGTCCAGCTGGATATCGATGCCGGCCTGCTTGAAGTACCCCTTGTCGTCGGCGAGGAAGAACCAGGCTTGGGGCCCCTGGAACTTCCAGTTGAGGATGAAGCGAACCTTGAGCGGGTCGGCCGCCTGCGCCGCCCCGCCGCCGAGCGCGGCGATCGCGGCGAGGCAGAGGACCGCGAGGCCCCCGCGCCGCAGGAATTTCGATGCCATTGCGCGTCTCCCTTTTATCTTCGTGTTTCGGCCCGGAAAACTCTCCGGACCGCCGACAGTTCCAAATCGACTGCCGCCATTATCGGCACGATTTGTCCCGTCACCAAGGAACTTCGAAATTTCCCGCTGGGAACCGGCCGGCTTAGCTGTCGTCGAGCGCGCGCGCGACGTCCCCGGAGCGGGCGATGAAGCCGTAAATGCCGCGAACCAGATATTTCACCGCCCGCACGACATAGTCGGGCGATGTCGTCGCCGCGCAATCGTCGATCAGTATGCAGTCGTAGCCGAGGAAGCCGGCGTCCTGCATCGTCGCGAGTACGCATCGATCGACATTGACGCCGGCGAACAGCAGCGTCCTCGCATCGAGATTTCTGAGAACGCTGTCGAACTCGTTGTCCCAGAAACCGCTTAACCGGTACTTGTCGACATGAATGTCGTCGCGCGCGGTCTCGAGATCGTCGCAAATGCGCGCGCCCCAGCCGCCTTTTTCCAGCACGGGCGCGCGCCCGCCCTCCGGCATGTCGCCATAGCCGACGCCGTCGCCGGTCGGATTCCCCGAATGCAGGACGGTGGGGTTCAGGTTCATCAGATCCGCCCGATTGCCCCAGTTGAGCCAGACCACCGGGACGCGCGCCTTGCGGAGCTCCGGCAAAAAGGCGTTGAGCGGATCGATCGGCGCGCGAACCGGCGCAATGTCGATCCCGCGGGAGTCGAACCAGCCGCCCTTGGAACAGAAATCGTTCTGCATGTCGACGACGACCATGGCGGTCCGACTGAGGTCGATCGTCAGGGATTGAGGGTCGGCCTCGAATGAGACCGGCCTGGGCGGCACGGCAGGGCGCACGAGATCGGCATGACCGGCGCCGATGCCCCAGGAGTTCCGGGGCGTGGCGCCAAGCCTGCCCTTGTCGGGTTTTCGCTCGTTTCTCACCCCGCCAGGAACCCGCGCACCAGGTCCAGCGTCTCGGCGCCCCGTTCGAGCTGCGGGATGTGGCCGCACCCGGGGAGGACCTCGACCCGGCTGCCGGCGATGCGCGCGCCGAACTCGGCGGCGTAGGCCGACGGGATCAGCGCATCGTCCTCGCCCCAGACGATCAGCGTCGGCGCGGCGATCCGGTGGAGGCGCTTGGCGAGCCCCTTCTCGGGGATCGGCCAGACGAACTTGCCGGTGCAGCCGAGCGCCCAGATCAGCCCGGCGGTGGCCGCGAGCGCCTCGCCGGGGTCCTCGGGCGGGGTGAACATCGCTTGCGCCGCCGCGCAGTCCGGGTGCCTGAAGAGCAGCGCCGGAAGCTCCTCCGGCGGCGTCATGATCCAGTTGGCGATCGGCAGATCCTCGCGCCAGAGGCCGATCGGGGCGAGCAGCACCAGGCGCTCGAACAGGCGGGGGTCGTGCGCCGCCAGCTCGGCCGCCATCATGCCGCCGAAGGACTGGCCCACGGCGACGACCGGGCCGTCGAGGCCGAGCGCGCGGATCGCCTCGTCGTAGATCAGCACGAGGTCCCACAGATCGTCGACCGCGTGGATCGCGTCCGCGTCGCCCCCGCCGGTCCCGGGATGCTCCGGCGCGATGACGGTCCAGTCGGCGCTCAACGCTTCCAGGAAGGGATCGAAGTGCAGCCCCGCGGCCGGGTGGAGATAGACCAGCGGCGGGCCCGACCCGGCCGTCCTGAAGCGCATCGCGAGCCGGCCGCCCCATACCTCGACCTCGCGCTCGCCAAGCTCGATCCCCGCCATCACGCGGCTCCCGCCATCGCGTCGAGCCTGGCGCCGGCGGGTTCCGGACTGCCGCCCAGGCGCTCGGGCCACCAGCGATGCGGCCAGTCGTCGCCGACCCCGGCCTCGCGCAGCCGGGGCAGCACCGACTCCGCGAAGCGCGCGACGTTGTCGGCGACCAGATCGCGCGGCATAGAGCCCATCTTGAGCATCGTCACCAGGTTGCCGACGCGGAAGTCGCGGGCGATCCCGATCAGCCGCTCGGCCACCGTGTCGGGCGAGCCGACGACGGCCGCGCCGACCTCGAGGATCCGCGCCGCGCTGGCGTGGCGCATCTCGTGGGCGAAGCCGAAATCGCCGGCCTGGTCCTCCAGCAGGAAACGGATGCCAGGGAGCGAGATGCCGCCCGGAATCGCGAGCTTGCCGAGCTGGGTCGCGCCCGGCCCCTTGTTGAAGAAGTATTCGAGATGGGGGCCGTAGATGCGTTCCGCCTCCTCGTCCGTCTCGCCGACGCAGACCGAGGCCATGAAGGCCATGCGGTTGGGGTTGGCGGGCGCGCCGAGCTCGTCGGCGATCTCCCAGAAGCGGTCGAACACCCGCCTGGCGGTGAGCTCGCTGCCGAACCAGCCGAAATAGTTGAAGCCGAAATTGTTCTCCAGCACGAGCCGCATCGTCGCCGGGTTGCCGACGCCGGTGATCCAGACCGGGAGCGGCTGCTGCAGCGGCCTGGGCCAGATATTGACCGACGGGAGCTGGGTGAACCGGCCGTTCCAGGCGAACGGCTCGGGGTCGTGCCAGGCGCGCAGGACGAGCCGCAGGTTCTCGGTGTAGCGCCGGCGCACCTCGATCGGCGGCACGCCGTTGTTGATCGCCGCGTCGAACATCAGACCGACCGGGAAGCCGGCCATCAGCCTTCCGCCCGAGATGCAGTCGATCATCGCGTACTCCTCGGCGACGCGGACCGGCTCGCGCGCCTTGCCGAGCGAGCGGCCGACCGGGTAGACCGCGACGTCGAGCCCCTCGGTCTCGGTGGCGTAGCCGATCGCCGAGCCGATCAGGCTCGGGTTGGCGATCATGTCGTAGGTGGTCTGGGCGTGCTCGGTGAAGGCGACGCCGTCGAAGCCCGACCGGGCGGCCTGCATGATGTAGTCGAGATAGTCGCGGAAGGCGGCGCGCACCTCGCCCGGCTCGGCGAGCGCGTAAGGAGTCGTCACCGTGCCCTCGTGGCGGTCCTGGAAGTCGTCGGGAAAATTGCGGTACTGGTTCTGCGCGAACGCCACGATCTTCATGGCTGCCTCCCCTGCCGGCGCGGAAAAAGCGTAAGCCGCGCGCGGGGGGGAGTCCATCGCCGTCCCCGGGGGACGCGAAACCGGCGCCGTCGGGTAACGATGTTTCGCGAAAATCCGATTTTTGCCACTTAGGCGGTGTTCTTCACACGAAGGATAAGGCAGTAATGCTGACCTTTGTTTCACGTGAAACATTAGGGTGCGCGGTTCTGTCCGGTTGCCTCGCGGGGCGGGGCGGGTTAGATCGGTTGCAGATACTCGGAGGGGAACGGATCCATGGCAGACATCGTCATCGCGGGCGCCGCGCGCACCCCGATCGGCGCGTTCAACGGCGCGTTCGCGAGCGTGCCCGCCGCCGACCTCGGCAAGGTCGCCATCGAGGCGGCGATGAGCCGCGCGGAGGTGGTGGGGGCCGAGGTCGACGAGGCGGTGCTGGGCCAGGTGCTGACCGCCGGCTGCGGCATGAACCCGGCCCGCCAGGCCGCCATGGCCGCCGGCATCCCCGAGGAGAAGACCGCGCTCACCATCAACCAGGTGTGCGGCTCGGGGCTGCGGGCGGTGGCGATGGCCGGGCAGGCGATCCGCGCCGGCGACGCGGAAATCGTCGTCGCCGGCGGGCAGGAGAGCATGAGCCTCTCGCCGCACGCCGCCCACATGCGCGCCGGCCGGAAGATGGGCGACGTCTCCTTCACCGACACGATGATCAAGGACGGGCTGTGGGACGCCTTCCACGGCTACCACATGGGGACCACGGCGGAGAACGTCGCCGAGCGCTGGCAGATCCCCCGCGCCGAGCAGGACGCGTTCGCCGCCGCCAGCCAGGCCAAGGCGGAGGAGGCGCAGAAGGCGGGCCGGTTCGCCGACGAGATCGCGACCGTCGTCGTGCCCCACCGCAAGGGCGACATCGAGGTCGAGGCCGACGAGTACCCACGCCACGGCACCACGGCGGAGACGCTGGCAAAGCTCCGCCCGGCCTTCGCGAAGGACGGCACGGTGACCGCGGGCAACGCGTCCGGCATCAACGACGGCGCGGCGGCGCTGGTGCTGATGAGCGCCGACGAGGCGGCCCGGCGCGGGATCGAGCCGCTCGGGCGCATCGTCTCCTGGGCGACGGCCGGCGTCGATCCGGCGCTGATGGGCTCGGGCCCGATCCCGGCGAGCCGCAGGGCGCTGGAGAAGGCGGGGTGGCAAATCGGCGAGGTCGACCTCGTCGAATCGAACGAGGCCTTCGCGGCGCAGTCCTGCGCGGTGGCGCGCGACCTCGGCTTCGACGTGGAGACGGTGAACGTCAACGGCGGCGCGATCGCGCTCGGCCACCCGATCGGCGCCTCGGGCGCGCGGATCCTCGTCACCCTGCTGCACGAGATGAGGCGGCGCGGCGCGGGCAAGGGGCTGGCGACGCTCTGCATCGGCGGCGGCATGGGCATCGCCATGTGCGTCGAGCGCGGCTGAGCGAGGGAGGACGGGCCATGGCACATGTAGCGCTGGTCACCGGCGGCACCCGCGGCATCGGCGAGGCGATCTCGGTGGAGCTGCGGGATGCCGGCTGCAGGGTGGCGGCGAATTACGGCGGCGACGACGAGCGCGCGCGCGACTTCGCCGGGCGCACCGGCATCCCGGTCTACAAGTTCGACGTCGGCGACTTCGCGGCGGTGAAGGACGGCGTCGCCCGGATCGAGGCCGATCTCGGCCCGATCGACATCCTGGTCAACAACGCCGGCATCACCCGCGACGGCACGCTCCACCGGATGGAGCACGGCAGCTGGGAGGACGTGATCCGCACCAACCTCTCGTCCTGCTTCAACTGCTCGCGCGCGGTGATCGAGGGCATGCGGGAGCGCCAGTTCGGCCGCATCGTCAATATCGGCTCGATCAACGGCCAGGGCGGGCAGTACGGCCAGGTCAACTACGCCGCCGCCAAGTCGGGCATCCACGGCTTCACCAAGGCGCTGGCCCAGGAGGGCGCGGCCCAGGGCATCACGGTCAACGCCATCGCGCCCGGCTATGTCGACACCGACATGGTCCGCGCGGTGCCGGAGCGGGTGCTGGAACGGATCGTCGAGCGCATCCCGGTGGGCCGGCTCGGCACGGCGCACGACATCGCCCGGGGCGTGCTCTTCCTGACCTCCGACGACGCCGATTTCATCACCGGCTCGACGCTGAGCATCAACGGCGGCCAGCACATGTATTAGGGCCTAATGTTTCACGTGAAACAAAGGACAGCACTGTTGACCTATGTTTCACGTGAAACATTGTCCCGATATGGGACTATTTCGCGTCCCCCGGGGACGCGGATCGCGTCGGCCTCCGCGTCCTTTCGCGGCGGACGACGGGGCTCTTTCGCCGCCCGATCAGGCAACTGGCCGCGCCTCTTGACACCGTGCCTCAGCGAACGCCGGCAGCGGCGTCCAGACCGATCTCTTTTCCGGACACGCCGCGGTCACCGTCCTCCCCGTGACCTCGACCGCGGCCGAGGCGCCCCTCTTCCGCCTGTCGTCGTTGCCCGCTCCCGCCCCCCGTCGTCATTTCGACCGAGCGCAGCGAGCGGAGAAATCTTTCCGCCCGAATGCGTCGGTAGCGGCGCGGGAAGATTTCTCCGCTCCGCCTCCCTCCGGTCGGCTCCGGTCGAAACGACGGGTGGGGCCGATTTCGACGGCCGAAGCGCGGCCGACGCCGGTCGCCCCCCGCCCCGTCCCGCTTGCTATAATCCCGCCGCGCCAGCCCGTCGGCCTGCCGGGGGAGTCGGAACGAGATGTCGCCCAGGGAACGCATCGTCGCGTACGGCCGCGGGTTGGCCGACATCCTGGCGCTCGGCCTCGCGGCGTTCGCGATCTACATCGCCGGGTTCGGCGTGTTCGACGAGGTCTGGGTGCGCGCCGGCACCACCGGGCTGCCCATCCTGATCTCGCTGCTGGTCTTCTCTACCGAGAACATGGACGTCAGGCGCGAGAACGTCCCCTGGGGCTCGATCGCGCTCAACGCCGGGATGCTGCTCGCGCTCGCGCCGATCTACTATTTCTGGATCGTGCTGATGACGGAGCAGCTCCACTTCTTCGTCGAATTCTCGGTGTTCGACTACCTGGTGGGCTTCGCCGGGATCGCGCTGCTGTTCTACCTCACCTACCGGCATTTCGGCCTGCCGCTGTTCCTCGTCTGCCTGCTCTCGCTGGCGGTCCTGCTCTTCGGGAACCTGATTCCGGGCACGCTGAACATCCCGGAGGTCAAGTGGTTCCTGATCTCGGAGAAGCTCTGGTACAGCACCGACGGGGTGTTCGGCCGGCCGGTCGCCGTGGTGGGACAGATCGTGCTGGTGTTCATCCTGTTCGGCGCGATCCTGGAGGCCTCGGGCGCCGGCGCGACGCTGCTCAAGTTCGCCTTCGCCGTGACCGGCCCGCTGCGCGGCGGCCCGGCGCACGCGGCGATCATCGGCAGCGCCAGCTTCGGCACCATGAACGGCGCCGCGGTCGCCAACGTCGTCACCACCGGCGTCTTCACCATCCCGATGATCAAGCGCACCGGCTTCCGGCCCAGGTTCGCCGGCGCTGTGGAAGCGGCGGCGTCGACCGGCGGGCAGATCATGCCGCCGGTGATGGGCGCGGTCGCCTTCCTGATGGCGGACATCACGGGGATTCCCTATCTCACCATCATCGCCGCGGCGGCGATCCCGGCCCTGATGTACTATCTCAGCCTGTTCTCCGTCGTCTGGCTGGAAGCGCGGCGGCAGGGGCTGCGGCCGACCCCGAAGGCGGAGCGGGTCAGGCTGGACACCACCGACTGGATCCGCTCGATCTCGTTCTTCGTCCCGCTCGGCGTGATCGTCTACGTGCTGATGACCGGGCGGACGGCGCAGAACGCGGGCTTCTACGGGCTGATCTCCGCCTTCGTGCTGTCGCTCGTCCTCTACCCCGAGTTCCGGTCCGTCCGGAAGATCCTGGCCGCCCTGATGCGCGGCGGGCGCACCTGCGCGACCATCATGATCGTCGTCGCCGCGATCGGCTTCGTCGTCGGCATGGTCAACATGTCGGGGCTCGGCATCAAGTTCGCGGCGACCATCCTCTCTATCGCCGGGGACAGCCTGTTCCTGTCGCTGGTGGTGATGGCGATCGGCTGCCTGCTGCTCGGCATGGGGGTGCCGGTGGGCGCGGCCTATCTGATCATCGTCCTGATCATCGGGCCGGCGCTCGGCAAGCTGGGGCTGTCGCTGCTGCTCACCCATCTGTTCGTGATCTACTACGCGGTGCTGTCGGCGATCACGCCGCCGGTCGCCATCGCCGCCTTCGCCGCCGCGCCCATCGCGGGCTCGAAACCGATCGAGACCGGCGTCGTCGCGGTCCGGCTCGCGATCGCCGGTTTCCTGATCCCCTTCATCTTCGTCTACCATCCCAGTATCGTCCTGGTGGAGACGGGGTTCACCTATGCCGGGCTGGCGTGGGGAATAGGCGTTTTCCTGGTCTCGACGGTGGCGCTCGCGACGGGGCTCGGAGCCTATTCCATAGGGTCCATCGGGCCGCTACAACGGCTCGTGCGGATCGTCGCCGGGGTCGCGGTGCTGGTGCCGGATCCGCTGGTCGCGGGCGTGAGCGCCGCCGTGGTGGCGGCATCGTTCGCGGTGGAGAGCCGGATGTCCGGCCCGTCGGTCGAGGGACGTACGGCGAAACAAGAAGAGGGAGGCTGACCATGATGAAGCGATGGAGCGTACTGGCCGCTGCCGGCCTGATGGCCGCCGCGGTCGCGATGCCGGCGGAGGCGCAGAAGCGGCAGGTCAAGATGTCGACGATCGCGCCGGGCTCGTCGATGTATCTCGTCATGACCACCTTCGCCAACCTGGTGAACCAGGGGCAGAAGGATTTCGAGATCACGGTCGACGCCACCGGCACGGCGACCAAGCACATGGTCGACGTGGCGCGCGGGTCGATCGACATGTCGATGACCGCGCCGGTCGCCATTGCGTGGATGAAGGCGGGGACCCGGGTCTACAAGAAGCTCAAGGGCGTCAAGGAGCTCGCCAAGAAGCTGAGGATCGTGTTCTGGTTCCCGGCCGGCGCCTACCACTACACGGTCTACGAGAATTCCGGCATCAGGACGCTCGCCGACCTCAAGGGCAAGCGCGGCTTCATCGGCCCGCCGTCCGGCGGCCAGCTGGTGACCGGGCTCGCCTTCATCAAGGCGCTGACCGGGCTCGACTCCAAGAAGGGCGACTTCAAGAGCGTGAACCTCAACTTCGCCTCGGCCCTGCAGGCGTTCCAGGACCGCCAGATCGACGTCTACACCATCGCCTGCCTCGATCCCTGCGCGCAGCTCCAGCAGGTCGCGGCGACGTCGAAGATCCGCTTCCTCGGCGTGCCGAACCCCGCCGACCTCCGCGCGACGCCGGCGCTGAAGAAATTCTTCACGCCGCTCGGGCGGATCAACGGCGTCGTCAAGAAGGGCGCCTACGGCTCGGCCCAGGCGAACGAGGCCGACGTCTACAGCAACGGCGCGATTCTCGGCGTCACCGCGCGCGAGGGGCTCGACAACGACACCGTCTACGCGATGACCAAGCTGTTCTGGTCGAACCTCGAGGGCATCCGCGACAGCGCGCCCTATATGGACGCGGTGTCGCTCGAATTCGCCACCCAGAAGGGCAACATGGAGTTCCATCCCGGCGCCGCCAAGTACTACAAGGAAGCGGGCCTCATGAAGTAGGCGCGGGCCCGGGGGCGTCCTTCGATACGGCGCCGGCGCGCTCGCTCGGGATGAACACAGGGAATGAGAATCCCTCACCCTGAGTAGCGGCGTAGCCGCGTATCGAAGGGCCCGCCCTGAACTTGTCGAATGCGGCGGGCCGAGGAGAAGGAGGCGCGGAGTCGGGCCGAACCGCGCTCGTTTTACCTGGAACCGCCGACACGGCGGAGGCCCGCCCTTCGATACGCCGCCTTCGGCGGCTACTCAGGGTGAGGGGTGGGTTGTGGACGGCCCAAAATTCTCCTCATCCCGAGTAGGCGCGCCAGCGCCGTATCGAGGGACGCCACACCGGCGCGCGCCTCGCCCTCACGAGGTTTGCTTCAGCCGCTCGGCGATCCAGAGCTTGATGAGCGATTGCCGCGGGACGCCGAGTATCCTTGCCTGACGGTCGAGGGCCTCGACGACCCAGGCCGGAAAATCCACGTTGACGCGCCTGGACTCGGTGTTGACCCGCCGCGCCCGCGACCAGTCCACCTGCCCGGTCACGTCCTCCCCGGAATCGAATGCCCGGTCGAACTCATGGGCTTTCATAGCGCTCGACCTCCTCTTTGCGTGCGCGGCGGACCGAGATAATCCGTATGCGTTCGCCGCGGAGCGTGCATACCGCCGACCAATGCAGTTCCCCGATCCTGCCGATGACGATGAAACGCGGCTCGTCTTCCGTTCGCGCCGGCGCTTCGAGCAGCGATGGATCGTCCCACAGCGCCTGCGCATCGCGGAAGTCGATGCCGTGCTTGCTTTCGTTCGCGGCGCTCTTCCTCGGATCGAACTCGAACTCCATGTCCGAAAATAGTATATATTTTATCCTATATCAATACTTATTCTATTCATTTTCAGCAATTCTTTCCCCTTTCCTCCATTGTGCCCGGCCACCTCTCCGGTCGCGGCACAGCCGGAAGTGCGCGCCCGCATGTGCGCGGTCCCCGCCGGTGGTACGGTTGGAGTCTTGGCACCGCCGACCGGGAGAGAGCGCATGCAAGTGAGCCTGCTGGGAACCGGGCTGCCGTTTCCCAACCCCAAGCGGCGCGGCCCGGGCTACGCGGTCCGGGCGGGCGCCAGCAACTTCATCGTCGATTGCGGCTCGGGCATCGTCGCGCGCATGGTCGAGGCGGGGGTGCGGCCGGACGAGGTGGACCATCTGTTCATCACCCACCTGCACTCCGACCACTATATCGACCTCGGGCATTTCATCATCTGCCGCTGGATCTACGGCGGCGACGCGCCGTGGCACATCTACGGGCCGGCGGGCATCCGGACGATGGTCGACCGATTGCTGGAAATGCACCGCCCCGACCTCGAAATGCGGATGAAGATCCGCAAGACGCCGCGCGGAATGCCCAACATCGTCGTCCACGAGATCGACCAGGGCCTCGCCGCCGAGGTCGACGGGGTCAGGGTCACGGCCTTCGACGTGGAGCACTACCCGCTGGACCAGCCGTTCGGCTACCTGTTCGAATCGAAGGACCGCAGGATCGTGCTGTCGGGCGACACCTGCCCCTGCGAGAACCTGATCCGGCACGCGCACGGCGCGGACGTGCTGATCCACGAATGCGTGCAGTACGACAAGTGGAAGGCGCCGGACATCGACAAGGGCCACACACCGCACGCCCACACCTCGCCCGAACGGCTTTCGCTGGTGGCGAGGGACGCCGAAATCGGCCTGCTGGTGACGACGCACATGCTGCCGGATTCCGAACCCCGCGAGCTCAGCGAGATCATCCGCCGCGACTACGCCGGCGCGCTGGTCATCGGCGAGGATTTGATGACGTTGTAGGGGGGAGGCGTCCTTTCGGTTCCCCGTCATATCGACCGGAGCCGACCGGAGGGAGGCGGAGCGGAGATATCTGTCACGCACGGAGTCGCGGCGTCGGGGGTGACAGATTTCTCCGCTCGCTCCGCTCGGTCGAAATGACGGGGGAGGGTGCCGCCCCCTACCCCTCCAGCATCGGCAGGTCGAGGCCGTGCGTCTTCGCCGTCTCGATGGCGATGTCGTAGCCCGCGTCGGCGTGGCGCATCACGCCGGAGCCGGGGTCGTTCCACAGCACCCGGGCGAGCTTGCGCGCGGCCGCCTCGGTGCCGTCGGCGAGCACCACCATGCCGGCGTGCTGGGAATAGCCCATGCCGACCCCGCCGCCGTGGTGGATGCTGACCCAGGTCGCGCCGGAGGCGGTGTTGAGCATCGCGTTGAGGAACGCCCAGTCGGCGACCGCGTCGGTGCCGTCGAGCATCCCCTCGGTCTCGCGGTTGGGGCTCGCGACCGAGCCCGAATCCATGTGGTCGCGGCCGATCACGATGGGGGCGCTTATCTCGCCCGTCCGCACCAGCTCGTTGAAGGCGAGACCCACCCGGTCGCGGTCGCCGAGCCCGAGCCAGCAGATCCTGGACGGCAGCCCCTGGAACGCAATCCGCTCGCGCGCCATGTCGAGCCAGGTGTGCAACGCGCGATCGTCGGGCAGCAGCTCCTTCACCGCCTCGTCGGTGCGGTAGATGTCCTCCGGATCGCCCGACAGCGCGGCCCAGCGGAACGGCCCCTTGCCGCGGCAGAACAGCGGGCGGACATAGGCCTGGACGAAGCCCGGGAAGTCGAACGCGTCCTTGAGCCCAGCCTCGGACGCCATCTGGCGGATGTTATTGCCGTAATCGAGCACCGGGATACCCTCGCGGTGGAAGGCGAGCATGGCCTCGACCTGGCGCGCCATCGACCGCTTGGCCTCTCCGGCGACACCGGCCGGGTCGCGCTCGCGCCGCTCGGCCCACTCCTCGAGCGTCCAGCCGGCCGGCAGGTAGCCGTTCGCCGGGTCGTGCGCCGATGTCTGGTCGGTCACCGCGTCGGGGCGGATGCCGCGCGCGAGCATCTCGGGATAGATCTCGGCGGCGTTGCCGAGGAGGCCGACCGAGACCGGCTTTCCGTCGACGCGCGCGCGCTCGACGATGGCGAGCGCCTCGTCGATCGAAGCCGCCTCGGTGTCGAGATAGCGGGTCCTCAGGCGGAACTCGATCCGGCTCGGCTGGCACTCGACGGCGATCAGGCTGGCGCCGGCCATGGTGGCGGCGAGCGGCTGCGCGCCGCCCATCCCGCCGAGCCCGCCGGTCAGG